>CAZHMP010000192.1:0-3570 GCA_964533595.1 uncultured Acidimicrobiales bacterium | reverse complement strand
CGCTCCTCGACCCGAGCGGAATGGCGAGCGCCATGCCGTTCACTCCCGCACCGAGTGCGGTGAAACACGCTGTACTCACGTCGCTGCTTGCGGGCACGTCCTCTCGCTTCCTGGCGGAGCCGAAGTGGCGTGGTGACGGTTTTCCCGCCAAGTCACGGAAAGTCGGAGGCCGACTGTCGGGACTGGCCTTCGCCGGAGTTCTCGCCACCATGGTCTTGATCGGTGGCGCGCTCGGAGTGGTGGGAGCCGCGACGTTGGGCGGAGACTCACCGTTGTCTGATCTCGCGACAACTGAACTCGCCACAACCGATCTCGCCACAACACTGACAACGCTCGGCACGACGACCCCACCTCTGACCGATCCCACCACCACATTGCCAACGCCGACAACGTCGGTCGCAACCGCAACAACCACATCCACGACAAGCACGACCACCGTCGCTCCGGAGACCACGACCAGCACGACCACGACTACCGCGGCAACGACCACCACAACTACCGCTGCACCGACGACGACAAGCACGACCACCGTCGCTCCGGACACTTCACCACCGGTCTTCGGCCAGAACACGTTCACCGATGCCGGAGTGATACAGGAGCAATTCACCGTCACCACCTGTAAGTACCCGACCTCTGCCAACCTCACCGCGGAGGTGACCGACGATGTCGGTGTGGCCAACGTGAGCGGCTCATGGACGGTCGGCACCGCGTCGTATTCTGTGCCGTTTTCACTGGGGATCGACGGCCTCTGGCACGCTGTGCTGGGCCCGTTCCCCAGTGGCACGTCGCCAAACGGCGAACAAATCACCGTCAATCTCGCCGCATTCGATGCTGCCGGGAATTCGGTCGCCCACCAAGTGAGTCGACCAATTCAACTGGTGCCCTGCGGCAATTGAATCCCAAGTACGCGTGGGTGGTTCGGCCGACGTCGTCTGCAGATCGAAAATCTTTCTGACAAAAGTGTCCACTTGCGATTGCGAGTTGCTCAGGACCATCACACAGCGACCAACCGGGTCGCCTGGAGACCGGAGCAACAATCATGAAGAACCGCACAATCATCGCAACAGCGACGCTGGCAGTCTCAGCGCTCGCCACCCTCGGGGTCATGACCGTCGTCGGAGGCGGGAGCGATGCCCAACCAGCCGTCGACAAAACCAATCCCGTTACGCAGGTCGAGGCGACCAGCGAGACCAACCAGACCAACGACACCACGGCCGATCAAGCCGTCGGCGCTCAGAGCAGCTCCACCAAACCCGCCCACAACACCGGCATGATCGCATCCAATCCACCTTCCAGCCCAGCCGGCACATCGTCTGACGGATCAGGCGTAGCTCCCTCAACACCCGCCGGCGACTCGACCACCGAGTCGACTCCTCCAGCCACCCCCGAGCCTGCACCTGAACCGGCGCCAGCACCAGCACCTGAGCCCGCACCCGAGCCCGCACCAGCACCCGCACCCGCACCTGAGCCCACGCCAGCACCGACACCCACACCGACGTTCCCGTTCCCGATTCCCACACCCACGTTCCCGATTCCGTTGCCGCCGTTCCCGTTGCCCGTCCCCACCGTGCCAACCATCCCGGTATTCCCCGTGCCGAGCATTCCAGTGCCGACCATCACAGTGCCGGTGCCCACCCTTCCGCCAACCACAACGGTTCCAACCATCACCATCCCGCCTTTCCCTCTCCCCCTGCCCACCTTCCCAGTGCCCACCTTCCCCATCCCGGTCCCCAGCCCGGGCCCGACCATCCCGCCGCTCCCCTGCATCCCCGGGTTCACCTGCTGATCACATCGCATTTCAACGGGTCCCACGCGAGTCGGGGGCGGGCCATCGGCTCGCCCCCGACTGGCGCGCCAAGGCCTTCAGATCACGAGTTCGTCGATATTGGTTAGGTCGCTTACCAGCCAGCGATGTTCCAACGTCGCGGCATTCACCGGCCGGTCGAAGAGGTAGCCCTGGCCCATGGCGCATCCCATTGCGGTGAGCATTTCCATCTGCTCGGCCTCTTCGATTCCCTCGGCGACGACCTCGAGATCAAGCGCACCCGCGAGGTCGATGATTGCTCGTACCAAGGCGACATCGCGAGACGACTCTTGCAAGCGCGCCACAAAGCTCTGATCTATCTTGAGAATGTCGACGGGAAGATGCTGAAGATACGACAGCGATGAGTAACCAGTGCCGAAGTCATCGATCGAAACTCTGATGCCCGCGTCTCGCAACGGTGCGAGGCGACCGGCAACCGCTTCAACATCATCGAGAAAAACCCCTTCGTTGATCTCGACCACCAGCGACTGCGGGTCGAGCCCGCTGCGCCTGGCCGTGGCCAACACACTGGTCATCGCATCGGGTCGACCGGCGTGCGCACCCGACAGGTTCACTGCGAGCTCGATCGATGTTGCGTAGATGTCGTTCCACCGAGCGACCTGACGAGACCCGATGTCCAACACTCTGCGATCGAGGTCGACGATTTGTCCGGTGTCTTCGGCAATCTCTATGAACTTGTCCGGGGTGAGAATCCCGTCTCCGCGGCGCAACCTGGCAAGTGCCTCGACACCGCATATTCGCCCGGTCGCCAGATCCACGAGTGGTTGATAGAGAACGACAATGCCATCGTCGCGAATCGCGTCACGAATGCCCGCTTCCACGAGGTGACGACTTTCTTCGAGCGCTCTCAAGGACTCATTCACGCAGACCATGGTTTGATCCGTTCGAAACGCGTGGCGCATGGCAGTGTCGGCTTCTCGAAGCAGCCGATCCGGGTCAGTGTCATCTGCTCCGGCAAAGCTCAAACCGGCACACACCTCAAGCTCGATGTGTTGTCCGAATACCGAGTAGGAGCGCATCGTCGTCTCGATAATCTGCTGGGCGAGCGCCTGAGCTCGCTCAGGCGTGGCCGGATCCAACAACACCGCGAACTTGCTGCCACCAATCCTCGCGGCCTGGCCGTTCTCGCCAACCACCGAGTCGATCCGATCAGCGAAGGTCCGCAGGACTTCGTCGCCGATCTCATGGCCGTACGCGTCGTTGGTCAGCTTGAATCGGCGAATATCGACAAATACCGCAGCCATAGGTCCGTGGCGATGTCCGACCGTCATAGCCACCTCGGTCGCCGACACGATGGATGTTCGGTTGTGGAGCCCGGTGAGCCTGTCGTGAGTTGACTCATGGATCATCGCCTCACTGACCCGATCGCGTTCGCTCGCCAACAGGCGGACGTGGTCGACCATGGAAACAAGTTCCGGCGACGGCTCAGTGTCATCCTCGGTCTCCGTGGCCAGTACCTTCTCCATGAAAGAGTCGATGACAGGTGCCGTGGCGCCTGCAGCAACAAGTTCCATGCCCTGTGACTGGGCCAGCGCAAGCCGTTGTGCCTTCCGGCGCGATCGATCCTCGTCGCGAAGTCGCTCTTTCGTATGCTCATTTGCCTTGGTCAACCCAGCGCTCGATTCGACTGCCATGGCCAAGAGCGCCAGCAGAGCCGAGAGCGGGAGGACTACCAACGACACACTCAGGGCGGTGGAAAAGTGGTCGGCGAAACCCTCATTGCCTATGACCAGATCTGCTCCATC
>CAZHMP010000191.1:0-3692 GCA_964533595.1 uncultured Acidimicrobiales bacterium | reverse complement strand
ATCGTGTCGGCCCCGTCTTCTCCAGAGCCGCCGATTTCCTTGAACGGGAAATGGATGCCGGTCGGTTTCGGCGCAGTGACCCCTCGATGCTCCTGCTGAGCCTCTATTCGACGGTGGTCGGCGTTGCGGGAGAGCTGGAGGTGCAACGAGCCATCGGCCTCGAATCAACACTGCGAGTGGCGGTGGCTCGCCGCCGCGAACTCATACGATTCCTGCGGGCGGCGTTGCTCCCACCTGAAGTATTGGCTCGAGACGTTCGGAGTATCTGACTCGGCCGTCGGCGGTGCAGACCAGCACGTCGTATTCGCCGAAGTTGATGAGCCATGGGGGGTCGGCTCGGCCCTGCCTCGCTCCATCCGCCCATATCGCAGTGGCCAGGGCATCGCAGATACCGAGTTCGGGGCCCACCACACTCACGCTGGTCAGGGGCGACGTCGGTTGCTGGAAACGATCGATGTCGCGACGGAGCCCAGACATGAAATCGTCACTGTGTTGGATGTGTTGACCCCGCTCATATTCGCCGGAGGTGGCCACCGCTCCATCGTGGACATCGAGGATCGCGGCTACTCCGTCGGGGTCATCGGGATTTCGGATTCCAATCCGCCAGGGAGCGTCATCGTCACCCACGAACCCCGCGATATCGCCACCGGCATCAATGCAAGCGCGGTCGATTCCGGAGATCCGCATGTCCAGAAGTGCCCGCTCGACCGACCATCCCTTCACGAAGCCGGATGGGTCGATGGGACGTTCCGGCGAGCGATTGCGGTGCCTGAAAGCCCCGTTTGTGAGCGAGCACAATTCGTCACACCGGTTGAGCACGTGGCGAACCAAAGGGTTGGCATCATCGATCGACATGTCACCGCGGGCGATCCGGGAGACCTCGCTGTCATCTATGAAGACACTGAACAGTGCTTCCACGCGATGCAGCCAATCGCACGTGCGCGAGATCAGCTCAGAGCTCGTGGAGTCGGGAACCTCGATGCTGACCACGGTTCCCATTACCTGTTGGACGTGCCTCGTCACGACGCCTCCGGCCTCAGAATCCGGCGGCGTCGAGAGCCGCTTGTAGCGACTGTTGATAGGCGTACGACGTGTAGGTCGCTCCGCTGATGAATTGCACCTCGCCGGACTGGTTCGAGAGAGTCTGATCTGTGAGTCGGGGCAGGGCATAACGGACTATGGCCATCGACTGCATATCGCGGGGAGTGCGGACGAAGGCCACGTCGGTGATCTGGCCACCGTCGATCGTGACTTCGACCTGGTAGGGCCCGAACGGCGTGTTGGCCGTGGGTCCGTCGACCACCTGGGCGGTCGGCGACAGGGTTGTGGTGGGGCCGGTTGTGGTGGGGCCGGTTGTGGTGGGGCCGGATGATGCCGATGCGGTCGATCCGCTTTTAGACCCGGATGAGCCGACTGGGATTCCCAGCTCGTAGGCAACCTGCTCAAGCAAATCGAGTGGGATACCGTCGGGAAACTGCTCGTTGATTCGCTCGATTACCCAGTCGGGCAGCTGCGACATGATCTGCTGGCGTTCGGCTGTCGCAGAACTCGGTTGGGTGTCGGCCGCTGTGGATGGAGCGGTTGTGGCCGGGCCGTTCGAGGAGCTCGAACTCGAGCCGGTGGACGTCGTCCCGGAGCTATCGACTCCGGCAATGGTGGCGCTACCCGAGAGAGCGATCGACGGCGTGGATCTCGTCTCGAAATTGAGAATCATGGCCAGCCCCGCTGCGGTGAGCCCTAGCGTGGGAACTAAACGTCTCATTCGTGTGGCCTCTCCAATTGTGCGGTGTCTTCGGAGGGATTTGGGGCCGATTCTCGCATCAGTAGTCGAACCGTTCGTAGTGGATGTTTTTGCGGCCGACGCCCGCCCGCCTTGCTCCGTTGCAAGCAGCTGAAATCAGTTCGGGCGGCCCGCACACATAGACGGACCGTTCTGAGATGTCGGGCACGGCATGGCCGAGAGCCGCCGCGCTGAACGGTTGGCTGTGACGACGATCGCCCTTCCGGCTCTTGCTGACCTTGAGCTTGAATCCGCGCCGGTCGGCGATCTCTTGGAGTTCACCCAAAAGGATGGCATCGGCACGGCTGCGGGCCCGATAGAGAAGCGTGACGTCACCCGGTGCCCGCTCGATGTCTTCGAATATTGCTCTCAGCGGGGTGATGCCGATCCCTCCACCGATGAGAAGGATCTTCTCGGTGGGATCGTTCTCGGAATGAAAGGTGCCATAGGGTCCTTCGGCCATGACCCTGGTGCCGATTGGGACCTGTTGCATCCAAGTGCTGTCGTCCCCGAGGGCTTTGACGGTGAAGCGAAGTGAATGCCCATCGGGTGCAGCCGACAATGACAATGGATGGGCTCGCCACCACCGATCGCGGCGCATTACCCGAATGATGAAGAACTGTCCTGAGGCCGCGGCGAGGCGATCGAGCTTGCGACCCTCGACCCGGATGGATACAACCCCCGGGCCCTCCTCTTCAACGGCGACGATGCGGAGCTGATGGCGTACTGCCCGCCATATCGGGCTGATCCAACGAAATCCCAACACTGCGGCTGCGGCGGCGAGGTTGAGGGCCACCCAGTAAACAACTGCGAGATGGTCTGTGGCGAAATCCGATCCGCTCGTGAGTTGATGGGCGAAGGCGAGCGCGACTCCCAAGTATGAGTAGAAGTGGATGAAGTGCCAAGTCTCATAGTTGAGAGCGCGACGAGCCGCTCGCATTGATGTAACCGCCACGCCGAGGATGAGAACGAACCCGGCCGTGGCGGTGAGCATGTTGGGCCAGTAGAGGATGAAGTTGCCGAATTGATTGATCACTCCGGCTTGGCGAGTTATGGCGTAGCCGGCTGTCGTAAAGAACACATGGGCAATGAGCAAAGCAACGGAAGCGAACCCGGTGATCCGATGCCAGTGCAGCAGTCGATCCATTCCGTAACGTCGCTCGATCCATGGCACTCGTGCGATCAACACCAACTCGGCGAGGATGAAGAACGATCCCCACAGGGCCGTTATCTGACCCAACCCTTGAAACTTGCCGAAGGACGTGGCCCATGGATCGAGACCGCCATGCCGAACCCACATGGCGGTGATGACCACGAGATTTATCACCACGAATGCTGCGATGTCGCTGCTCGCCAGAGGCGTGGGACGCAGGCGGCTCTGGCGCACCGGCCTGGGTGGGAGCGTGGTGGCGGAAGGCGTGTCATTCATGGGAGGGGCAACGGTGATCGAGGTCACATCCACCATCTTCCCCATCTGTTGTCAAAGAAACGTAAGACTGTGAGCAAAGCTGGTTAAAGGATCCTGAAGTTCCATTCAGGATTGGTGCTCGATCGCGGTCCCCGGTTCACCGCCCCCGGTCCCCGGTTCACGGCTCCGCGGTCCGCGGTCCCCAGTTCAGTGGTCGGTGCGGCGGTGCCGGAGCTTTCGAGAGTGTCGCTCTAGGGCCAGCCCGACCAGTCGGTCGATCAGCGACTGGTAGGAGACGCCGGATTCGGCCCAAAGCTTGGGATACATCGATATCGGTGTGAACCCCGGCATCGTGTTGAGTTCGTTCACCAGCCACCCACGGCCGGATGCAGATACCTCGCTGGCGGCAGATTCTTCGCCGGTGGCGGCGTTTGGCCCAGAATTTTCGTAGAAGAAATCGACCCGAGCCAGGCCTTCGACCCGGAGCGCCTGATACGCGGCGAT
>CAZHMP010000190.1:0-3692 GCA_964533595.1 uncultured Acidimicrobiales bacterium | reverse complement strand
AGCAGCGTGAGGAGCAGCGACTCGTCTGGTTCGAGCAGATCCATCGACCACTTGACGGTCTCGCGTATGGAGCGTGCAGGGCCGAACTTGTCGCCACCGTCGAGCATCCCAAGATGACCGCGAAGCCTCTGCAGAATCTCCTCTGGTGCCATTGCGCGAGCCCACGCGGCTGCGAGCTCGATCGCTAGCGGCACCCCGCCGAGCTGGATGACGATCTGTCGTATGGCTGCTTCGTTGGAACCGTCGACGGTGAAGGATGAGTCGCGGCCGCGCGCTCGTTCGACAAAAAGCTCGACCCCACTGCCGTCAACGTCGAGCGGGGCCACCGAAACGACCTTCTCGTTCGGGACAGCCAGCGGCTCGCGACTGGTCGCCAAGATCACGATTCCGCGGATCGGCAGAAGTCCCATCACAAGAGCTCTGACACGTTCGAGAACATGCTCACAATTGTCGAGAACAAGGACCAAATTGCGTCCGCTGAGGTAATCGATCACGCTGGATTCGATGTCCATGCCGGGCTGCAACCTTGCGCCGATTACATCGGCTACTGACTCGGCCACGTGATCCGGATCGTCTACCTGGGAGAGATCGCAGAATTGGACCCCGCCGGCGAACTGGCCGAGCACGGCCTCACCGGCCGCTATGGCGAGACGGGTTTTTCCGACCCCACCGGGCCCCACGAGGGTGGTAACTCCGCCGCGCTCATTGATGAGACGCACGATTTCAGCAACTTCGGCCTCCCGGCCAAGAAATGACGTGAAACGCCGCGGAAGATGCGAGGGACTCGCAGTTGAGTGCAGGGATTGTGTTCGCCGCTCCAGGCGATCGTCGACTATGGAGAAGATCTCGGCGACACCGATCCCGCGCAAGTCGTGAAAGCCGTCGGACTGCACCTGGTCGGGCCTCAGCGCCGTGGCGGTAGTCGCGGAGCATGTGATTTGTCCTCCCACGGCCAATTGCATTATTCGTGAGGCTCGATTCGGAACTGGGCCGAAATAGTCGCCATTGGTGGGGTCGACCCGACCGGTGTGCATTCCGGCACGCAACGCAAGCCGGTCACCGTGATCCCATGCTCCGGTCCGCAGCCGCTCTTGGATTGCTGTTGCCGCCTCGACGGCCTGGGATGGCTCCGCGAATGCGCAGGACGCCCCGTCTCCGGTGTGCTTGAACACGGTTCCGCCCGCTGAGGCGACAACCTCGGCGGTGATTGCATCGTGAGCTGCGAGCGCGAGTCTCATACGGGAGGCGTCGTCTTCCCATTGGCGCGAGCTGTTCACTATGTCGGTGAACAGAATTGTGACCTCACCCGTCGGCGATGATGGCATCTAAGACCGCAGCTCCTGAGAGTGGCGCGACTGTAGCCACCGATCGGGGTGGCCGCCAGCAGCGGTGGACCTGCCGGCAGAGGTCAGGCGGGGTCGCTGGACCGATCAGTCAACTTGTCGAGCACCGCAATCGCGGTGTCCTGTCTCAGGGTGTCCATCAGATGTGGTGCTGCGGATGCAACGATCGGACCGGTCATCTTCTTGGGGCGCGACGTGTAGGTGCGGCCATTTTCGAATGGCCCACCGTTGCCGTGGAGAACGTCTATGTAGCGCCCTGCGCCCTGCTCGATGGGTTGATCCATCCGGAGGACCTTTCCGAAGCGGCGCATGAACCCGACCATGAGTTTGAAGGCGCCGGTTGCATGACGTGCGGCGTTGGTGCCCATGTTCGCGCCCGGAGATACGGCATAGAAGCTGACGCTTCCGGGATGACGTCGGGCCATTGCCGCTGCCCACCAGGCGGAGAACGCCTTGGTCGTTGAGTATTGGCGGTTGCCGTTGTAGCTCGGGCCATGCTCGGCACGTGCGAAACTCTCCATTGCTTCTTCGAGAGTGCTGCCGAAGTCGTTTCCGTCTCCCCGCACAAAGTCGTAGACGCTCATACCCATCGCCTTGGGAAGGTCGTTGTTGGCGGCTTCCGAACCGACGAGCACGACGGTCGCCCCTTCGTTGATCAGGTGAGCGTCGAGCAGGGTTTCGGTGACTATGTGATGACCCACGAGCGACGAGGCGAAGCACATTTCGATGCCGTCGGTTGTTCGGTCGAGCGCACTGGGCACCATTCCGGCGTTGAGCAACACGGAGTCGAACCCATTGCCTCGCGACACCAGCTCGGCAGCAGCGTGTGCTGACGATTCGATTTCGGCGACATCGACCTCGAGTGTGGAAAACGGATCGACGCCGGTTGACGCGACCAGCCTCGCACGGGCCGAATCGGCTTTCGCCTGGCTGCGACATGCCAGAACGACGGATCGGTAGCCGAGGACGGCGAGCTGACGCGCCGCCTCGAATCCAAGGCCCGAATTGGCCCCTGTCACCAGGGCGGAGCGGTGGCTGTAGTCGGAGACGGCCATGTCAACCCCAGGTGTCGACGGTGGCGTGCATGGAATCGATGGCTCGCCTGAGCTCGGATTCCGACGCACCGCCGCGTGTGGTTGAGATCAATCCGATCATGAACATTAGAAGCAGCTCCGTTCGCTGGTCTGTCGTGGGTTCGTTGTGGTCGATGGGGTCGCCTTGTGCGATGAGGGAGCGGAAGCGGGCACGCATGGCGTCGCGAAATTGGTCCCCGAAATCATCGAAGCCCGGGGCCGATCCGCCCAACTCGGTCGAGCTGTTGACGAGGAGGCAGCCGTTTTTGCCGTTTCCCGCGAGAACGTCACTGAGAATCAGATCGAGGAAGGCATGGATGCCCTCGATCCCAGGGCCGGCGGTCTCGATCAGAAGTGAAAACATCTCCATGCGTTGCTCGAAGTAGCGATGGAGGATGGTGGCGAACAGCTCGTCCTTGGATCCGAAGGTGCTGTAGAGGCTCGACTTGTGAACGCCGCTGACTCCAACGAGATCCGCAACTGATGTTTGGGTGTATCCCTTGCGCCAGAACAGCTCTGTGAGTTCGTCGAGCGTCGTCTCTTCGTCGAAGAGCCGCGGCCTGCCCCGCTGATTCTGAGTTCGACTTCCGGAGTTGTCCACGAGGCCAGTCTGCCACATCCGAGCGAATATTGGAACCATCGGTAGTAAATATCTTGACATTCTGGACCGAACGGTCTTTATTGGTCGAGAACAAGAGCGCGGCCGACGCCGGCCGGGCCAAGAAGCAGGAGAGAAGCCAGTGCAAAGTCGACCAAATCAGCCCAAACGAGTGGCAGCCGAGGCACGCGACCCGCGTCGGTGGCTGGTGCTCGCCGTCATGTCCATAGGAACTCTGATCGTCTTCTTGGATCTCACCGTGGTCAACACGGCGCTCCCGGCAATTTCGACAAGTCTCGAGGCATCGACCTCGGACCTGCAGTGGATTGTCGACGCCTACGTTCTCACCCTGGCCGGATTGTTGATGTTTGCCGGTTCGGTTGGAGATCGCTTTGGTCGTCGAAAATGGATGACTTTCGGTCTTCTCGTGTTCGGGATCGGTTCGGTCGTGGGGGCTCTTGCAAACGGCGTCGCTGTGCTGGTGATCGGCCGAGCAATTCAGGGTCTCGGTGCTGCATTCGTATTGCCGGCAACTCTCAGCATCGTGACCAACACTTTCGACCGGGCCGAACGTGGCAAGGCCATCGCCATCTGGACCGCAGTCGGTGGCATGGGCATTGGCCTTGGCCCGGCGATCGGCGGCTACCTGGTCAATCGCTGGGACTGGTCGGCAGCGTT
>CAZHMP010000189.1:2247-3739 GCA_964533595.1 uncultured Acidimicrobiales bacterium | reverse complement strand
CGCCGAGAGGGCTAGGGTCGGCCGCAATGACGGGTTCCGATCAATTCGAAATACGAGCAGTGGCGTTCGACAAGGATGGAACACTCGTCGATTTCCACCTCACATGGGACCCGGTGATCGAACGTCTACTAACCGAATGGTCACCCGACGAAATCACGTTGGCCGGTGCAGCCCAGGCGGTTGGATTCGATCTCGAGTCGCGGTCCCTGCTCGAGACGTCTCCCGTGGTAGCCGACTCCAACGATGCCGTCGCAGCGTGTCTCGCCCCGTGGTTCGGACGTGAAGGCGATCAGCAGTTGTTCCTCCACGAGATCGAGCAGAAGTTCGCCGAAACCATCGACACCACAGTCGTGGGAATCGCCGGGGCCGAGGTTCTGTTGCTCCGTCTGAGAAGCGCCGGCGTGTCTGTCGGCATGGCCACCAACGACTCCGAAGAGTCGGCCCGTAGGCAGGTTGCCAGTCTCGGTTGGACCGATCTCTTCGCATCCGTTGTGGGCTATGACTCAGGCTACGGAGCCAAGCCCGGCCCGGGCATGGTCACCGGAAGCGCGAATGCGCTCGGTGTCGATCCGTCAGAGATGGCGATGGTGGGCGACTCGCGTCACGACGTCGAATCAGCACGCGCCGCCGGTGCAACCGCGGTCTACGTGGGCACGTCTCAGACAATCGGGAACTCGGCGGACGTCTGGCTCAGTGACATCAGTGACGTTGGCGATCTCGTGCTGGGCAGCGGCCCGAACTAGCTTCGAACCATGCCTGATTCGATACCGCTCGACGGCCCGTTCTACGACCGCCTGAGCGTCGGCGACCGACTCCCGGTCCAGCCCAGCGTCACGATCGATTCAGGCATGGCTGCTTTGTATCAATCGATTGTCGGCGAACGACTGCCGCTGTGCCTCGACGCTGAGCTCTGCCTCGAGGTCACCGGGTCTTCTCGCCAACTGATCAGCCCCGGGCTTGTCATGCAAATGTCGATCGGACAGAGCACCACCATCAGCCGCCGTGCCATCGCCAATCTGTTCTACCGCGACCTACGGCTGGTTCAGCCGGTTCACATCGGGGATTCCCTTTGCACCGAGGTAACGGTCGCCGCGCTGGCCGACTCCACGCCCAAGACCGGACGCAAACCGCGTGGCAAGGCGCTGGTCGACATTGTCACTTCGGCCGCGGGTCACCCCGCTGTCATCTATCAGCGTTGCCCGATGCTTCCCTGTGAAGGCGACACCCTTCCGGGCCACCACGACGACTTGGGCACGACCCCCTCCCTCGATCTCTCGTCGTTCGATGAGCTGGTGCCACCGGGTTGGAACCTGGGACTCCTGGGTGACGGGCCGGACTGGGCGGTGGGGGATCAGGTTGTCGACCCCACACGCGACGTGATCGACGGAGCCACCGCGCTGGCGCGGCTCACCCACAACCTGGCCATGATCCACCGCGACGCGGGTCAGTCGCCCTACCCCGAGAGACTTGTCTACGGCGGGCATGTCGTGGG
>CAZHMP010000189.1:0-2147 GCA_964533595.1 uncultured Acidimicrobiales bacterium | reverse complement strand
GCTCTCACCGGGCCGACCGACCAGACAACTCCGTAGCCTGCCGGGCGTGACCCATCAGGAACGCGCGGTTGATTCTCACACCGAAGTAGCCCCGCTACTTCCCGTGGTGGCGTCGCTCACGTTGCCGGTCTACCTTCCGTGGCTCGCCAGCGGCATCGGCACGGGTGTCTTGTTGCCTGTGCTCCCGCTTTACCTGCGCGACCACGGCCTGAGTTTCTCGGCGATATCGGTGGTGCTCGCCGCCGCCAGCATGGGCTCGGTTCTCGGTGGGATCCCCGCGGGTGCGTTGGCGCACCGACGGGGCGAGGACCTGCTGCTTGTTCTGTCGATCGTCTTGATGGCTGTCACTGCCTCATTTCTCGGTCTGACCACGGCCGTCACCGCATTGGTCGCGTTCCGCCTGCTCTATGGCGTGGGATTGATCGGCTTTCATCAATCAAGACAGACCTACATAACCCGTCGGGTCGATCCACGGGTCCGGGGTCGAATCATGTCGCTGGTTGGCGGCACATTTCGACTTTCCGTGGTGATCGGGCCCCTACTCGGCGGGTTGGTGGTCGAGTTGGCCGGGTTCGAGGCCGCCTTCGTGGTCAGCGGAGTCCTCACCGCCAGTGGCTTGCTGGCGCTGGCGGCTCATCGCCGATCGGCTCAAGACCCAATGCCGGATGTCGCTACCGGATCCACGTGGTCGGGAATCCGTCGTCATCTCAAGCGCCTTCTCATCACCGGATTCGGGCCGATGTTGGTGATGGCGGCGCGCGACGGTCGTCACGTGGTCGTGCCACTGATCGGCGACTCTCTCGGGCTGAGCCCGTTTGCCGTTGGCGCCTTGGTGGCGGTTGGCACCAGCGCTGATGTACTCCTGTTTCCGGTGGCCGGCTATGTGATGGACCGCTTCGGGCGCCTCCGTGCGATGGTCCCGGCATTCAGTTTGTTGGCCATTGGATTGCTTCTCCTCGGGACGGCTCACACGGCGACGATGGCGGTGATCGCCGGAATCGTCATGGGGGTGGGAAACGGGATGAGTGCAGGATCGCTGCTCACTTTGGGAAGTGATCTTGCACCTGACGACGCGACGGCACCCTTCATCGCGGGATTCAATTTGATGGCCAACATCGGTCGGGTGGTCGGGGTGTTGATCGTCGGCTGGTCCGCCGATGCGATCGGGCTCGGACGATCGGCAGTAGCCCTGGCGGTTGTGCTCGGGGCCGGAGTGTTGTGGCTGGTGACGATGGTTGGTGAGACCAATGCTGATCCGGGGGTCAACCGGCAGCAGAATCTCCGAGAGTCGTCGTGAGCAGGTCGGGTATTCGGCGACGCGGCCATTTACCGGGTCTCGGGGTGCGGGGATAGAGCTTCCTGCTCGCACCGAACGTCATCACCAATGTGGTGGTGGAGACACTTCCGAGTATGAGGTACATCACTGCCATCTGGACCCTCACGGCGTCGATCGGGTCGGCTCCCGCAAGTATCAGTCCGACCATCGCCCCCGGCAGGAAGACAATTCCGACGGCTTTTGTCGTCTCGATCTGTGGGATCAGAGCAGTTCGTAGCGATGACTGAATGTGTGGCAGCACCGCTTCGTCGATGGTGGCACCCAGGGCAACGCGCCCTTGGATGAGGTCGGCATGCTCGGTCGTTTCGGCTATCACCCGCCGAGAAGCGACGACTATCGCAGTCATGGAGTTGCCGATCATCATCCCGCCGAGAGGCACCAGAGTTCGACCAGTCAGATCGAACACACCGAGTCCGAACAGCACTCCGAGAGTCACAACGGCAGCCCCGCTGAACGCAGCCAGCGCCAGCGTGAATGCTCCGTTTACCTCCGGTGCCCTACGCCGCACCGTGGATGCTGCGAACAGCACCATCACCACGATCCACAACCACGCGTAGATCAGCGGGTCGCTGTCGTCGACCACCAAACGAAGCGCGAACCCGACCAGCACGAGCTGAACAAACGCTCGAATCGATGCCACCGCCATGTCGGTGGCCAGTCCGAGATGTCTGATCGTGGAAATGATGATCGCCACGGCCACCAGTAGCGCCGAGACCGCCACCCCCGTGAAACCGATCTGCGAACCCATTTGCCCAGTTTGGCCCATGGTTCGGTGCGGGTCGTCAATGGCGGCGAACGAGCACCAAGTATC
>CAZHMP010000188.1:0-3794 GCA_964533595.1 uncultured Acidimicrobiales bacterium | reverse complement strand
AACACGAGGATCTACCCAACACCACCAACCCTGATGACTGGGCCAAGATCTCGGGGAAGAAGGGTGAACGGATCGTCTACGTTCGAACACTCGTTTCCGACGATGGGAGCGACGGCGGCGGAAAGTCCATCGATTCCGTGGCTACTGGCCAGTACCTCTGACCTGCAGGTTTGTCTCACCATTGTGACAAACGACCGAAAATCCCGCCCTCACCTTGGTGACGGACGACACTTCGTATAGCCTCCACTCGACCCAAATTGGGACCTGGAGGAAACTACATATGCGAAATCGAAACATTTGGCGCGTAGCCGCCGTGCTTCTGAGCTTCACACTGATCGCCACAGCTTGTGGCGACAGCGGCTCCGACACTGGCAACGCCGCCGCAACCACCACAGCTGCAGCCACGTCCGATGGCAGCTCCGCCACCACCGCGGCTCCGGGTGCCACAACCGCACCGAGCGACACAGTCGCCGTCGTGCAGGATGGCGACTTGCTACAAACAGTGCTTGACCGCGGCACACTCAACTGCGGCGTTTCTGGCGCAGCGGTGGCGTTCTCCGAGACAAAGCCTGACGGCTCCACCACTGGATTCGACGCCGATTACTGTCGTTATCTTGCCGCGGCGCTGTTCGGCGATGCCAACGCTGTCGTATTCACTGCTCTCACCGCGGCCGCGCGTTTCACCGCAGTGCAGACCGGCGAGGTCGACGTACTCATCCGCAACACCACATGGACCCAGAGCCGCGACGGGGAACTTGCCATGGACTTTGCCCCGACCACGTTCTACGACGGTCAGCAGATCATGGCCCGTGAATCCGACGGCTTCGACGAAAACTCGACGATCCAGGATCTTGAAGGCGCCATCGTTTGCACCAACGCCGGTACAACCACTGAGAAGAACATCGCTGCTGTTACCAAAGCGTTGGGTGTCAATATTACCCTCAACACTTTTGAGGACTACGACATCGTGATGGACAACTTCAAGAGCGGAGCATGTGACGCCGTCACCACAGATGGCTCCGGCCTCGTCGGTCGGAGGGCCAATGATCAGCCGGCAGATCAGGTGTGGTCGATATTCCCCACCCCACCGATCTCCAAGGAGCCGCTCGGCCCGGCCTATTTGCAGGGCAATCCGCTGTGGGCTGACGTGGTCAACTGGTCAGTGTATTCGTCTATCATCTTCGACGAAAAGGGTGTCACCTCGGCCAACGCCGCCGACATGGCTGCCAACCCGCCCGACGCCGAAATTGGCCGTCTCACCGGTGGCGATGGTGAACTCCAGACTGCGATGGGGCTTCCCGCTGACGCATGGCTCAATGCTGTCAGTCAGGTTGGCAACTACGACGAGATCTACACCCGAAACCTCGTGCCTGTGGGACTCGAACGCGCCGGAACCGCCAACGCCGGTTGGCTCGATGGTGGGCTCATCTACTCACCCCCGGCTCACTGACCCTGGACAGCCCTTTGTGAGATTTCGGGGCGAACCTGTCGCCCCGAAATCCCAAATCTGCTAGTCAAGAGGGGCCGGAAGTCCAACTTCCGGCCCCTTGGTTCATCTCAGACCAAGTTCGATTCCAAAGACGCGCCAATCGGCGTTCGATTCACCAACGGAGATGCCCAGTCGTGACCGACACGCCCACTTTGTCAGAAGTCGCCCATGAGAAGCCGCCGTTTTACCGCGATGCAACCGTCATAAAGTGGATAGTTCAGGTCATCGCCTTGGCGCTGGTGGTATTTGCCTTGTTCTTCATGAAGACCGAGGCCAGCAACAACCTCAACAGATCCAAGGTCCCGACCGACTTTCGATTTATCGAGACAAACCCTGGGATTCAGGTTTCGGAGGGAATCGACACGCTTCCCAACACCGGCGGGCGGGCTCTGTGGGTCGGAATGGTAAACACTGTGCGCATGGCCGCGGTGGGAATCCTCGCCGCAACTATTCTCGGCGTCATCGTCGGGCTGGCCCGCCTGTCGAAGAACTGGATCGTCAACAAGGTCGGGAACCTCTACATCGAAACGATCCGCAACATTCCCCTTCTGGTGCAGATGTACATTTGGTTCGCGATACTCGGCACGCTGCCAAAAGTGCGGGTCAACCAGGGGCCGATCCACGGCTGGATTCACATATCCAACAAAGGGCTGTCGATCCCGCGCGTATTCCCGTCCGACGGGTTCTATCAATGGATGGTAATCGTGCTCATCGGCGCCGTGGTGGCTCGGTTCGTTCACAAGCGCCAGACAGATCTCCACGATGCCACCGGCCACGACACCTACCCAGTCTGGTCCGCTCTTGGCGTGATCGCCGGATTCGGGCTCGTAGGTTGGTTCATCCACCCGATATTCGGGTTTCTCGGCGGATGGTTCGATCAGGTGGCCAAGGGCATCCACAACGTGCCGGAATTCGCCTTGCAGATAGTCTTGAGTCTGGTTTTCATTGCTGCAGCGGCCCGCTTCATCAGAAACTTCATAGACCAACACCGAACCCCCGCCGGAGTCGCACAACTCTCCGACGACGACTGGTTCAGAATGATATTTGCCGGCGTCGGTGCGGCCATTGGTGTATTTGTTGTCCTGATCGCATGGCCCGGCTTGTCGAGCTGGATGATCAACTCATCGCGTGATTTGTTCGAACTTCTCGGCACCAAGTTCGGCCACGGGCGATCCGGCCCACCCATCGATGCCATGCGCCCCGACATCGTCAAGCCCGGAAAATTCGCCAACTACGGCACATCCGGACTCAATCTCACCATCGGCTTCGCGGCGGTGTTCTTCGGAGTGGTTCTCTACACCGCCGCCTTCATCGGCGAGATCGTTCGCGGTGGCATTCTCGCCATATCCAAGGGACAGACCGAGGCAGCATCAGCCCTGGGGCTGCGACGAGGCACTGCTCTTCGCAAAGTGATCCTTCCCCAAGCATTCCGAATCGTGTTGCCGCCGCTGGGAAACCAATATCTCAACCTCACCAAGAACACGTCATTGGCCATCGCCGTCGGCTACAGCGACCTGGTGCAGGTAGGCCAGACCGTCTACAACCAGACCGGTAAGACGCTTCCGGTGATCGCGATTTGGATGTTGTTCTACCTGGCGACATCGCTGGCGATATCCGTGGTGGTCAATTTCTTCAATGTCCGCCTCAAGATCGTGGAGCGCTGAGATGAGCGAATCGACCACCCACATCACAGAAGTTGAAGACGCCGAAACCGAGTATGCGGTCAAACCAGAGGAGCCGAGCCTGCCAATCGGCGAATGGCTGAGAGACAACCTGTTCAGCAGTGCATTCAACAGCGTCCTCACGATTGTGACGTCGTTGGTGTTGTTGTTCGCCTACAAGGGGCTCCTCGACTTTGTCTTCAGTGAGGAGCGCAATTGGGTCGCGCCCGCCACCAACGCCCGCTTGCTGCTCGTGTTCAACTATCCGCAGAACCAATTTGGGAGAGTGTGGGTGTCGCTGGCGCTGCTTCTGGTGTTGGCCGGCCTGTCGATGGGGATGAAGTCCTTGATGGACGGATTCTCGATCAAACGGCTGATGTTCTGGTCGATGAGCACGGGGGCAGCGCTCGTTGCGGGCGTCATCATCCACCAACCGGCCGTCACCCGAGATTCCGCCGGCGAGATCATCCTCGACGCCAACAACCGCACGATTCGAGAATCATTCGCCGATGCCGTCTCCAATCGCCTGCCATGGCTGCTCGTGGGCGTCTTGTTGGTAGCAGCCGGATTTGGGGCATGGCAGCTACTCGGAGAGGACCGCAGACGCACCCTCCGAATCTCCACGCCCACAGTGGTGTTCACCG
>CAZHMP010000187.1:2226-3814 GCA_964533595.1 uncultured Acidimicrobiales bacterium | reverse complement strand
GCCGTAGTCAGCCGCGAACAAATGGCATCGTTCCTCGCCCGCCTCTACCGAATCGTCACGTCAAGGGTTTAACGCGTCACTATCGGTGATGGGTCCTGTGACCCATTTCTCTTGGGGATCGCTACTCTCTGTGGTACAACGTGCCGACGGACCAGATATCGCGCGACACGGAGTAGTTTCTCTGCGGCCCAACAGTTGGGTCGGCATACGGGTGGGCTGATGACAGACACGAAGACGATCGAGACTGCCGGGGAGGCAACGGCTCATCTTCCACCGCTCCACGGCGCCACCGAACCCACCGAAATCGAGATTCTCGGCGGGTGGTTCGGCTCGTCTCGATCGTTCTACACGCGGTTGATCAAACCGGCCACCGACCTACTCGGCGGTCTGCTTCTGGCATTGGCGCTCCTTCCGGTAATGCTCGCTATCGCCGTAATGATCCGGATCAAGCTCGGAGGGCCAATCCTCCTGCGACAGGATCGTGTCGGTATCAACGGCAAACCGTTCAAACTCCTGAAGTTCCGCACCATGCTCCCCGACCGGCGTTTACCCGGAACCGAAAGTGTCTACAGCGGAGCCGACCGACGCCATGTCCACAAGACCGTCAGCGATCCACGCCACACAACAATCGGCCGACGGTTGCGTAAATATGGGTTCGACGAGCTGCCACAACTGTGGAACATCCTGCGCGGCCAGATGAGCCTGATCGGGCCCCGACCGGAGCTGCCCGATGTCGTCGACGCCCAATATGGCCCCGGCGACAGCCGCCGTCACCTCGTCAGGCCGGGCCTGACCGGACTATGGCAGGTCACCAAGCGAGGCGCAGGCGACCTGATGTATCAAGACATCGCCGTCGACCTCGAATACGTCGACACGATTTCACTCAAGACTGACGCGTCGATCGCCTTGGCCACGGTTAGAAACATCTTGACCAAGAGCCACACCGGCAGCTGAAGGCCCGCGCCCTGCGCCGCGCCGGCCGGATCGACAACTAGCTCCAGCGGTCGTAGCGCACGAGGTCCTCGAGCGGCACGCGCACACGCTTCAGCGGACTGTCGGGCACATCATCGATGGGCCAACCCACTGTGATGACCATCGTCATGTCCCAGTCGTCGGGCAGTCCGGCTGCAGCACGTGCCCTGTCTTGGTGCCCGAGCGTGACCGGACAGGTGCCAAGGCCTTCGGCGTGGGCGGCGATCATCATGTTCTGCGCCATGCGACCGACGTCGAACCCGACCATCGAATCTCTTGGCACCGCAATGCCGATCACGGCAGCAGAAGTGCCGATCCAGGACGCGAAGTCACCTGACGCTGCCAGCGCATCCTGCACGGCTTGGTCACGGAACACGATCAGCCGGTTGGATTCGTTGTTCTTGGCGCTGCCGGCCATGCGACCCGCCTGCAGGATCCGCTTCAGGATCTCATCAGATATCGGGGAATCTTTGTAATGGCGAATGTCGCGCTTTGAAATCACTGCTTGGTATGCGTCCATGAAGCAGTATGTCGGCGGCGAGTTGCATTCGGCACTTCCCTCGAGGAGATCCATGTTCCGCAGTTTCATGCCCGCTATCACTCTGCTCGCGTTGGC
>CAZHMP010000187.1:0-2126 GCA_964533595.1 uncultured Acidimicrobiales bacterium | reverse complement strand
CCACCACCGCCGCCGCTTCGCCCGACTTGCTGATCAACTGCACGACCAACATCGCACCGGACGTCCCTGACTTCTACGCCATGTTCTTCCGCTGCACCGATATCTCGATCGACGGTGACCAACTGGTGATCACGGGTGACAGTCTCCCTCCCCATCTCAGCTACTACTACGGAGAGAACAGCGATCAATTCGAGGAGTTCGACTACACGCGCGGCACCGACTACCGGCCCAACCCCAATCTGATCTCCGAGCGCAAATACACCATCCGGATACCCATCCGTCCCGTCGAGTCGGGGACACTGATTGACGGTCGAACAGTCAACCTGTCGGTGGGCGACAGCACCGACTATCCGATGGGTCCCGCCGGCGTGGCGCTCGATGGCGCTTTGTACTTCAACCCGCTCGCCGCACCCGGTGACGACATCGAAAACGAGAAGTACACCTTCGATTCCAACTCGGGTCACCCGCAACAGCAGGGGCAATATCACTACCACGCGCCGGCTCCGGGCCCGCTGCGGGTGCTCGAAGAACTCGGCTACGTCACCAGTGATGTTCCGGGCTCAGCTGAATTCGAACTCTACGGAATCATGTGCGACGGAACGGTGCTCATGGGACGCGGCGAACTCGACGGGTCGGCCGTCACTGGCGAACTCGATGCTCAGGGGGGCCACGTCCACGACATCATCGCCGCCGACGGCACCGTGCTGCTGGAAAATCGCTATCACATCCACATGGAACCCGAGATCGGCGCCAGCCCGCGCGGACTGTCTCCCGAAGCCCAGTACTACTCCACCTGCGATGTGGCCTGATCGTCGACCATTCGCCCGGTGAGCGTCACCACGATGAACACCACGATCGCCATGCCCGCCGCCCACTCCAACGTTTCACCGATATCACCAACCGCGCCGACGGCCAGAAGCACCGACCCGTAGCCAAGCCGTCCAACCAAACTGGTGAGAGACAAGAACGTGGCGCGGTGATTTCGGTCGACCCGCGGAGCCACGGTGGCCGGCACCAGCACGGAAACCACCGCGGATTGCACACTTCGCAATACCAGCAGCGGTAGGACGAAGGCCGAGGTGACCAATGCCATGGTGGAGAGCGTGACCGCCGGAATCGCGGCCACACCAACAAGCACTGCCACCAACCCGAACCGCTGCCTCGATCGAGCCACCCCACGAACGGCAACCGCGGCCACCAGCGCAACACTCGCCGCCAACAGTCCGTTCAGCAGCGGCGCTTTGTCGATCTCGTCGAGGGCCTCCCCGAGAACTCCCGCAAGATACGGCGCCGCCAACTCCGAGGTGAGATGAATGGTGATCACCTCGCCGAGAACGTAGAGGGTGAGCCACGCCAAAACGCGATCCTTCAGGTAGGCCGCCACCCGCAAGATGTCTCTCCCCGCGCTGACCGTGTGAGTGGCGCGCTCCGGTTCAACAAGACGCAGGGCCACCGCCAGTTGGATCAACGCCGCCACCAGAGCAGCCATGAACGGAAGCCTCAGGTCGATCAAGGCGAGTGATCCGCCCGTGACGGTGGCGGCCGCGGTGACCACCAGATGGTCACGCCTGATCCTTGATTCGCGCTGTTCGAACTCTGCCTCACGGCCCAGCGCCTCGAGACTGTCGTAGTGGAGAGTGACGTCGGTGCCCGACGCAAACGCGAAACCCATGGCCAGCAGCACCTGAGCGACTCCGATTCCGACCAGGCCGTCGGAGAGGGCGAACAAGGTGTTGGCCAGCACCCACCACAGCGCACCGAGTCGCAACGTGAGCACCCGCCCGATCCGGTCGCTGAACCAGCCCGAGGGCACCTCAAAGGCCACGACCGCCAAGTAGTAGACGGCCTGCAGCCGGAGGGCATCACCAAGGCCGAACCGGTCGATGAAAAACAGAACAGATGTGGGAAGCCAGAAAATGGCGCCTGCGGCACGCTGCAGCTGCCGGTAGCGATCGAGATTGTGCTCCACGGCCTCGCGAGACGTATTGATGCCGTCAGTTAATCGTCTCTGTGACGACCCTGCTCATTGCCGTGCCACCACCCTGCTTTTCTGACTGCGTGGGACCGCTATGCGGTCCCACGCAGTCAGAAAAGCAGGGTGGGAGGTGGCGACGAACTTGAGGCCG
>CAZHMP010000186.1:0-3823 GCA_964533595.1 uncultured Acidimicrobiales bacterium | reverse complement strand
AGGAGATAATCGAACAGCGCCTGCGTGACCTGATCGCCGACGCGTCCGCCCGAATTGGTGCTGAGATGAATCCCGCGTGCCCCACCGCCGGTTTCCTCAACGCACTTGCCGACGAGATTTCCGCTGCCAAGAACGACCCATCATCGGTCCCATATCCCGAATTGGTTGACCCCGATGCCTACTGGGAGGCTTCCGTACGCCCGTTGAGCGCAGCGATGAGTTCGTCTGTCGACGAGATTCTGGCCTGGCTCGAAGCCGGCGTGATATCGATCATGGAGGTCGCAGAGTCCGACATGAAGTCCACAGTCGACAATGCAATCGTCGCCGGCGGGGCTGATCCAACGTCTGTCAGAGCAGCGCTCGCCGATGAGATGGAGAGACGCTGTGTTGAGCTGCACCACCTCATGGCCGAGATCCTCACCGTGGCCCCCCGTCCGGAGGCGCACGAGCCGGCGAGGGAAGACTTCGAGAACCGGCTCCGAACTCAGGCGGCGGCCGACGTCGACGCATTGAAGCCGGCCTACATGGAGGCCGCCGGGGGAGACCTTGCCCATCAGCAATATGCCGAACAGCAGTGGTCGGAGACACACGGAGAGCGTGTTGTCTACCGCCAGGCGCTGCTGCGGGCCGAGGCCCCCTGGCGTCACCAGGAGATCGCTCTGGTTGGCTACGAGAGATCGTCGGCTCAAGTGATGCGGGCCATCGAGACAGTGGTGGAACGCCTCCAAGCCCCATTGGGCGATATGAGTGCCCTCATCATGCAGCGCTACGACTCAATTGGTTCTGCCTGATTGCCTACACCTCAGTCGAGTAGACCCCTGGCTACATCCGAGAGTTACGGCTCAATAGTCGACCGATGAGAGCTCGCTCAGCTTGTCGAGGCGGTGGTGGGCGTTGACCATACGAACGGTTCCCGTGCGGGATCGCATCACGAGGGAGCTGGTGCGGCACCCGGTGTTGTCGAATTGCACGCCCTTCAGCAGATCTCCGTCGGTGAGTCCGGTGGCAGCGAAGAAACAGTCGTTGCCTCGGACAAGATCATCTTGGTCGAGGATGCGCGACAGGTCGTAGCCGGCTTCGATCGACTCGTTGCGCTCGCGCTCGTTGCGTGGCCACAGGCGACAAACCATCTGACCGCCCATGCACTTGAGCGCTGCAGCAGTGATCACGCCCTCGGGCGTGCCGCCGATACCGAAGAGAATGTCGGCGCCGGCGTCGGGCCAGGCCGTGGAGATCGCGCCCGCGACGTCGCCATCCGGAATCAAACGTATCCGGGCTCCGGCTTCACGGACTTCCTGAATGAGTTCATCGTGGCGGTCACGGTCGAGAATCACGGCCACCAGATCATTGACTTGCTTGCCCTTCGCCGCAGCGACGCTCGCCAGGTTTTCAGCCGGTGACTTGTCAAGACTGATCGATCCGAATGCGCTGGGGCCCACCGCGATCTTCTCCATGTATACACAGGGACCGGGATCGAACATCGTGCCTCGCTCTGATACAGCGATGACCGCGATCGCGTTGCCCCGTCCCAACGCCGTGAGGGTGGTGCCGTCGATCGGATCTACGGCCACGTCGGTTCGGTATGACGTGCCATCGCCGATGAGTTCTCCATTGAACAGCATGGGGGCTTCATCCTTTTCGCCCTCGCCGATCACGACGATTCCGTCCATCGGGACAGTCCTCAACACATTGCGCATGGCGTCGACAGCAGCACCGTCGGCACCGTTTTTGTCCCCTCGTCCCATCCATCTTGCCCCCGACATGGCTGCTGCTTCGGTGACGCGCACGAGTTCGAGCGCGAGATTGCGGTCGGGGGTCTGTCCGGTGGCTTTCGTCATGCGATGACGCTACCCGACCACCGAGCTCCCATGGGGGTTCGGTGATGTCAACAATTGAGGAAAGAACGTGCGATCATTCCATGTGTGGCTCCTCTATTTCGATCTCACGACCGCAAGTCCACTCCGCCTGATGACCCCCTCGGTTCGGATACACCCCCGGCTCCGGCCGAAGATGTCGGTGGCGAGTGGATCGCCTACGAACTCCACACATGGGCGCAGGAAGCTCGTGCGATGGCCTCACAGCTGCTCGTGGCCGACGGGGTAGTGCATTCCTGGCAGGGGACCACGCTCATGATCCACGAGTCGTCGGAGGAGACTGTCGATGGGCTCCTGGAAGAGGTGCGGGTTGCCGGCCGTAGATCGCTGGACGACGAGGCACCCAAGACCGCATTCGAGATGGACGGTTGGGACAACGACTTGCGCGAGGTTCTCATCGAACGACTCGTCGGCACCGGCGTGCCCCATGAGTTCGACGACGACGGAGACCTGGTCATCCACGAAATCGACGAGGAACAGGTCGACATGGTCATCGACGAGGTGCTCGCCCGCAGACAGGAGCACGACCTCGACAAGTTGGAGGGGCTCCAGGCCAACGACCTGATGAGCGCGTTGTTTCTCGCGGCCGACAAGCTCCGCCGCGACCCCAGCGACTCGGGCGGCGTACTCGGAGTGATCGAACACGGTGAACGGCTCGTCGGGTCGGCCGCTCCGTTCGGATTCGAGCCCGAGGGTTGGGGTCGGTTGAGAGATTCCACAGCCGCTCTCATCGATCTGATCCAGCAGGAGGAGCCGCCGGTCGACGAGATCTCCGATCAAGCCGAGATGCTGCGCGAGACTCTCCGGGCACTGGTCTGATCCGACCCTCTTACCATTTCCCGGAGCGGTAGGTTGACCAGCGATGCTGCTGGCAGAATTGGAGATCTACCACTCGAGGCCGATTGCCCCTACCCGACGCATAGCCCTCGGTTCATGCGATCTCCCGTGCGACGAGCCACCGGGCGTGGGTGGGCTTCTCCTCGGTGCGGTGGCAGCAAGGTTCTCTGCCGATGCCGACGATGAACTCCACGCCGATCTCCTGGGTCTAACCCATCTACTGGAAGCCGGTCGCCGCATTCCTCAGCCGAGATTGCGTCACCGATTCCAACAGGACCGGATCGGTCTCACCCGCAGCGTCCACCGCCTCCACCGTCACGACGACGGAGATCTTGCGGTGTCGTTTTCGGCGGCCGCCGGTTCGCCGCTGCAATACGTGCTTGCCTCGATCTACGCGGCCGGTATGGTCCCGAAGTCCTCACGTGGACGTGTGCTGGCCACCGTGAGACGAGGGTTGTCATGGCGCGGGGCGATCGGCCCTGAACTTCTCCGACATCTGGCGGGCCGGGCCACGATTGGGAAGATGTCAGCCGGTTCGGTGGCAGATCCGGTGGGGTGGGCAATGGGAGTGTTGGGGCTTGACCCCGATCTCACCGTGCTGAGCCGCGACGAGGTCCAGCAGGGCTACCGAGATGCATTGCGTGATGCCCACCCGGATCACGGCGCCAGCCGGGATGAGGCTGCCGTGAGAATCGCCGACATATCCGAGGCGCGCCGGATACTGATGGCCATCTGACTTTGCCGCTGACCGGTTCAGTAGCTTGACCTGATGCCGATCAGTCCGAAGCCCGGCGGTTTGTTGCTGGCCCCAGGTGCCGGCGGCGATCGCAACCATCGACTACTCGTAGAGCTCGAGAATCGTCTCGACCTGCCGGTGAAGAGGTTCGATTTTCCGTATCGCAAGCAGGGACGCCGCCCGCCCGACCGGGCCCCGAAGCTCATAGCGGCAATGATCGAAGAAGCGGCGATATTCGCCGACGAGGCCGGAATTCACCCCGATCAGGTGGCTCTCGGCGGCCGGTCCATGGGTGGCCGTATCGCGTCGATGGCGGTGGCGCAGGGTATGGCGGCCTCGGCCTTGGTCATGTTGAGCTATCCGCTTCACCCGGTCG
>CAZHMP010000185.1:1892-3856 GCA_964533595.1 uncultured Acidimicrobiales bacterium | reverse complement strand
ATAGCGATCCTCTACACGACGGCTCCGGCCATCGGATCGTTCGCCAAGTACAACGTGATCGACACCGTCAACGGCACGGCAGCAGACCAGCTCCCCGAGTGGGTCAACAGCTGGTCGAAGACCGGCCTGCTGAAGGTCGAGGATCTCAATGGCGACGGGGTCATTCAGTACACCCCGGACAAGGCGACGAACGAGATCACCAAGTTCGATCGTGACATCATGGTGCTCGCCAACCCCGAGGTAGCAGGGCTTCCGACGATAATCGTCGGGCTTGTCGCCGCCGGTGGCTTGGCAGCAGCGCTCTCCACCGCTTCGGGACTTCTACTGGTCATCTCGTCGTCGGTGGCGCACGACCTCTACTTCAAGATGCACAAGCCTGATGCATCCGAGTCGGAAAGGTTGCTGGTCGGTCGGATCGTGATGGCCATGGCGGTGGTCGTCGCCGGATACTTCGGCATAAATCCACCGGGCTTCGTAGCCCAAGTGGTCGCCCTGGCGTTCGGTCTCGCGGCAGCGAGCTTCTTCCCGGTGCTGGTTCTCGGCATCTTCTGGAAGAGGGCGAACGCACAGGGAGCTGTTGCGGGAATGACCGTCGGCCTTTCGACCGCCGCCCTCTACATGTACATGGTGATCTGGGGAGGAATGGACCCGATCTGGGGCGTCAGCCAGTCGGGTGTGGGTGTGATCTGCGCCGGCTTCAACGCCATCGTGATGATTGCGGTGTCGTTGATGACGGCTCCTCCCAGCCAGGAAGTGCAGGACATGGTGGAAGACCTCCGCTATCCCGTCACCTCGACTCCCAAGGTGCTGTCGAACGCCTGATTCGGGAGCCCCACTGAACGCTGCGGGCTCACCCACCGAGAATCTCGGTGGAGTGGGCCCGCAGCGTGCCCATCGCCGACCCATTACGACCAAGACTTGGAGATTCCGCTCATGACCACCACAGAAGACTCAGCCGAAATCAACCTTGCATCGCCCGCCATCGAGATGTTGATGGACGAGCGACGGACCTTTCCACCGCCGGCGCACTTCCGAGCCAACTCGCTGGCTACCGACCGGACGCTCTACGACGCCGCCGACCGCGACCGCCTCGCATTTTGGGCGGCCCAAGCCGCCGAGCTGGATTGGTACGAACCTTGGACTGAGGTACTCGATTGGAGCGAAGCCCCATTCGCAAAGTGGTTCGTCGACGGCAAGTTGAATGTCTCCTACAACTGTCTTGATCGTCACGTGGCGGCCGGGAATGGCGACAGGATTGCCTACTGGTGGGAGGGTGAACCCGGCGACACGAGAAAATTCACCTACGCCGAGCTCCTCGATGAGGTATCGCGGACCGCCAATGCGTTGAAGGCCCTCGGTGTCGGTCGAGGAGATCGGGTGGCGATCTACCTACCGATGATTCCGGAGCTGCCGATAATCATGCTGGCCTGTGCGCGTATCGGCGCCCCGCATTCCGTGGTGTTCGGCGGATTCAGCGCGATTTCACTGGCGGATCGCATCAACGATGCCGAGGCGAAGGTCTTGGTCACCGCCGACGGCGGATATCGCCGTGGCGAGCCTTCGCTTCTCAAACCGATCGCTGATGAGGCTCTGAAGTCGTGTCCAACGGTCACCAACATGATGGTGGTCGAGAGGGTCGGCCAGGGTCACGCTCCAGCGGGTCACGCAACGACTCATCCGGTGTCGTGGACCGACGGTCGCGATGTGTGGTGGCACGACATCGTGCCCGAACAGTCAAACGAGTGCGCGCCTGAGGTCATGGACGCCGAAGACCTTCTCTTCCTCCTCTACACATCGGGCACCACCGGAAAGCCCAAGGGAATCATGCACACCACGGGTGGCTATCTGACCCAAGCCACCTACACGCACCGCTACGTTTTCGATCTCGACCCCGACAACGACGTGTTCTGGTGTGGCGCCGACATCGGATGGATCACCGGACACAGCTACATCGTCTATGGGCC
>CAZHMP010000185.1:0-1792 GCA_964533595.1 uncultured Acidimicrobiales bacterium | reverse complement strand
GAACAGACCGGTCAGGTGCCGTCGGCCTTTGTGATCCTTCGTGGTGGATTCGACGCTTCTCCCGAGCTGAGCCGGGAGTTGCGCAACCATGTCGGCACGGTGATATCCCCGATAGCGAAGCCGGCAGAGGTGGCGCTCATTCCCGAACTTCCCAAGACCAGATCGGGGAAGATCATGCGTCGTCTCCTTCGGGACCTGGCGGAGGGTAAGGAGCTTGGCGACACAACCACTCTCGCCGACTCGGCTGTTGTCGACTCGATCAAGCAGGCGTTCGATTCCGGGTCCTGATTCACCAGGACCGTTTGTCCAGAAGAGACTCAAGCGTGGCGATTCTGTGGTCGCGCTGAGCCATGGCCAACAACAGCATGGCGGTGGCGAACGCGTCGGAGAGACCGTCGTGGGGTCGGGTGGCGGGCATTCCATAGTTGTCGATCAGCGTGTAGAGCCTCAGATCGTCGCCCTCGACCGGCTCCCAGGCTCGTCGCCGTAGATCGAGATGCCATTGCATGGTGTCGACCAACTGTCTGGGCCAAAAGCGCTGGTTCCATTCTCGTCGACAGATGGCGTCGAGGAACGAGATTTCGAGCTGGGCGAAGTGGCATACCAAGATTCGACCGGAGAGATCGTTCAGTATTGCGTGGAGAACTTCGCCGGCGGGCCGGCCCTCAGTGGCATCGGTGTCGGTGATCCGATGGATGGCCGCTGACTGGCCGACCTCGGCGCCATTCTCGAGAGTCACGAAACCATGGCGTGCCGATGAGGCGTCGATCGACCCGTTGTCGACGCGAATCCATCCGGCTGACAGCAAATGATCGTCCTTTGGGTCGAAGCCCGTGGTTTCAATATCGAGGCAGAGGAAGCGGGCCTCTCGCCAATCCGCAGTGGGGACATTGGGGGACGGATCCATACTTCGGTAGTAGGCGCCGAGGGGACCGTCGAGGCTTCGAGTGGTGGCGAGGCGCTGACGATGTCTGAATCCGGTCACCTTCGCCTCTCGATCAGCCCATGTCCGAGGTGCGGAAATGGCGTCGCATTGCATCCTGGAGTCGGTCGATGGCCACGAAGGCACGTCGGAGTTGTTCTTGTTCGAGCTTGGAGAGCTTGTTCGGCTCCATGTGGTTGTCCGGTGATTCACCCCGCTCGATCTGGCGGCGCTGATGCTGGAGCCTGAAGTAGCCAACATGTTCCAAGGCCACCGCGAGATCAGCCGCGTCAGACGGCGCGAGACCCCCGGCCTTGCCGATTGCCCGAAGCCGATCCCAGGTGTTGCACGGTTGGACGCCTGACTCCAGTGCGTACACCCGCGCTAGTTCGACCACGGGCGTGACTCCGTGGCGCTTCATGTCGATTCGATCCAGATGGTCGCCGTTCTTCTCCACCACGAATCGACGGAAGAACCCGAGAGGTGGCCTGAACTCGCACGCGTTGGCGGCGAGCTGCCCGAGGAACAGCTGGCTGTTGCCCGCTTTTGTTCGAGCCCACGAGAGGTATCGGTCGGTGAGGGACTCGTCTCCGTGAAGATGCCGGGCATCGAAGAAGACGCTCGCATTCAACACCGCTTCGGGTTCGGGTTCGACCAGCCACGAGGAAACGTACGATTCCCACATGGCCAGGCTCACACTCCAGCGCGGGTTGGTCGCCATGATCTCGCCGGGGCAATACCGGTATCCGGCTGCCGCCAAGCCGTCGCAGACGAATTTGGCGAACTCCCGGAACCAATGGGCCGCAGATTCGTCGGGCTCGGATGCGAGAATCATCGCGTTGTCCTGGTCGGTGAACGCGGTTTGCTCTT
>CAZHMP010000184.1:0-3867 GCA_964533595.1 uncultured Acidimicrobiales bacterium | reverse complement strand
GCCGTCGTCGATCGGATTTCCGACATGGCCGCGGCAAAAGCGATCGCCGAACTGGTGCGATCGCGGGTGGGATGAGACTCGCTGCCGTGTAGAGTTCGGACCCGTTGCGGACGTAGCTCAGTTGGTAGAGCGCAACCTTGCCAAGGTTGAGGTCGCCGGTTCGAACCCGGTCGTCCGCTCCACGAAATTCCCCGATCCCGCCCGGTTTCCGGTGCGGGATCGGTGCGTTTTGTCGCTGGTTATCCCATCCGGCATCCCATCCGCTGTGGGGGTGGCGCGATTTTGGGCTTGCTATTCGGGTTCGGCCTCTCGGGTCCCTAATGGAGCGCACATATGGCGGAGCGGGTGGCTGCGTCGCTGCACTGCCCCGTTCGACGACAGAAGGTCGGATGTGGGTGTCAGCCGAGCCGGTTTGGCCACGAGCGTTTATCCATCCATCTCGGTTTTCAACTTTTCGACGTGCGAGCCATACCGAGGCTCAGATGTGCAAGACTCCGGTGCGTGAAGATCGTTGGTCACCGAGGGGCACCGGAGCATGCGCCCGAGAACACGATGGAAAGCTTCGAACTCGCCCGCTCCGACGGAGCTGATGCTATTGAGTTCGATGTGCACAGAACGATCGACGCTGCCTTCGTTGTCATCCACGATTTCACTCTGGACCGCACCACTGACGGCTCGGGGTTCGTTGCCGGCCAACGGCTCGATGCCGTCAGGTCTCTCGACGCTGGATCTTGGTTCTCCCCCGACTTTGCGGCAGCGCGTGTCCCGACGCTTGAGGAGGTGCTTGCGATCGAAGGCATGGAGTTCGAGCTGGAGATGAGGGTGTTGGAGCCGCAGGAACTCGCCGCGCTGGTCGACCAAGTTTTGGCAACTGGGGTGCTTGACAGGGTCGAGTTCACCTCATCCAATTCGCCCATGCTCATGGCCCTCAAGAGGAAGACACCCCAAGCGAGGATTGGAGTCTTCTCTCCACGGCGCCAGGACTGGATGCACGACCAGACTTTCCAGTCCTTCGTAATCTCTCGCGCAGTCTTCGCAGGTGCCGATGTCGTCCATGTGCACGCCAAGGACATCACCGCCTCGATGTCAGAGGAGCTCCACTCTCGGGGTTTCGTCGTGCATGCCAATGATTCAAATACGGATGCTGATGTCGAAAACGCCCGTGCTGTCGGTGCTGACAGAACAACGACGAATGACCCTGGCTCGGCCCGACAGCAGCTGTCCTGAAGCTATTGATCGAGGGCACCCCGACGATGCATTGGTCGTATCTCATGCGGCCGGATCGGAACGGGAGGTACCGGTCGTCCGCAGCCCGACTTCGGTAGGGGAACGCGTGCGGGCGGCTTCGGCAGGTGATCGTTTGTCGCTGGTGGTAGGTGAGTGCGCGAGATCTCTCGCCCTGATCCGTGAACCTCCCGGTCCTCATGGAAATATCAGCAGACATGATATATCAGTGAGTGTTGAGGAATAGTCCGGTAGGGTGATGTGGTGAGTGATCGCGCATCTGCAGCAGTGTTGGCCGTCTTGCCGGCCGGGGTTGAAGCGAAGGTCCGCGTCCGGGGTGACGAGTCTGTGGTGACGATTGGTCGCCAGCTTTTGGTGGCGCACTGGATCGGCGATGGGCAGCTGCGTGACGCTCGACGGTTCTTGAAGGACAAGCCCGATGGCCCGGCGGTTGCGGTGGCGCGGGTGTTGTCGTCCGGTGCCATCGAGGCACTTCGAGACGCTGGTGTCGGTTTCGTCGATGAGACCGGCGCCGCGGAGATAACCACTGGATCGATCGTGGTATCGCGCACCGGAGTCGATGCGGTGAGTGACGTGCCGCCGAGGCGCTGGGTGGGGTCGGTGATCTCTGTGGCCGAGGCTCTGCTGTGCGGTGTCGACGCAACAGTGCATACATGCGCGGATGCAACCGGGTTGTCGGTCGGGTCGGCGACGAACGGGTTGGCGGCGCTGGTCGAGTTCGGCCTACTGGAAGCTGACCAGGCCCGCGGGCGTGGTTCGGGTCGTCGTCTCGAGAATGTCGAAGCGCTGTTGGATGCCTATCAGGGCGCGATCGGCGCGGTTCGGAAGACTCCTTCGATCACCGTGGGTCTCGCTCCGGGAACCGACGTGGTCGCGGGCGTTGCCCATGCCGGCAAGATTTGGGACGACGGCGAGATCGCGTGGGCTGCAACGGGAGCAGTGGCGGCGGCTGTGATGGCTCCGCTGCTAACGCAAACGACAACGGGCGTCGTGTATGTCGGGGCCAAGAACGTGTTTGGGTTGCATCAAGCGGCCACGACTGCCGGTTTGCGACCGATCGAGGGCGGCCGGTTGAGGTTGCAGTGTTTCCCCAGTAAGGCGTCCGACGCGCTGGCGACACGTGTCGATGACCTCCGGGTGGCGCCTTGGCCACGGGTCTATGTCGACCTTGCGTTGTTGGGTGTGCGGGGTGAGGAAGCGGCCGAGCATCTCCGAGAGGTCGCGGCATGAGCGCTGATCCGCCGAGGAGCCGAGCGGCACGACGTGCTGCCCAGGACGCGCTCGTTCGCGTTGTCTATCGCTACGGAGCCACACCCGACTTCGTGTTGCTGGGCGGACTGGTCCCGGAATTGTTGTGTAAGAACAGCGAGGCAGCGCACGCAGGAACAACCGATGTCGACGTGCAAGTCAACGTCGAGATTGCAGCCGGATCGGTCAACGCGTCTCGGCTTGAGACTGCACTGGTCGATGCGGGATTCGAGCCGGATGGCGAGTACATATGGCGGTGGCGTTCCGAGGCCGCGTCGATGCCGCTCATTGTCAAGTTCGAGCTCCTCGCCGACCTTGACACCGCACCGGCCCAGACAACGGTCACCTTCGACGATTGCGATCGGCTCGGAGCGGTCAACCTGAGAGGCACCGGGTTCGCCGCTCGAGATCGCAGCCAGCAGCCTCTCGTCGGTCTCGTCGACGGTGAAGAGCGATCGGTGATGATCAATGTCGCCGGGCTGGCCGGTTTCTTGCTGGCGAAGTGCGCCGCAGCGCGAGAGCGGCGCAAACCGAAGGACTGGTACGACATCGCGTTCGTGCTGATCAACAACGACCAAGGCGGACCAGCCGGCGCCGCCAGCGCGGTCAATGCGATTTTCAGCGCGGATCTCGATGGGGTGTCGACGTTGCTCGATGACTTGGCGGCGAATTTCGCTAGTCCCCAATCCCAAGGACCGCAGGCCTACGCTGAACAGACGACCCTCGACCACCCAGACCTCAACTTCTCGGGGGCGGCAGCAGACGCGGTCCTCGCGGTTGAGGTCTTTGTCGACGGACTCGATCGATGAGCCGTGCGAGTCGCGATACTACGACCTCAACGAAGGGGACATCTCTCTCCGCGACCAGTCGTTTTGAGTGCTGTCGGAGGGTTCGAGATCGTCGGCGTGCCACATCGGTGCAACAGCACATCGGCAAATGCAGTAGAGCAACGGGACTTATGGGGAGTCGAAGACCGCACCAGGTCCGGGCAAATGAATCACGCTGGGTCTGCCAGCCGCTGTCTGGTCGAACCTCGAGTCGCTGTCGCGTGTTGGGCGATTGATTGCTCCCAACGCGAGGAGAGCCGAGCCGCCGGCGAGGGCGAAGCCACGAGCTGTTGGTAGTTCGAAGAGGATGTGGGCAATTTCGAGCTGCGGAGGGTCGAGGGAATTCATCGGGATCGCGCTGGTACGGGTTCGGGAACCACATCGCTGTCGATGAGGTGTTCCCATGCGTGACGTAGTTCGTGGGGCAATGTGAGGTCCGGCCATGCGTCGTGAAGCAGGATGTCGTCGACGATTGTGACGATGTCGTCGGGGCCGCCCTCGCGAAGCACGATCTCGTAGGCGCGTAGTCGTTGATCTCTCTTGGCGA
>CAZHMP010000183.1:0-3871 GCA_964533595.1 uncultured Acidimicrobiales bacterium | reverse complement strand
CCTGCGCGACCTACTGCGCGGCCTGGGTACGCGACTCTCGTTTCACCGCAGCCGCCACATCAGACCATTTGTCGAGCACCTCAGGGTCGGAGCCGAGCTGATGTGCCGCCGTATATGTCACGACCCGCACGTTCGGGGCCACGTCGCGGTAGCGATTGGCCAGCGCCGCTCCCAGGTCGCCCCAGCTGGCTGAGGCGATGTAGTGATCAAGCACATCATCGGTGATGGCAGCGAGCATCGCGGTCATGTCGCCTTCCCTCTGGCGGCCATGTAGGTACTCCGATAGACCGTCGAATCCATGGGTTTCGAACACGGGTGAGTAGGTTCGGGTGGATCCGTAGAACGCGATCATCATGCGAGCGTGTTCGCGTGTCGATGCGACTTCCTCGTCGGTGCTTCCCACTGCGGTCATCACCGGGATCACAAATGTGATGTCTTCGAGTGAGCGATTTGAGCGGGCCAGTCCGGCAGCGACTGCCGGCACCTGCACCTTGGCTATGTACTCGGGCGAATTGAACGGGTGGATGTGGATGCCGTCACAAACCTCGCCGGCCATGCGGCTCATCCACGGAAGCACCGCGGAAACGTAGATGGGCGGATCCGGGCTCGGGATCGGCCCCGGAGACCATTGCCCGGGCAGGAGCGAGAACTGGTAGAAGTCGCCATCGAAGTGGAGCCTCTCGGTGCCGCGAAATGCTCGAAATATCGCTTTGACCGACTCGACGTATTCCTTGAGTCGCGGCCCGGGATGCGAGTATTCGGAGGAGTATCTCCTTTCGATGTGTGCCTTGACCTGCGTGCCGAGGCCAAGGATGAAGCGACCATCGGTTGCGTCGGCCAATTCCCACGCCGTCGACGCAGTGACCATCGGACTGCGCGGAAAGGCCACAGCTATGGCAGTGCCCACCCCGAGCTTGTCGGTGGCGAGGCCAGCAGCCGCGCACGAGAGGTACGCGGTGCGCCCCGATTCGGTAAGCCACACAGACCCGAAGCCGGCGGATTCCACCGATCGAGCGTGAGACTGCATGGCTCCGAGTTCCATCGCTCCGGACATGATGTCGAGTTCCACAGACCCTCCTCGGTCACTGGCCAAACCTCACTGATAGCCTTCCCCATTCGAACCCCATCGAACCGGAGGCATGGCACACGCATGATGGCACCTACCGATCTCAGTGATCACATCGACGAGACCGATCAACTCGTCGCAGACGAACTCTTGGTCGAAGAGATTTCCATCGACGGCATGTGCGGGGTCTACTGAGTCGACCCGCGGCGCCGACCAGCCAGAGCCAGCCAGAGTCAGCTATTACCCACGTCATGACATCGACCGATTTCGACCCGGATGCGCCCTACCGGCTGCATCCCAAGGTTTCCATCAGGCCGGAGCCCTTTGGCGCTCTCGCCTACCACTACGAAAATCGGCGTCTCAATTTCCTGCGCGCCCCAGAATTGGTCGCATTGGTGGAGTCGCTTGCTGACCACCCCAGCGCCCGTCGTGCCTTTGAGGCTTCGGGCATCGACAGTCGAAGATGGCCATCGTTCGAGAGAGCACTGACATCCTTGGCTGAGTCCGAACTGCTGATTCCGTCATGACCGCCTTGTCCGACGAGATGAAGGCCGGCCTCGATGCGCCCATCTGTCTTACTTGGGAGCTCACCTACGCGTGCAACCTTCAGTGCGTCCACTGCTTGTCATCGTCGGGGGTCAGAGACAAACGTGAGTTGTCGACCGTCGAATCCGAGGCGCTGGTCGACGAGCTGGAGCAAATGCAGGTCTTCTACGTCAACATTGGGGGAGGCGAACCCACGATTCGTCCCGACTTCTGGCACCTCGTTGACTATTCGGTTCACCACGGCGTTGGAGTCAAGTTCTCGACGAACGGTTCGCGAATCGATGCGCAGGTGGCGCGAAACCTTTCCAAGATGGATTACGTCGACGTCCAGATCTCAATCGATGGCGCTGATGCAGCAACCAACGATGCTGTTCGCGGTGAAGGTTCGTTCGAAGCAGCGATTGCGGCGATGCACCACCTTCGAGAAGCCGACTTCGGCGAGTTCAAGATCTCGGTGGTGATGACCCGTCACAACATTCCACAACTCGACCGGTTGGCCGCTCTCGCCGACCGATTCGGAGCGCAGCTCAGGCTCACTCGCCTGCGGCCATCGGGCCGGGGTGCCGACTCCTGGCATGAACTTCACGCCACCAACGCACAACAGGTCGATCTCTACAATTGGCTCCTCGCGCGGCCCAACGTGCTGACCGGCGACTCGTTCTTCCATCTCTCAGCCCTGGGAGAACCGCTTCCCGGGCTCAACCTCTGCGGCGCCGGACGAGTCGTGTGTCTGGTCGACCCGGTCGGTGATGTCTACGCCTGCCCGTTCGTGCTCCACGACGACTTCCGGGCCGGAAACGTTCGTGACATCGGCGGGTTCAACTCGATCTGGCGTGACAGCGACCTCTTCGCTGACATGCGCAACCCCCAATCAGCCGGGGCATGCGAATCGTGCGGTCAATTCGACGCCTGCCAAGGTGGCTGCATGGCCGCGAAATTCTTCACCGGCCTGCCCCTCGATGGCCCCGACCCCGAGTGCGTCAACGGCCATGGCACACCACTGCTGGTGTCTCCCGGAGCGTTGCCGTTGTCGGGTGCTGATCATTCGCGGCCCATGCCTGTGATCCTGGGTGCTCGGCGCTGAGGATTCGTCAGCGCGACACTTGGCCCACGAGTCGCAGCACGTACCAGAACATCGTCATGAGCGATCCGAAAAGGGCCAATGCTCCGGCCACGTGAGCCCCGGCCGGGTAGTGACGAATGATGGTCTGCGTTTGGTAGAGGATGGCCATGCCGGCCAACACGATCATGCCGACCGAGAACCAGATTCCGAGATTGAGACCAAAGATCACCGCGGCGACAATCAACACCAAAGCCCCGATGAATCCGTACATCACCATGGGCCGGAGAAATGAAAGATCCTTGCGGGTGATGAAGGCGACGAGTGACAACCCGGCGAATCCGACTGCAGTTATGAGCGCTGCGGCCGCCACCGATGTGGTTCCGTTGTTCTGAACGTTGAACATGTAGTGGAGGAATGGCGCAAAGATCAACGCCTCCAGCCCGGCCATCGCGAAGAGGGCCTGGTATTGGCGCACCGGGTTGAGCAGGTCGGCCGCGGCCTGGGCGACGAACCATTGGCCAACCATGAACGCCCCGAGGATGAGCAGCCAGCCCATGCCGTTGCCCGCAACGAAGTTGTAGATGCCTCGGGCCAGGCCGATGTTGATGAAAAGCGCTTCAATGGCAACGAACGCGACGACCGCGGCGAGCAGATGCTGGTAGACCCTCACGACGAAATCTGCGCGGGCCTCTTCTCCGAGGGAAATCACGGGTCGGGTGATGGTGGTGCCGACTGGGTCGACGTTCATGTGTACTCCTGATCTTGTTCAGCCCGACGATACCCGCCCGATCGGCCGGTATTCTGTCGCCGAGATCGTGGCCGCTCTGCGGGCCGCCCTACACCAGGAGACAAACCATGGGATTTCTCGACAAGGCCAAGGGCCTCATCGGCAAGAACGCCGAAAAGGTCGAAGACGGAATCGACAAAGCCGCCGACGTCGTTGAGGACAAGGTGGGCGAGGAGCATGCCGACAAGGTCGAGATGGCCGCGGACAAGGCCAAGGACGTCGTTGAGGGGCTCGCCGACGACGAGTGATCAACCCGGGGCAAGTTTGACCCCGGTGTTGGCCGAGGCGGTACTGTCGCCCCGTCCATGAAGCTTCTTTCATCTGTCAATCTCGGGAACGCCGAGGCGTCGAATCGGGTCATGTTCGGCCCTCACACGACCAACCTCGGCGTTCGCCGCGCTTTGTCGGA
>CAZHMP010000182.1:0-3872 GCA_964533595.1 uncultured Acidimicrobiales bacterium | reverse complement strand
GCAATCTGCCCGAGCGACAGGTCGCGCTGCGCGAGATAGCGGCGCGCCAGATCGCGGCGCACCTCGTCGCGCAGCGCCTCGAACGTCGTGTCCTCGTCGTTCAGACGCCGCTGCAGGGTCCGGGGGTGCATCGCCAGCGCGGATGCCACGTCGGGACACGCCACTCGACCGGTGCCAAGGGAACGGCGCACAACCCCACGGACCCGAGTCGCGAGCGGCATGGTGGGCGGCGTGTACCTCAGTTCCAGGTAGTCGAGCGCCAACTCACGCAGGGCTGCGTCCGCGGGGCGCACCGGCAGTGCCAGATCGGACTCGGTGATCTCGATCGCCGCCCAGTCATCACCGAAGTGGACCGGGACTCCAAAGTGCTCGTGGTAGATGTCGAGGGAGGCGACCGGCTCGTGCGGAAACCTGATCGACCGGGGTCGGCGTTGATCGCGGGTCAACAGCCCCAGAACTCGTGCCGATATCCCGACGCTCAGCTCGGTCACCTGCGCGGCTCGGCCCAGATGATCAAGCAGGATTTCGAATACGACGAGGATGCCATCGCTGTCGGGCGCACGGCGAGTGGACGTCGCGATAGCCGGGCTGTGGGTGTGGAGATACCGCCCGGAGCATGCGATCGCGTCACCAACCGTCGGGCTGTTCTGCATCGCCACCGCAAGTGGTCCGAGGATGCCGATTCCCTGGCGCTCGCACAAACGCAATCCGAAGTCGGGGCACCCCAGCATGGCGGCGGCGTCCTCGAGCACACGTGTCACCGCCGCGTACGGGACGAAACCCTCGGAGCTGGTGAGGACGTCGGGATCGATCCCGACTCCTGCCAGCAGATCGTCGGGATCGCCGTGCAGTTCACGAACCAGCCTGTGGAACCCGCGCAGCGCGTCCACACGAACCTGCGACATGTTGGCTCCCCTCTCCTACGGCACTGCCATCTGTCGTGAGATGTCAAGAAATTGTCGGGTGAGAGCAAGTATGGCCCCTCGAATCCTTGAGATCATTGTCGGAACACCGGGGTTCTGGGGAGACCGGGGCCGACGACTCCACGGGAGGAAGCATCATGGCAAACATCAGCGGTGGCGAGGCCTTGGCTCGAAGCCTCGCGCAAGAGGGCATCAAGACGGTGTTCGGTCTGCCGTGCCCCGAGATCGATCCGTTCCTGGCGGCTCTTGACGACAACGGAATGCGGCTCGTCCCGGTGCGTCACGAGGCTGCCGGCGCACATATGGCCGAGGGGTTGTACAAGTCGACCGGCGAAGTCTCCGCCGTTCTCGGCAATCCGGGGCCCGGCTCGGCCAACCTGGTCGCCGGCGTCCTCGCCGCGCTACACGAGGGCATACCAATGGTCGCGATCACATCGCAGCACCGCATGGAGCTCGTCTACCCCTCGTCGCCCGCAACATTCCAAGGGCAGGACCAGCTCAACCTCTTTGCCCCGGTCGTGAAGTGGGGCGGACCTATCTTCGACTGGGGCCGGATCGCCGGCGTGACCCGCCAGGGCTTTCGCGAGATGTGGAATGGGCGGCCGGGTCCCATCCACCTTGAGATTCCCGCACCGGTGCTCTACGAAGAGCGCTCGGAGCAGGACTTCGCCCTCGTCCCGCCGAGGCGTACCCGTGCCGGCGCTATGCCACCGAGCGAAGTGCAGATCTCCGAGGCTGCCGACATGATCGGTGCCGCCATCCGGCCGATCGTGGTCTCGGGCAACGGTGTCGATCGTGGCATGGCCAACGACGCCCTGCTCGGCCTGGTCGACCGACTCGGTTGCCCCGTGCTCACCACCAACTCGGGTCGCGCAACCGTCCGCAACGACCACCCGCAGTTCGTGTTCAGCTTCAGCGAAGCGGGCGACCTCGTCCGCCGCGAGGCTGACCTTGTCATCGTCGTCGGGTCGCGCCTCGGCAACCTCGACACACCGTTCGACTGCTACTGGGGCGATCCGGCGACGCAGCGGATCATCCAGATCGACATCGACCCCGCCCAGGTGGGGGTCACACGTCCGATCGACCTGGCAATAATCGCCGACGCCCGCCTCACACTTGAGGGACTCAACGGTGAGCTCGACCGGCGCAGCATCCGCCGCGAGCCGGGCGACGACATGGAGCGATACCGCGCCGTGAACGACGAGGTCGTCGGCCAGATGCTCACCCACGTCCTTTCCTTTACTGGCGAGGGCATCCATCCGCTGCACGTTGTCAACACCGTCGCCGAAGTGTTCGGTGACGACGCCGTCTACACCATCGACGGTGGCAACACCTCCACGTGGGCGGCACTCGCACTGCCACCGACTCGGCCTCGGTCGTTCCTCGGTATCACCGAGCTCGGCATGTTGGGCACCGGTGTACCGGCCGCGCTCGGCGCCAAGCTCGGGAACCCCGACCGCGACGTGGTGTGCCTCACCGGCGACGGCGCCGCAGGGTTCCACTTCATGGAGATGCAGTCGGCCGCACGAGAGAACCTCGCCATTACGACGGTCGTGTTTTCCGAAGGTTCGTGGACGATGGAGCGGCCGAACGAACTCGACCTCTACGGTCGCACCTTCGGCACCGAGATGGGTGACATCCGTTGGGACATCGTCGCCGAAGGTCTCGGATGCACCGGATTCTTCGTCGACGATGCCGATGACCTCGCGCCCGCGCTCGAGAAGGCGAAAGCCTGCGGCGGCCCAGCCGTCGTGTGTGTCCGCACGAGCGCAGAAGCGAACCTCGCGTTGCCGAAGGAAGCGCTCGATCGCTTCTTCGAGGTCTACCGGGGACCGGGCGAATGACTCGGCAGAACTGGCGCGTCGCGTACGTCTCGGGCGGAGCGAGCGGCATCGGTCGGCGGCTCACCGAGCTGCTCCTCGGGCAGGGTGTCGATGTAGCCGTGCTCGACCTCGCGGTCGGTGAGAAGGTAAGAACCGAATTCACCTCGCTTGCCCAGAGGAGGCCGGCCACCGTCAGCTTTCATGAGGTCGACATACGCGACACCGACGGAGTCGAGCGGTCGGTCGCCGCCGCCGAGGCCGCTCTCGGACGCCCCGATCTCGCAATCAACTCGGCCGGTGTCACCGTCTCGAAGGTGTTTGCCGAGACGACCGCGGACGAGTTCGAGCGGGTCGTCACGGTGAACCTTTTCGGCAGTCGCAACTTCGCGGCAGCCGCGTTGCGTCGGATGACGAGAGGTGGACGTCTGGCGCTCATCTCGTCGCTTTCAGGCATCGTGTCGAGCTACGGATACACCGCCTACAACGCGTCGAAGTTCGGCGTCGTCGGACTGGCCGGCGCACTCCGGATCGAGTACGCCTCCGACGGAATCGACGTCTCGGTGATCTGCCCACCGGAGGTCAAAACGCCGATGGTCGCCGCCGAACGCATCGATGGCGACCCGGTCGGGCTCGAACTCAAACAGTTCGCCGGCAGCCTCCCACTGGACGAGGCCTGCGACGAGATCATGCAGGGTCTGGTAGCCGGTCGGCCGATGATCATCCCCGGACGCAAAGCCCGTTTCACCAGGCACTTGTCGCGGCTCGCGCCCGGCCTCGCGAATCGGACCGTCGATCGGATGGTCGCGAAGGCCCGCCGCAAGCACGCCACCCAAGGACAGCTCGCAGGTCGGTAGTGGTCGGCTACGAGTGCTTGTTGACCCGCTCCGCTTGCTCGCCTATCACGCCGTCGTGTTCGGATCGTTCTGTTGTGACGCGGCGCGAATTCGGGCCCCTTCGAGGTCGGCTCCGGCCCGAACCAGGGTGCCTCGAAGGCTGCACTCGGCGATCTCGACCGGGGGCGCTACATCGGTGACGATGATGTCCGCCAGCTCTCGATACGCCGTACCGGCGGCCGAATCGGGGTGACCGGTGGCAACGGCGATACCCGCATCGCCGCCCGCAGCGA
>CAZHMP010000181.1:0-3903 GCA_964533595.1 uncultured Acidimicrobiales bacterium | reverse complement strand
CGTAGTCGGCGGAGTACACGTCCACAAGACGCGTGAGCCTGCGACGCAACATCTCAACCTGGGCAGCCGTGGCGCCTTTTTGCGGGCCAAAAACCTCGGCGGCATCGACAAAGAGGGTCTCAACGTCGCAAGCAACATCCAGCTCGACACCGCGATAACGACTCAGGGGTGACATCGCTTCGAGAGCACCCAATCCCCCGTCAGTGGTAGCGGAACCACCAACTCCAACAACCACCCTCCGGGCACCCCCGGCGACTGCCTGGGCAATCAGCTCGCCCGTCCCGGAGGTCGTCGCACTCAGAGGATCATTGCCGTCCGACCCACCCGCGATCACCAAGCCCGAGGCCCTGGCCATCTCGATCACAGCAAGGCCGCGGCTCAGGCGCCACTCGGCCTCGACCGGACTGCCCAGCGGTCCAGTCACCGTGCTCAGCCGATTCGCTCCACCCAACGCGTCGAGGGTTCCCTCTCCACCGTCCGCCATCGGAATCTGCGCACACTCGCCGCCGTGGAGGCTCACGGCCGCGGCAATCGCCGCTGCCGCATCGGCTGCGCTCGCCGTTCCCCGGAACTTGTCTGGACATGCCACCACTCGCATGCCACATCGTCGCACAGGCCATCCCGGTTGACGGTTAGCGTGACTTCCGTGGACCGACCATTGGTGCTCGTGTCGAATCGTGGACCCATCTCGTTCAGCGAAGACGGCGGTCAGCTCACGGCACGTCGCGGGGCGGGCGGACTCGTGTCCGGCCTCTCGCCGCTGGTCTCCGGCACCGACACAACTTGGGTTGCGGCGGCATTGAGCGACGCCGACCGGACTGCCGCCGCACAAGGTGCGATGGTGGCCGACGACCTCAGGGTTCGCACAATCGTCATCGATCCGCGCGTTCTGCATCAGGCATACGACGTGATCTGCAATTCCATGCTCTGGTTCCTTCACCATGGCCTGTTCGACCTGAGTCGTCGACCGGTTGTCGATTCCGGCTGGCACGAAGCGTGGGTGTCATATCGCTCCTACACCGCATCTTTCGCCGATGTGATCGCGGCGGAGGCGCCGGACAACTCGATCGTGCTGGTTCAGGACTACCACCTGGCGCTACTCGGCCCGATGCTTCGGACCCGTCGCCCCGACATCGCATCTGTCCATTTCTCTCACACACCATTCGCCCCGCCGATGCAGATGCGAGTTCTTCCCGAATATGCCGCCACCGAATACCTCGAAGGCATGAACGGATTCGACGCCTGTGGCTTTCACACCCGCCGGTGGGCCGCCGACTTCGAGGCCTCAAGCATCGACACCATCGGACATCACCCCTACACATTTGTCGCGCCGCTGGCCGTCGACCCCGACGACATCGCTGGGGTCGCCGGGAGCGAGCCATGTCAGGCCGCCGTCAACGAGATCGACCGCACAATCGGCCAACGGCAACTCATCGTGCGAGTCGACCGCGTCGAATTGTCGAAGAACCTCCTTCGCGGCATGCGCGCCTTCGACACCATGCTTGCCAACCGGCCCGATCTTCGACGAGGAGTCGTATTTCGTTCTCTGGGATATCCGAGCAGGGAAGGTCTCCCCGAATACCTCGCATACCGACAAGAGGTGGAGACACTTGCCGATGTGATCAACCAACGGTGGGGTGATCCCGACTGGACGCCGCTGGAGGTCGACATGACCGACGACTACCCCCGATCGGTGGCCCACCTGCGCCGCTACGACGTCCTCCTCGTCAACCCGATACGCGACGGCCTCAACCTCGTGGCCAAAGAGGGCCCGATTGTGAACGAGCGCAGAGGCACGCTCGTACTCAGCCGAGAATCAGGAATCCACGACGAACTCGCCGAGGCTGTGATCTCGGTCAACCCTTACGACATCCAAGAACAGGCCGAGGCATTGGCTGCAGCTCTCGATCGCACCGACGAGCAGCGCACATCGGCTGCTGCCGAACTTCGCGGGCTGGCACTTCGCCGCACCCCCGCCGAATGGCTCTCCGATCAGATCGACGCGGCCAAGCACAACCGACCCGATGCCGCATAACTACTCACCCGAGAAGTTCCACCAGACGCCTCAACATGAGCTCGACTCCCTCGGTTCCCGGCACCACCACGTCGGCCCGCTCGATTATCTCAATTGGTGATTCATCCGACTCGACGCCAATGCGAAAGGTGGTCACGCCTTTGGCCGCCAACACATCCAACCCGTCAAAAGCGGGCAGATCGCCAACATCGTCACCGATGAAAGCCACCGGATCGAGAGATCCGGCCAAGTCCAAGATCACCGAACCCTTGTCGCGATTGATCGCAGGGTGCAGCTCGAACGACTGCTTGGCCACACGCGCCTCGAGTCCGGTGGACGCCGACCGTTGTTCGACCCACTCACGAATGTCGGCGGCTCGTGCGCGATCATTGCGGTAGTGGATTGTGAGCGAGAGCCCCTTGTGCTCAACCAACTCCGCACCGAACATGGCTGACGCATCGAGAGTCAGGTCCCCCACCACTCCCCGCCACTCTTCGGCCTGCGGCAACACGTGGATCGTGCCACCCGATCTCCACTCGAGGCCGTAGAGACCGACAACGTCGATCTCGTCCGGGATCATGTTGATGAGAAAGTTGATCGGCCGACCTGAGATGATTGCGACACGACCGAGGCCGGCATGGAGTCGCGATAGAAGTGCGGGAACGTTCGCACGCACCACCGCTCCGTTTGACACATGCGTGATATCCGCGAGCACGCCGTCGAAATCGAGAAACAACCCTGCAGACGATGCGGATGAAGCGAGAAGTTGCGCGGGGTCGACAACCTCCATCACTGAACCGCCGACATGCTGAAATGCACCGTCACTCAGCTGATGGCGTTGTCGACTCCCAGAATCACAAAAATATGAAATCCCGTGAGATCCGTCGATGTCTTGATCAAAGCAGCCGGATCGGCCGGAGCGACACGGAGAAGAGCTGCGGTGCCTCCCATTGTGGATGCCACAGCCTTGGCCTCCTCCTCGTATCCATCGATGTAATAGACCGCCGAGAGTTCGGTCGGAACCGTCACGGCATTCTTGGCCTCGGCCACGTAGCCGACGGCGGTGAGTTCATCCTTGGCTGCACCGGCCGCGCCCGAAACACCGGTTCCGTTTGCCACGACCACCTTCACTTCACCCGCCGGGCGCGTTACCGCCGGAACAGCAACCGCCGCGGTGGTTCCGGGAGTCTCACCTGCGTCGGTGGTTGTCGCCGGCGCATCGGTCGAGTCGTCGGGGGGAGCTGTGGTGCCGGGGTCGGCCGACGTTGTTGGTGATGTGGGGACATCTGCTGCACTACTCGAACCGTCGAATCCCTTCGACAGAAGAACCACACCTATCAACACCGCAACAGCTATGAGCATCACACCGCGGGCCGCGGCATTGCCGGTGGACCGGGCAAAGGAATTGTCTGATGATGCATAACGTCCTGGGGTCGTCATTTCAGCAGCTCTCCTCGCTCGTGGGTTTCACGCGTCGACGCAATCGCCGTCGCTGGTCCCGCATCCTACGCAGTCGTAGCACAAGCAGCGGATCGTGCTCGAACGCGCCGGGAGATTCGATCACCTGGCCCAGACGTTCGTTGTAACGAGTTAGCGAAATCTCGAGGGTGTCGGCGATCTGGGCCTGCTTCGTTCCCGGGCGCGTCCACCAAGATCCTTCCATGGCAAGTATCGCGACATCCTGCTCTTGCAGTTCCATTCCAACAGCCTTGCAGATTCAACGGTACGCGTATGACCATCCCCGGCCAGTTCCCCTCTACGCTCATGGGTCGAACCTGGTAACAGGTCAAGCCCGAGTAGCTCAGTTGGTAGAGCAGCTGTCTTGTAAACAGCAGGTCGCAGGTTCAACTCCTGTCTCGGGCTCTCCCCCCTCCTCTCCGTTTTTGTGA
>CAZHMP010000180.1:0-3934 GCA_964533595.1 uncultured Acidimicrobiales bacterium | reverse complement strand
GCTTCGTCGTAAGGGCGAATCCGGTGGTCCATGGCTGCCAGCATCGCACGATGGTTGTGCATTTTGACGGCCGCATCATGTCGAGCCTGTGGCGCTCCGTTGAGTCTGGGCCGAAATTGATCAGTTGGCGACGATAGCTAGTTCGACACCAAGTTCATGTTGCATTGCATCGCGTGTCACGACGCTCCATGCCACTCCACCAACACCATTCGGAGCCAGCCGCAGCACTCCTGCCCCGGTTGCCAGCCAGTAACGCCTGGTCAGGGAACGGGCGTGTGTGTTGTGGTGAGTGAATCGGCGCCAGGCCAAGTGATTACCGATACCACTCATCAGATATCCGAAGTACGGTACCGGCATCACGCGATCGGCCTCGATCTCGAGGAACCCCAATCGAGCCAGATCGCGCAATCCGCTGTCAACTACTAGAGGGTCTGACACATCGCCGACATCGCCGATGAACTCGTCAATCGACTGACGAATTCCTGACATGTCGGGATAGTCGGCGTGAGCTGTTAAAGCTGAAATTGGCAAACCAGAGGCAGGCACACCCAACCGATACGCCGTGCCGATTCCATCAAGAACTGCCGCCATGGCTAGTGAGGCCTCAGGCCCGAGATCGTGTTGGAATGGGTCGCCTGGGGGACCCTCATCTCGAGGAAAGGCTGCGACGGCGGCAGCTACGGTCTCCAGGATCTTGATAGCACGAGATTTGTCGGCTGAACCGTCGATGCCTACCGCTACAAGTGCTGGAATCGATCCTTCATTGGACCCAAATTGCAGATCGACGGTGGTGCGACCGGGCGTTGGTGCGGGCGAAGAATCATCGGATCGGACTACTGCAACGGTGGAGTCGAGCATTCCCAGGGTTCCGGGTCGAGCAGCCCCGATTACGGAATGAGGCGACAACGACGTGACTTCGAGACACAGCGGCGGTGCAATCCTCGGCTGTCGTTCCGTGATTCCAAGTGCCCCGACAGCCGTCCAAGCACTGTTGAAATCTGATTGTGAGGACGCAACTGCCTGTTCCAGCCGTGCACGGATTTCATCGGCGTGATCGGGCCTGAATTCGATACCACTGCCGCGAGCATCAATGGAGTCGATCAATTCCCAGAATCGGTAGTCGAGCGGTTCGGTAGCGGCGAGTTCTTCCAGGAGCAGCAGGGCATCGCCATGGCGGCCGGCGTCGGCCATGGCTCTCGCGGTGACGATCCAGAGCATCGGCACTACGCGGTCTTGGTCGGAGTTGCGATTGACAGCGTCGGTCAGTTGGGCCAGGCCGCCGTATTTCTGCCCCGATGCCCATAGAGCCCAGCCGTACAAGGCCCGGATGCCGGCATCGTCAGGGGCATGCTTCACGGCGATTCGAAGCAAGTCGGCAGCACCAGCATGATCACCCTCATCGGTCTTGCCACGCGCCGCTGCCATGGCCAGAGCCGCCGCGCCTCTCGACAGAGCCGGCATCTTGGGATCGGCCGGATCGGCCGCCACGAGAAACGCGTCGACGTCACGCACCATTACCGATACGTCAACCACACCTGACCGCATAGCTGCGGCGGTCGAGTCGGCCACCGGTAGCGGCACAGGCGCGACGTCGAGCTGGTCGGCCAAAGCTTCGGTCGGTTCGATCCATACGGTCATGATGGGAACACCGGCTGGTATGACCCCATCATCTGCTGAAGACTCGACACAAATTCCGATTCGGACATGCCAACGCCGCGAAGCACAGCCTGCGTTGCACGTGGATTCGACCGAATGGCACGGGCCGCGTCAACCATTGACTGGTTTGGAAGAGGCTGTCCGATTCGGCCCGCCACATAGTTGGCGCGATCAACCGCCTTCGAAATCGATTTCACATCGTTGTAGTGGTCCATGGCCTGTTGCTGCTGGGCAAACAGTCCGCTCATCTCGGCGTTGCCGATTCGGGCCGGGTCAGCGGCCATGTCGAGACCCCTGAGAGTGGTGTCGGTTCCCCAAGTCGGGTTGATGTCGGGGGCGTTGGCGAGCGGCGTGTCGAGCGATTGGCTGCGCTGCAACTGCTGAAGATCCGAGTCCCAGGTTCGCAAATCCATCTGGCTCAATTCATTGCGATCGATGATCGCCTGGCCCGATGTCGAATAACGGCTGGCGTCGCCGGTCCGGTCACCAAATGTGAACACATCAGTTGACCCCTGCGTGGCCTGACGGGCACGTGTATAGCCCATCGGGTAGGCGTCGGCCTGTCCGGCACCGGATCCGAATCCTGAGTAAGAAGCCATGTCCATATCGCCCCCAGAAAGTCGCATCGCGGCTGCGGCGGGATCGTCAGCGTCACCAAGTCGGGACACCGCCTCGCCCAGCGATATTCCGTCACGTCTCGCCAAGATGACGGCCGGGTCGCTTGGCGAGTTCATAGCCAGCTCGGCGGCACGCTGATGCAACTCGGTGAGCCGGCCCTGAAGTCGACGTTGAGTGTCAGTGAACGACTCGCCCGCCCGGCGGGCGCTCTCCAACTGATCACGGGTGAAACTGGCAACGATCGTTCTATCCGCATCGGTCAACACAGAACGCCCGGCCCCCACCGAACCGCTATTGCCCATCATCACTTCCCGAGGGCGGAATCCGGTCTCTCCGGCGAAGTCATCAACCGCGTCGACCAGTCCCTGCCGGGTGGCTGCACCCGTGATTTCGTCGTGCATGTTGACGACACCTTGAGCAAGTTCGTCACTCAACTGTCCCGCAGCCTCGGCACGACCCATACCTTGCATCCCGCCCTCACGGAACAGAGACCTCCTCGCAGCCTCAGCGGCACGTTCTGCTTCGGCCGCAGCGTCCATGGCCCTCGCTGCATCGGCGGAGTTCCCTGAAGCAACCGCAGCACGCGCAGCCTGTCTGGCCTCCTCCGCGGCATCAGCCAACCTGACCGCCTCCGACATCTGACCCGGGACGTCGCCAGCGGTCTCCAGAACGCGAACCGCGCTGGCCGTTTCCTCGGCCGCCCCCACCGCACGAGCGGCACCAACCGCCTCCTCCGCGGCGTCCATCGCTCGAGCGGCGTCGACAAGTTCGTCGGCGTGACCAAGCACCCCCACCCCAGCCAATGTGGCGCCGATGTCAAGGACTCCCATGCCGACCGACACGAGTCGCTGGCCAAGTGTTCGATCACCGTCCAGGGCATCGGCAAAATCGCGGCCCGGAATGAACATGGCAGCCGTGTCAACGGGATGCCGAACGAACTGAGTGCCAAGAGCGACGGCTACCTCACCGGTCTTTACCACCCCCTGCTGAATGCTCTCCTGGGCGTCACCGAATGTATTGCCGGCTGCCAGCCCAGCAGTGTCATAGACGGTCTCCGCCACTGTCTCGCCCAGAACCCTCCAATTCTCAGCGTTCGTAGCGGCCCGCAATGCGTCCAAGCCGGCTTCAGTGGCATCATTCCACGACGCCTGCGCAGTCTCAGAAAAGATTTGCCCCCAAGTGTCCTGCAGCGCGGCCAAATCCTGGTCGGCCTGCGCCGCGGTCAGCGCCGCGTCGAGTCGGTCTCTTCTCTCGAGCTGCGCACCAAGCTCATCGACACGGTCCCAGCCGGCGCGTATTTCCTCCATGTCAGCGTCGTTGCCGGCGATGCTGCGAACGCCAAGGTCATCGAAACGTTGCCCAGCGGCCTCATCACTTGTCTGCTCGGCGATGATCGACTCGGCGCGGGCGTCCCGACCGGCATTCGCGTCACGTGCCGCCGCTATACGTTCCTCGATCTCTTCGCGGCCAAGCAACTCAGTGCCGTCAGGCGTGTCCCACGCAAACAAATCGTCGCCATTGGGCAATATGGGACGACCGAATTCGTCGATCACTGGCGTTGGTTCGGTCGTTTCCTGGTTGTCCGGACCTGTTCCGCCGAAGGATCCGGTGCCCGGACCGCCGCCGCTGAGGCCGGAACCAGCAACCGACGACATGGCCG
>CAZHMP010000179.1:0-3963 GCA_964533595.1 uncultured Acidimicrobiales bacterium | reverse complement strand
TTGCGAGATGGTCGAGTTGGAAGAGATTGTCGAGCTGGTCGGGGTCCTCTTCGGCCCGTTCCAGCCCGTCGATGAACTGAATCTGACGATCCAAGAGGCTCTGGTTGCGGCGGGCGAGGTTGACGAAGATCGTGGAGATGCCACGGTGCAATAGCACGGTCTGTTCCTCCGCTACCTCCACTGTCACCTTCTGGATCTCCGAGACGGCGTGCGAGAGTTGCGCTACCTCATCGCGGCCCTTGATCTCGACACTGGTCATCTGCGGGGCGGCGATTCGTCCCCCGGTTCTCATCGACTCGACAAGTGCTGGAAGCTCCTCGTCGGACAGTTGACGAGCGCTTCGGTTTAGGCGTACGAGAGGTCGGCTGATCGATCTGCCGATGAGAATCGCCATGAGGAGCGCTGCAAGAGCGACAGAACCAGCGAGGACGATGAAGTTCTTGGCGCTGTCGCTGGCGATCGTGGCGCGATTCTCGGCAGAGTCGGATGCGTCTTGCAGCAGCCGGTCGCTGATCCCGTGGATTCCGTCGATGCGAGACAACCCAAGTAGCAGCCAACTCACGCGAGTGGCGGAGTCGCCCGAGGAAATGAGCGGTGCGAGCCCGTCGGCAGTGCTGTAGGTCCCGTTTACCACCCTGGGGATCACTGACGAATTGCGTAGCGCTGCGAGCATTGCGACGTATTGCGGATCGGCAAGTGTCTGGAGTTCCGTGCTGGCTTCAGTGAGAGTCGCGTCAGCGGACTCGAGCAGGCCTGCGGCTACTACAGATATCTCCCCCGTTCGAATCGCATTGTTGCCGAGCACGGCGATTTCGGTGGAGGACTCCATCATCTCGCCGGCGAAGCCCTGCACGAACATGGCCCGGTAGAGGCCCAAGTTGGCGGCTTCGTTCGTCAATCCGTCGTTGATTCCCGAAATGGACCTGCTCAGGATCGAGAGTTCTGCGAGCAACGAAGTGGTCGACCGCCCGGTTTGATCACCTCGCGACAACCTGGCTTTGAGTCGAGTGGTGAGTTCGTCGATATCGCTCCTGGTGGCGGGGTCATCGAGGAGACCGACCACAGTCTGCGAGATCTGGAGCCAGCTACGAATCGCGTCCTGTGTGGTAGCGGCGGGAGCCGAAATGTCGGCGCTACCGCCGGCGTCAATGATCATCCCCACGAGACGTTCGTGAGCCACCGCGTGGCTCAGATCTGAACCAGAGTCTGCGAGTTGTGCAAGGCTCTGCTCGCGAGATTGGCTTGAGGAGGTGTCGAGTCTGTCCGCAATACCCAAATACGCGAAGATGAACAGAGCGAGGAGAGGTGTTGCCAACAGCAGCAGTAGCTTCCCACGCACCCTGATTCGGTTGAGCATTCCGACGTACCTCTGGTCGACTACGCGGCTGGTGCCGCGGGACATGAATCAGGTCGGCAAAATTTCACTCAACATTAGATTTGCTGGAGGCTGGGCTGCCTGACCGTGAGATCAGCGGCTCAACGAATTGGCGTGGCGGTGGGGTCGATGGGAGATGGAAGTCCCGACGCTCTCATGAGGTGAGCATCGACTGCCGCCGCTGCGGACCTTCCCTCGGCTATGGCCCAGACGATCAAACTCTGTCCGCGGCCCATATCGCCGCAGACGAAAACGTTGTCGACGTTGGTGGACCAGTCCCGGCCGCGCTCAACCAATCCTCTGTCGGTCAGGTCGAGACCGAATTGATCAATCAGCGGGCCTTGCTCGGGGCCTGTAAATCCAAGAGCGAGCAGCACGAGTTGGGCGTCGAATGTGCGTTCGCTACCGGGAATCGGATCAAAACTCATGCGCCCGTCGTGTGTGGATTGCTCGACCTCAACAGTGAGAAGTTGGGAGACGCGCCCTGAGTCGTCGCCGATGAACTCGATGGTATTGATGGCGAACTCCCGCTCGCCGCCCTCTTCATGGGCGGAACTCACGCGGTAGATAACCGGCCATGTGGGCCACGGATTTGCATCGGGCCGACTTTCCGGGGGCCGGGGCATGATCTCGAATTGATGGACCGACCTTGCTCCTTGGCGAAGTGAGGTACCCAGGCAGTCGGCCCCGGTGTCGCCTCCGCCGATGATGACCACGTCGAGACCTTCGGCAGAAATTGCCGGAGTAGCGATGTCGTTCTCCTGGACGTGATTGGACATCGGAAGAAATTCCATGGCCTGATGGATCCCGCGAAACTCTCGGCCCTTGATGGGCAGATCACGTGGTTGTGTCGATCCACAAGCAAGCACGATCGCATCGTTGTCGGCGCGAAGCTGATCGGCGGTTATGTCGACACCGACGGTTGAATTGATTCTGAACTCTGTTCCCTCGGCCGCCATCTGATCGAGACGCCGATCGAGGTGGCGCTTCTCCATCTTGAACTGGGGTATGCCATAGCGGAGCAGGCCACCAATGCGGTCGGCACGTTCGTGGACCGTGACAGCATGGCCGGCGCGGGTCAGTTGCTGCGCGGCCGCGAGACCAGCGGGACCTGAGCCGACGACGGCAACCGATTTGCCGGTGGACTCCAGCGGCAGCACCGGTGTGATCCAGCCCTCATCCCACCCGCGGTCGACGATGGTGACCTCCACCTGTTTGATCGTGACGGCCGGCTCGTGGATTCCAAGAACGCAGGATGCCTCGCAAGGAGCGGGGCAGAGTCGCCCGGTGAACTCCGGAAAGTTGTTGGTGGCGTGGAGGCGGTCGACGGCTTCGCGCCATTGGCCGCGGTAGACGAGATCGGTCCAGTCGGGGATCAGATTGCCGAGTGGGCAGCTGTTGTTACAAAAGGGAATTCCACAATCCATGCAACGACTTGCCTGGGTGCGCAGGCCGTCTTCAGGGAACGGCTCGTAGACCTCGTCCCAGTCGAGCAGCCGGAGATCGATCGGACGCCGCTTGGGCAACTCGCGGTCATGGAAAAGGAAGCCTCGTGGGTCTGCCATCGTCGTGTCCTCAGCCCTTCGCCGCTGCCATGATGGCCTCGGTCTCGTCTATCCCGGCCTCGCGGGCCGCTTCGGCAGCCTCGGTCACTCGCTTGTAGTCGGTTGGCATGATCTTTGCGAATTCCTTCGACGTGGTTCCCCAGTTGGAGAGGATGCGAGCCGCAACGTCGCTGGATGTCTCATGACGATGTTTCTCGACTCGGTCGCGCAGCCACGCAAGATCGTCGTCGGTGAGCGCCTCGAGTTCGACCATCTCCCTGTTGAGGTTGCCCGGGAGACGTCCATTGGGGTCGTGAACGAAGGCCACTCCCCCGGACATCCCGGCTGCAAAGTTTCGGCCAGTGGGGCCGAGGATCACGGCTCTACCACCGGTCATGTATTCGCAACCGTGGTCCCCGATGCCTTCAACGACAGCGATTGCCCCCGAATTGCGCACGCAGAACCGTTCGCCCACCACACCGCGGAAGTACGCTTCTCCGCTCGTGGCACCGTAGAGGAGAACATTCCCGGCGATGACGTTGTCCGCGGCCTCGAATTTTGCATCGGCTGGGGGGCGCACGATGACCCGCCCGCCCGAGAGTCCCTTGCCGACGTAGTCGTTGGCGTCGCCCTCGAGCCTGAGAGTTATCCCTTTCGGCACGAACGCGCCGAGGCTGTTGCCCGCCGATCCGGTGAGGTTCACCACGATCGTGTCGGAAGGAAGACCTTCTGCTCCATATCGCGACGTGACCTCGAACCCGAGGAGGGTGCCGACCGTGCGGTTGACATTCCTGACCGGGATGTCGATGGTGACTGGTCGACCGTCGTCGAGGGACCCCTCCGCGAGGTGAATGAGAGTCTGGTCGAGGGCGGTTTCGAGACCGTGATCCTGTTGACGATGTTGGTGCCGTCGACCCTCGCGAGCGATTTCCGGCAGGTGGAGGATCGGAGCAAGGTCGAGCCCCGAGGCCTTCCATTCGTCGACCGCCTTGCCCACATCGAGCGCCTCGACACATCCGATCGCCTCATCGAGTCGGCGAAAGC
>CAZHMP010000178.1:0-3975 GCA_964533595.1 uncultured Acidimicrobiales bacterium | reverse complement strand
TGTCGATTCGTGGTGGCACCGACGAGATCCAACGCAACATCATCGGCGAGCGAATCCTCGGGCTGCCGCCCGAACCCCGAGTCGACAAGTCCAACACCTATGCCGAACTTCGCAAACAAGGAATGGTCTGAGACATGAAAATGTGGAGGCGTCATGCGCACTGATATCACCGAGATGTTGGGTATCGAATTTCCGATCTTGGCTTTCAGCCATTGCAGAGACGTCGTTGCGGCCGTCTCGAAGGCCGGCGGAATGGGCGTGCTGGGTGCCGTGGCTCACTCACCACAAGCCCTCGAGATCGATCTCGATTGGATCGAGAACGAGATTGGCGACCGGCCGTACGGGGTCGACATGATCGTGCCGGCCAAATATGCCGGTGATGAATCGGGTGGCTACACGATGGAAGATCTGGTCAGGCTGATTCCGGCCGAGCACAAGGAGTTCATCGACGACATATTGAAGCGCTACGAGGTGCCGGAATTTCCACACGAGTTGCGCACCGGTGCTCGTGGCTTCGACACTTTCAAGGAGGCGCCGTTCTCGGCCAAGTCTGCCGGACCACAAGTGGACATTGCGCTGGCCCACAACGCCGCTTTTCTGGCCAACGCTCTCGGGCCTCCGCCCCAACACATGATCGACGCGGCCCACGGTTCGGGCCGTTTGGTTGGGGCTCTCGCCGGCCGTCCGGTTCATGCCGAGCGTAGTGTCCAGGCCGGAGTCGACATCATCATCGCCCAGGGCGGTGAAGCTGGAGGTCACACAGGTGAGATCGGCTCCATGGTGCTCATTCCCGAGATTGTCGATGCCGTCGACGTTCCCGTGCTCGGCGCCGGCGGGATCGGCCGGGGCAAGCAAATGGCCGCGGCGATGGCATTGGGGGCCCAAGGTGTGTGGTGTGGATCTGTCTGGCTCACCACCGACGAGGCCGAGACCGATCCAGTGGTGAAGGAGAAGATGCTCCACGCCACGTCGGCCGACACGATTCGGTCACGGTCACTCACCGGCAAGCACGCTCGGATGCTCAAGTCGGCCTGGACCGAGGAATGGGAGCGAACGGACACCCCCGAGCCTCTGGGAATGCCACTTCAACCGATCCTCACCGGTGAGGCACAGCGTCGTATCACCCGTGCTTCCCACAACGCCGGTTCGGGTGCCGAGAAACTTGCCAACTACTTCGTGGGGCAAATTGTCGGCTCAATGAACCAGCGCAAGGGTGCCGGACAGGTGGTCATGGAGATGATCGAGGAGTTCATCGAGGCCGTTGAGTCGCTGTCGTCACAGCTCGAGGTCTGAAGCCGTGGCACGATGAGCCCCATGACCGACGCCACTGACGACCGAACCGTATTCAGGACCTGCCCGCTGTGTGAGGCCACCTGCGGCCTCGAGATCACCATTCGCGATGGCAACGTCGCCCGAATCCGCGGCGACCGCGACGATGTGTTTTCGTCGGGATTCATTTGCCCGAAGGGGTCGAGTCTCAAACATCTTCACGAAGATCCCGATCGGCTCCGCAAGCCGGTGGTGAGAACAGGCACGGATGCCGATGGGGCACCCGTGTTCACAGAGGTCGAATGGGATGAGGCATGGCGCGTCGTCGATGAGAAACTGTCGCAAGTGCGTGCCGCGCACGGCACCGAATCGGTGGGCGTCTATCTCGGCAATCCTGCGGCGCATCTGTTGTCGGCTTCGACCCATTTGCGCCAGATGATCAAGGCGATCGGCAGCCATAGTCGTTTTTCGGCCTCGACCGTCGACCAGATGCCGCGCCATGTTGCTTCGGGCCACCTCTATGGAGGCGGCTTGATCATTCCAATTCCAGATATCGAACGCACCGATCTGTTGGTGATGTTCGGCGCGAATCCCTTCGAGTCGAATGGGAGTATCTGCACCGCGCCGGGGTTCCCGGACCGTATCAACGCCATGCGCGAGCGTGGTGTGAGGGTGATCGTGATCGACCCACGCCGCACGAAGACCGCCCAACACTCCGACCAGCACATAGCGGTGAAGCCCGGCACCGATGCGGTGATGCTGGCTGCGATGATTCACCATCTCTTCGATTCCGACCTGGCCGATGCCGGAGACATGTCCGGCCTCGTTGACGGGCTGGATGAGCTTCCCGGTCTTCTCGAGGCGTTCACTCCCGAGTCTGCTGAATCGGTCACCGGCGTCGACGCCGACACCATTCGCGGGTTGGCCGAAGAGATCGCCAAGTCGGATTCCGCAGCAATCTACGGCCGAATCGGAACGTGCACAGTGGAGTTCGGCACGCTCACCACATGGTTGCTTGACGTGCTCACCATCATCACCGGGAACTTGGACCGGGTCGGTGGTTCGATGTTCCCGAGCCCGGCCACTGAACGAGTGCGGGCACCCCGTGAGGGGCGCGAATACAAGATCGGCAGATTCAACAGCAGGGTCCATGACCGCCCCGAGGTTCAAGGTGAGTTTCCGGTGGCCGATCTGCCCGACGAGATACTCACCGGCGGTGAGGGTCAGCTCAAGATGATGGTGACGTTCGCCGGCAATCCCGTGCTGTCTTGCCCGGACGGATCTCGTATGGACGCGGCGTTTTCCGAATTGGAGGCGATGGTCTCCTTCGACATTTACATCAACGAGACCACCCGTCATGCCGACGTGATCCTGCCACCTCCAGGATCTCTCGAGAAGAGCCACTACGACATCAGCTTTTACGGTTTCGGAGTTCACAACATCGCCAACTATTCGCCGGCGGTGTTCGATGGCGAGGGCCCGTCCGAGGACGACATCCTTGCGAAGTTCACGCTGATCGCCTCGGGATTCGGGCCGGATGTCGACCCATCCGCTGTGCATGATCAGATGTTGCGTGGACTGCTCGAGAGTGAGGTTCGTTCAGACGAATCTCCGGTTGCCGGAAGGGACGTCGACGAACTCATCGACATGGTTGACGGTGACACCGGCAGCGATCGCGTGCTCGATGCCACGCTTCGCACCGGGCCATACGGCGACGGGTTTGGATCCAACCCCGGCGGGCTGTCGATTTCCAAACTGCGCGAGAATCCGCACGGCGTTGATCTCGGACCGCTTGTGCCCAGACTTCCCGCCATCCTGAGGTCGCCGGGCCGGCGGATCAACCTGTGGGCCGGGCCATTTGCGGCCGAACTCGAGCGTCTTGTCACTAGGCAACAAGAATGGAAAGTCGACGATCGGTTGAAGCTGGTCAGTCGGCGTCATCTCCGGTCCAACAACTCCTGGATGCACAATCTCGAGGTGTTGGTGAAGGGCCGACCGCGTTGCACACTTCAAATTCACCCAGACGACGCTGGGCGCCTCGGCTTGAAGAACGAGGGGAAGGCGGAGATCAAATCCAGGGTGGGCAAGGTGGTGGCTCCGGTCGAGATCACCGACCGAGTGATGGCCGGCGTTGTCAGCCTCCCCCATGGCTGGGGGCATTCGCTGCCGGGAACTCGCATGGAGGTTGCCGGTAGGTATGCGGGTGTCAACTCGAACCTGCTAACCGATCCGGCGTTGATCGATCCAATGTCGGGTAACGCGGTGCTCAATTCAATTCCGGTTGAGGTATCTCCCGCCTGAACGCGAAACGGAGGCCGCCACAATGGCGGCCTCCGAATCGGGTGGTTTTTCAGGCTGCCAACTCGCTGACCCGGTCGCCCTGGAAGTGGATGACCTGCTGAATCGTGGTGAGTACGAACACGATCGCAACGAGGATCACGGCAAGGCCGGTGAGGCGCAGCCCGGGAAGCCAGGCTGAGAAGGCGTTCACCGTGCCGATGTCGGCCAGATCGCTTGCCGATGCTCCTCCGGGTGAGGCCACTGCGCTCGGATCGACTCCACCGAGCGTGACGGCGTTGACGATGCCGATGATGAACGCTGCGATCTCGATCATGAGACCCATCATCATCACCGGTGCGGTGGCCACGCCCGACCATGGCTTCTTGATCTGGATGGCTTCGGCACCCAGAGAGGTCTGAACATCGC
>CAZHMP010000177.1:0-3978 GCA_964533595.1 uncultured Acidimicrobiales bacterium | reverse complement strand
TTCTCGACGTTCATGAGGCCGCACAGCGCGTGAGCGACATCGTCGATGAGATCCAGGCAGCCTGAGATTCACGTCCGCCCAACGCGCATGGCCACTCCAACGAGATCATCGGCGCCTCAAGCGGTCGAATCCCAACTGAACCTCGACGAACCCGCTGCCTCCGTCGTCATTTCGCACGCCGAGGCTCCAGAGCGTCCCCGCGGGGACTATCCAATTTCAATTGGTGCGCTCGACTTCGGCCCCACATAGGGGTCCAGATGTGCAGCCGTCGCGAGTTGAGCTCACGTGCTGTACGCCGGCCTCCTCCCCTTCGAGATCACCGACCGGATCTGGGCGCTGCCGATGAGCTCGTTGTGGCGGCCACCAAGGCCATGATCAGACCCTGATTCTGCTAACGCATTGCTAACGAAATTCCTGCAACGGCCTGTCAGCCGACGACACGGCCCGTCACGAGATCTCGCGAAACCCCTGTTCAGAGGGTATAAATCGACACTGGGCAATACGAGACGAAACCCACTTTTGCAACTTAAACCCCTCGGCCCTTACGAGGGCTTGCGGGTTCGAATCCCGCCCCGGGCACCGCTCTGACCAGCGGTCGAGTCCACCGGTGCGGAGCGGTGGAGAAGTCAGATCACTGCTCAAGGCTCGGTGGACGACTCCCCAGGGCCGACAATCCATTTCAATTCGCCGATCCGATCGCTGTGCGGTGATCGGTCGCATCGCACAAGGCTGAACTGGCAAGCCAAGGACTCCGCCTTGAAATGATTGGGGCCGACACGGGAAGGCAGCGGCCCTACACGGAGAGCGGCGTCGGCATCGAGTAATTCGTCGAGTTCAACGGCATATTGGACGCTCAGTGTCGAACCCTCTGGACGGACTGTCAGCCGGTAGCAATGAGGTTGACGACATCGATCATTGCGCCGCCGAAGATACCCAAGAACAACGTTGCTTCAATTGTTGATCCAGCATCAACGGTGATTCCCGAAAGTGTGAATAGCACCTGCTGGGGAGTGATCCACTCCTTGGTGACACTCACTCCCGGCGGTGCCGAGACGATCTTCACCGACCCGTCATCATGGAAGATCACCTCCCAGCGGGTGCCGTCAGAGAGAACCACTACCACCGATTCCGAAAAGTCGCCTTCCGACTCGGCCTGAACAGATTGTGCGTCACCGCCGTGGCTCACGGTCACGAGTGTGGTGTCGCCCGATGCGGAAACGCTGAGGCCAGAAAGGTCGGCGGCATCCTGAAACTCGCCGGCGTTCACACCACCGCGCTCCCGGGTCCTGTCGATCACGTCGAATATGTCCCATTTCTCAAAGTCGCCGAGTGGGTCGGCAGTGGACCAGTCAGCGGCTCCGCTTGGAATCGACTCCTCAGGCCCGGCGGCCCCGATTTCCTCATCAGTTCCACTGGTTGGGGAAGCGGTGTCGGTATCAGCTGTATCGGCAGTTGCGTCTGAGCTTGACAGGGAGCTGGGGCTATCGTCACCCGACAAGGCCAAGTAGAGGCCACCTGCAACCAAGAGGCTGAGGATGCCTCCCATGCCGAATCTCAGAATCAAGCGTCTACCACCCGCCTTGGATTTCATGCCTCGGTCTTCGGGCAGCGTGTAATCGGAAGGGTCGTAGTTGGGGTTGTCCCTGTCCCAGTTCTCTGCCATCTGGCTTCCGTCCGGCAAGGTGATGAGAATCTCTTTGCCTGATACGAAATCGACATCCGTGGCCACTTCCGCGGGAGCATGCTGGCGTGTCCAACCTCTGAAGATCCCCAGTTGGGTCTCAGTGCTCAATCGGCTGAAGGCCGCGGCCCAATCGGTGTCGGGGTGCGCATTGAGGACCAGTCTGGTTGATCTGATCTCGCCAAGAGCCAATTGCTCGAGCTCGAGCATCTTCTCGAACCCCTGTAGGAGTTCGGGGTCGAGCTCGTCCCTGGTGCCCGGCGGGCGCTCTGACTTGCCCGACTTGTTCTGACCTAGCCATCGCTCCATGTCCTGCGCGAGGTTGTCGCTGAACCACTGCTGACGTTCGCTCGCGTTGAGCTGCTCGAAGGCAAATTCGTCAGCCACGTCAAAGGGCATTCCGGCCTCACAATCTGTCGGGGGGTGCATGGTAATCGAGAGAGAGAATCAGTGTTGACGCAGTGCCAGCCGAGAACAAGCCCGTCGGGTGCGGCTCGGCGACCTCAGCGACTTCGCCGGGGTTGACCCAAATCGGCAACTACTCTGACCACGGAAGTCGAGCCGGGGGTCATGAAATGGATGGCGATCAAAAGAAGAAGGCGCTACGAGCGATCAACTACGGTCTGCACGTGCTGACAGCCAATGATGGTGGCGACTACGCAGCCGGCGGCGTCAATTGGCTATCGCAGGCGAGTTTCGAGCCGCCTCTGGTGATGGCGGGGGTGAAGGCCGATAGCGGTGCCGCAGCACTCATCGAACGCTGCGGCGAATTTGCAGTCAACGTCCTCGCGTCCGATCAACTCGACATAGCCAAGGCGTTCTTCCGGTCAACCTCCGTGGAGGGAGAGGAGATCAATGGACACCGGTTCGAGCCGGGGCCAGAGACTGGTTCGCCGCTGTTGGTCGACACTCCCTACTGGTTCGAATGTCGCGTCGCCGACACCGTCGCTAGGGGCGACCACACGGTGTTCGTGGCCGAAGTCATCAACGCCGGCGTGCGCGATAGCGAGTCGACTCCGTTGTTACTGCGCGACACCGGTATGAACTACGGCGGCTGACTGCAGTCCCGTGTCACGCTGGCAACCATCTGCGGAGCTGAGAAGACTCCAATCCGACCACCAGTCGTGTGTGCCGGCCCTGGGTGCCGAACGGGCAATTCACTACACCGAATATTGGAAGCGCGAGTCAGCCAACCTCTCTCCGTGTCTACTCAACGCAGGCGCTCTAGCCGATCATCTCGCTCGCCGCACCATAGAGATCCATCCCGGTGAATTGATCGTCGGTTCGCACACCGAACATCGTGTTGGCGCGATTTGTCAGGTCGAAAGGGCCGGATGGGCGATGTTGGAAGATCTCCGCCGGTTCGACACACGTGAGGTCAATCCAATTCGGGTTGATCCTTCTGCCAAACGGACGCTCCTGAGAACTGTGATTCCGTACTGGCTCAACAAGAACCTGGCCATGCGGGCATTTCCTCTGCGGGAGAGAGTCAGATACGCCAAGGATCAGCTTGGGGCGGTGGACCACGTGGTCAACGAGGTCGGTGGCGTGGCCCATTTCCTTCCTGATTATGCCCAGCTCATTGTCATGGGAACAGACGGATTGCGAGCCAAGATCGAGCAGCGCCAAGTGGATGGGGGCCTCGATCACGAAAGCCGCGACTATCTGCGGGCCAGCCTGGTCTGCCTCGACGCGATCGACGGATTTGGCGATCGCTACCGACGAGAAGCAGAGCGGATCGGACGACACGATCTGGTCGAGGTGCTCGAGCAGGTCCCACGCCGACCCGCTCGAAGCCTCCATGAGGCGTTGCAGCTCATTTGGTTCTTTCAATTGTTGATTCAGGTCGAATCACTTGATCAGGGAGTGAGCCTCGGTCGCATCGATCAATACCTGTACCCGCTCTACTTGGCTGAAACAGCCGCCCCGACTTTCGATCGCAGCCGAGTCGGTGACGTTCTTGCCGCATTCTGTCTCAAACTCTCAGAGGTGGTGCCGCTGTTCTCATCCCGGGTCACCGACTACTTCGCCGGACTACCAAGCGGGCAGGCCGCCACGATTGGTGGGGTCGACGCGTCCGGTGCCGACGCGAGCAACAAACTCACCTACCTCCTGCTCGATGTGATCGACGGATTCAAGACTAGGCAGCCCAACTGGCACGCACGCGTCAGTTCTGAGTCAGACCCGGCGTACCTCAGCCGGGTGGTCGAGGTCGTGGCCGGCGGCGGAGGATCTCCGGCTCTCTACAACGATGACGTCATCATCGACGCCATCGCGTCGCGAGCGACCGACGCGCA
>CAZHMP010000176.1:0-4001 GCA_964533595.1 uncultured Acidimicrobiales bacterium | reverse complement strand
GAAGTGCTGACTGCTGCCGACAATGCCCGGCGTCTCGATCTGCACGTATCCCCGAACGAGCGTGTCGGGAAGATCGGATGAGAAACTGGTCCGGTACTGCACCAATCCGATCACATACGTGTCGGCCAGGGGGGGATCACTGTTGACACCGGTGTAGGCGTTCGGGCCGATCACGTGGGTCGGATCAGGCACAGCCATTGGTATGTATTTCGAACCATCGGTGGGGCAACCGGCTGTGCTGGCCGGATCGCACAGACCCGGAAGCGGGTCAATGAACTTGCGGATACCGGCGCTGAGGTAGCCTGAACCCGGCTTGGTGACACGGATCGAGGTGACACTGCCGGTATCAATCGTCGCGGTGGCCGTGGCGCCTGATCCCGATCCGGTCGAGTCGGTGATGGTGACCGTGGGAACGAACTTGTAGTCGGTGCCGAACGCGTCGACAACGACGCTGCTCACGGACAACGTGGTGGTTGCGGTGGCACCGGACCCGCCGCCGGTGATCGGCTCGTAGCGAGTGCCATCGATGATCGCCACCCCGGGAGCCGACGAATATCCCGATCCGGGGTCGGTCACCACGACATGGTCGATATCGGTTGAGCCGTTGCAATTGGCCAACGGAGCATCCGGACTGCCTCCGACGCACACCACGTAACCGTGAGCGCGCTTTCCATTGGCGCCATCGGGAAGATCGAAATCTACTGTGGGTACGGCGTAGCCCGACACAGTCCCGCCGACGGCCGCGGAATCAACTCCGCCGAAAGCAGTGAGCGTCGCTCCGGTGCCACGCCCTCCGGTTAGGTTGGCAACCGGGTGGGTGTATCCGGATCCCGCGGCGTCGACGGCGATGCTGGTCACCGTTCCTCTCTTCACCACGGTGGCCACGGCGGCCGCGCCGCTACCGGAACCGGTTATGTGGACCCTCGCCGACCGGTAACCAGTGCCTGGATTGGTGATGTTGATGCCGGTGATCGCTCCGCCGGCGCCGACCTCAGCCTCGGCAGTGGCACCAGTGCCGTTGCCGTCGATCGTGACCTGCACGTTGGGAGACGCGATAGGACTGTAGGCATAGTTCGGGTATGGGCCGAAGTAATGCGGGATCTTCGACTCGTCTGGCAACGAGGTGGCAGATGTGCTGCCGGCCAGAAAAGCGGCCGGCATCGCTACCGCCAACCCGATTACCGCCAGATAGGTGAAGGTCTTCTTGTTCATGAGGCGTACCGCTCCCGTTCTTCTGGGACCTACTGTTCGAGATTCGTGCGAGATCATGCTCAGCTCACTCCGTAGAGGCGGATAAGGAATGCCGCCATCTGTTCGCGGGTCACGAGATTGGCCGGCGAATACGTTGTCGGTGACGTTCCGAGAGCGACCTCTAGTCCGTAGACGCGAGCAATGGCATCGCCAGCCGAGGTTCCCGGTGTGATATCGAGGAATGGTGTCGCCACAACCGGCGCATCGACTACGTTCACCGCCTTGTAGAACCGTGACAAATACAGCGCCATGTGCTCACGGCTCACCACGCCATCGGGCGAATATGTGGTGGGCGAGGTGCCCTCGGTGATGCCGAGTCCGTAGATGCGAGCGATGGCATCGCCGGCCGAAGAACCCGGCGTGACATCAAGGAAGGGAGTCGCCACAACCGGTGCGTCGGCGCCGGTCACCGCCTTGTAGAACCGTGACAAATACAGCGCCATTTGCTCGCGGCTCACCAAATCGGCCGGCGAATACGTGGTCGACGACGTTCCGATGGTGACACCGAGGTTGTGGATGCAGGTGATGTCTGCTCGGGCAAACGATCCCGCCGGAACGTCGACGAATGGGTCGGCGGGCTGATGACAGGCATCGAGCTTCGACCCGGCCGGCGAACTGGTATCGGGTGGGGCTGTTCCGGGTGTCGTGTCGGTGCCCGGCGATCCGGAACCGCCACCACTGCCTCCGCCTCCGCCTCCGTCGGCACTACCACCGCCAGCACCTGCGCCACCACCGGAATCTCCGACGTTCGACACGGAGCCACCGCCGCCAACCGCCGGACGCCGGGTGATATCGTCTTGTGCGTACCACAGTGACCCGTCATTGTCGTACTGAAAACTGGCTGCAATCCTGCCGTCCGGCAGCCACGTCGCTCCGAGATTGCTGGTGCTCCACACCGATGCCGTACCCGCGAAGCTGCCTGTGTCGGACGGCTGATAGGTATGGGAAATCGTGTCGGTGTCGCTCCATTGACCCAGTGGATTCCTGATGGAAATCGCCAAGGATCCGGCGTAGTTGCAATCGGTCCACGCAATGTAAACAGAGTTGTCATCGCCGACCAGCAGCCGAGGGCTGGCACAACCAAAGTCAAGTTCGGCGACGTTGCGGTCGGCACGATCATGTTCAATGTTCCACGTTGTACCGCTCCACCAAGCGAGTATGTGATCTCCCTCTGACACGTCCGTTGTGACTATGACTGCATTTCCCCACCAATCCAGTCCCATATCCGTGCCCACCAAGGTGTGACCGGACGGTGCGGCGTAGACCAGCTCATCCGACCAGCTGCTACCACTCCCACGCGCGAACCTGACCTGGTTGTTGGTGGTGTCGATGTATGAAATCCCCACGTCGCCGTTCCTCAATTGTGCGAGATCCGGGCTATGGCCAACGTCGGTTGAAGTTCCATCACCGTCATCGTCCACGAGAACGTCGCCCCAAACGCTGTTATCTGACACTGCGTACCGCAGCTCCCCTCGGGTACGGTCGTAGTACGCCACTGCTGGCACGCTGTCTGGCAAGACCGTCATCGACAATTCCGAGCCGACATCGGTGGAGGTGCCACCACCGTCGGCATCTATCAGCGAATCGGTCCACGTCAGCGTCGTTCCGCTGCGGGATGCGCTCGCATAGCGAAGCTCACGGTTCGAGTAGTCGTAATAGGCGATTGCTGGAACGTCGTAGGCGAGATCAGCAATCGACATGGCTGTCCCGACATCGGTGGAGCTACCATCGCCGTCGGCGTCGATCAGGGAGTCGGTCCAGACCGAACCGCTGCGGGTGGCGTAGCGAAGCTCACCGTGAGTGAGGTCGTAGTAGGCGATGGCCGGCTCCCCTCCCACCATCGTTAGATCCGAAGCCGACCCGACATCAGTGGAGGCGCCGCCGCCGTCGTCCACCAATACCGCGGTCATTGGGACCTCTGCCGACTCGGCCCGCACGACAACCGGTCGGGGTGAGAGAGCCCCGTTTGAGACACGCACTCTGTAGGTTGTGCCGGCCACGACGTCGGCGATCACGGCCTTGTGATCAGAAGTGGCGCAGTTGACCAAGGTGAGAGCACCAACCGAGCTGCCGGTATAGACGGCGATGTCGACCACATCCGCGGATTTGGCCTCGAACATCCAGCTTCCACTGTCGGGCGCCACAAAATCGAGCCAGGCCGACGCATCACCAAGCGAAGTGGCACCACAGGTGGTCGACTCGTTGGTTTCCAACCCTTGGGTGCCGGTGAAGTCCAACCCGGCGACCGCGGTCGATGCTCCTGCGCTGAAGCCAAGGCCAACGGAAGATCCGAAGTCATCAGCGGCCGGGACGATCTCGGTCACCCCAACGCTGCCGGTGCCGGCGAATCCGGCGCTGTTCACTCCGATCTGCACATAGGCCTGTTGCCCAACAGTGAAGGAGCGGGCTTGTTCCACCGCATCGAATGAATCGCTCGCGTCGTCGGGGCAAGAGCCGTCGCTCGCTCCCAGTGAGCTGCTCCACCCGATCTCGGTGTCGTGATCGGAGCCGGTGGCATAGGCGACATAGTCACCCGAATCGACGGCAGCGAATGCGAACCACACAGTCTGGCCGCCGGCCGAGGCGGGGTCGCTTGAACCGCAGTACGCCTCTGTCGCCTGAACTGTGGCGCCAACGGTGCTGAATCGTTGTTCGATTCCCGCCAAAAGAGATGTCTCCGACCCAGAAGCCGGGAAATCGTCGTTGCTCGGGACCGCCGTGGCAATACCGGCCATGGCCATTGCTGCCAC
>CAZHMP010000175.1:0-4049 GCA_964533595.1 uncultured Acidimicrobiales bacterium | reverse complement strand
GTTCGTGGCTACGGACGGCTGGCCGACATGCTCGGCATCGATTGGAAGGATCTTGTTGATCTTCCGATCGGCTGGTTGCTGCATCCCGACGATGTCAAGGTCTCACCTCGGCAGATTTGTCGCGAGGGCAAGCCGGCGGTCCTTCGATTTCTCCATAGCACCGAAGGGTATGTGAGGCTGTCGGTCGAGATCATCAGCGACGCGAACGGTTGGGTGTTCCAGCTCGCTGAGGTAAATGCCGACGTTGTCGAGCTGCGCCCGATCGGTTGAATCAGCCCGCCGCGGCCATGCAAGTGCTGAGCTGCACCCGCTGATCTTCGGTCAACTGTCCGGCAGCGGCGCGGAGGGCATCCACATCAGTCGGATCAGTGAACCCGAGTTCGGCGAGGAGATTTCCCTCACAGGTCGCCTGTGATTCGGGAATTCCCACCGCGGTGAGAATCTCGGTGAGTTCGACGTTGGTGACGTCGCCGTCCGAGCCGGCCTTGGTGACCAGATCGGTGACTACTTGGCTCGACGCCGCTGCGGCAACGCCAGCACCGTCGTCGGCTTCCGGTGCGTCGCTCGAAATGCGATCCGTTGTGGGATCAGCCTGATCCTGCGTGGTGACGGCCACGGCGGTGTCATCGGTGGGAATAGTCGTCTGGTCCTCGATTGACCCTGACCCTGAACCACCGCAAGCAGCGGCGAGAACGAGTATGGCTGTGCTGAGGGCGAGAAGTCTGGCGCGCATGTATCTGAGTATGAATTGTGTTTCCCACCAGATTCACAACAGACAGACTAGATTTCACCGACATCACTGAATGGGCCGTGAGCAGGGCCAATGACCTACGGGCCGCGTGACCTATTGCCCGTTGAGCTGATTGTCGCTACTCTCCGGGTCGTTGATTAATCCGCCGCAGACATTTTGTGGTGTATATGACTACAAAATTTGGAAGGTTGCTGAGGGTGGCAGCGGTTGACACACAGAGCGAGGTGATCGGCACTGTTCTCGTTGTCGAGGATGATGATGAGATTCGCGCCGCGGTTTGCGACCGACTAATCGCCGAGGGACTGAATGCCGTATCTGCCGCCGATGGTCACGCTGCCCTCGAAGCAGTCGCACGGGTCAATCCCGATTTGGTTGTGCTCGATCTCGGGCTCCCGAGTCTCTCCGGATTCGAGGTTCTGCGACGGATTCAAGCTGCCGACGGGCCGCCGGTGATTCTGCTATCGGGCTTGGGATCTGAGTCTGATCGAGTTCTCGGTCTCGAAATGGGCGCCGATGATTACGTCACCAAACCGTTCTCGAGCCGAGAGTTGGTGGTGCGAGCCCGCAATCTCCTACGTCGGACCAAGGGAAGCATCGCGCCCCGCCCGGTGGGAGACCAGTTCTCCTGCACGGTTGATGGTGTGGATTTGGAGATCGACTTTGCGCGGCGCTGCGTGATGTTCGCCGGCAATGAGATAGTGCTCACCCCGAAGGAATTCGAACTACTTGCATGTTTCGTCCGGCATCCACGGCAGGTTCTCACCAAACCCCAGCTCTTGCAGATGGTGTGGGACGCCGAGGTCGGCTGGGTCGGTGAAGCCACGGTCACAGAACATGTTCGAAGGCTGCGTCTCAAGCTCCAGGCTGATTCGAAATCGGCCAACCTGATCGACACGCTTTGGGGCGTCGGTTACCGATTCGAACCCGACGCCTGAGGATCCACCCGCCTCAGTCACGCTCGATTCGAGGTCACAAATTGCAGGTCGGTGAGAAGCTCGGCAATTGTGAACGGCTTGTGAAGGAATCTCACGGTCTGATTGCCCTCAATCGTCTCGGGCTTCAGACGTCTGAACCCTGACATGAGAATGACCGGCATTTCGGGATGACTGTCTCTGATCCGACGAGCGAGATTGATACCGGACAACCCGGGCATCATCACGTCTGCCACCAATACGTCGAGGGTTCCTTCGAACGATTTGATCAACGCCAGGGCATCGCTGCCATCGACTGCTGTGGTCACATAGTGCCCGGCTGCTCTGAGCCCTTGGGCAAGCGAGTCGCGAATCTCGGGGTCGTCGTCTGCGACGATGACCCGTAGGGCCGACCGTCGAACCGATGGACACATTGACGGCGTCGCCACGGCCTCCTCAACGTCCACTTCAATAGTTGGAATTCGCAATCGGAATGTGGTTCCACTTTCGATGGACGACTCGACCGTTACCGATCCCCCGGCCGACTCGATCAGTTCCCGCACGGGCTCTGGCGGCAACACTTCAGGTAACGATTCTGGCCCGGGTTCGTCTGAGTCAGGTGATGATGTAGATTCAGGTGTTGCGGGATCGGATAGTGGCTCGTCGCACGACGATGTTGATCCCGACGATTCGTCGGATTCCGGTAACACGGGTTCCGATTCGAGTTCCGGCTCCACGTCGGGTTCTGCCCCTACAGGCCCGACTGGTTCGGATTCGGATCCGTCAGGTTCGAATTCGACCGGTTCTGGCTCCAGTGATGGAGTTGGGACCGGCACCGGGACCGGTTCATCCGACGACGGTGATGATGTCGATTCCGGAGCACCCGGTAATGGTGGTGACTCCAGTCGTGGCGGCGATATCGATCCCGATGACGGCACTGATTCGGGTTCTGGATCGGCTGGTAATTCTGGATCCTCGGGCAACTCAGGCGGATCAGGCGGCTCAGATAACTCAGGCGGATCGGATGGTTCAGACGATGTCGATGCCGATGTCAATCCGGCGTCCGTCATTCGCACTTCCGGCAACGATGTCGACCCTGATGATGGAGCGTGAGTCGTGATACTTAGAAAGCTCTCCCTAGTCGGCCTGGTGGCTGTGTTCCTTCTTGGTGCGGCCATACCCGCAAACGCAGCCGGCGAGCCTTCAGTGTCGGTCGTTCCTGGCACCGATCTCCAAGACGGGGATCTCGTCGATGTGATCGGTTCTGGTTTCACGGGTGGCACCACTGTCTACGTGATGCTGTGCAACGACGATGAGACGTTCGGTGGCACCATCGACCGCTGCGCCCTCATCGGCGCCGGATCCCTCGGCTACTTCATCGATGTCACCGGCCGGTTCGTTGCCTCTGACGTTCCCGTGCCGGTAGGCCAGGTTGGTGCGTCGGGGCTGGCCACATGCCCCCCGTCTGCCGCCCAAATCGACCGCGGGGTTGGCTGCTCGATCGAGGTGGCGTCGACTGATCTCGTCGAAGTTGCCGGAGAGGTCATCACCTATGTCGAGGGTGTCTCTGTCACCAACGACCCGGTGACGAACGAGGAACAATTGGCTTTCACTGGCGCTCACGAAATGTGGCTGCTGCTGCTTGCAGTCACACTGGTCACTTTGGGTGGCCTTTTCAGTGTGGCAGGCAACCTGGTCGCGAAGAGCGTATTTGAGATGCCAGAAACAGTCCCAAACTGACACTTACATCGTGAGGTCCTGGTGCGATTGACGCGAAACTGGGGGTAAACGCCCTGTTAGGCGACCCTATTTGCGAATTGTTCGGGTGACCTATTGCGAGAATATTGTCATTTCACTACTGTCCGTTGCTGTAAAGGGGTCGGTTGGTGGTATCTCCGGCTCATCGGGAGCAAGTGGGGGATATTGATGGTGGCGGTAGTGACACGGCGTTCATCCAACGCCTCGGGTGGTACTACAAGAAATATCGTGAGGCTGGCGTCGGTCTTTGCCGTCGTCATGATTGTTCTGGTGATGGTCGTCTCGCCCGTGTCAGCTGCCGTCCGCCCACTGTCGGAGTCTGATGACAACTCAGATTCCCGCGACTTCCGAAATCTCGACGACGATGTGGATGACCAGTCCGACTCGAAGGACGAGAAGTCCGACAAGCATGAGTCCGACGAGGACAAGTCTGACAAGCATGGGTCTGACGAAGACAAGTCCGACAAGCATGAGTCCGACTCGACAACCCCGGACTCGACATTGGAGGAGAACAGCGTTCCTATCGAGAAGCCGATCGTTTTTCCGGTCAACGGAAGTCACCGTTTCTCCAACGATTGGTCCGACTCGCACGACCATTCGGGCAGACGTCATCTGGGGATCGACATTCC
>CAZHMP010000174.1:0-4054 GCA_964533595.1 uncultured Acidimicrobiales bacterium | reverse complement strand
TGCCTTCCTTGTTGGCCTCGTTGTGGCGGTGGTCGTAGCTGACCAGATCGTGGAGCGTGAATCCGTCGTGGGCGGTCACGAAATTGATGCTCGCCCACGGCCTTCGCCCAGGCTTGTCGTAGAGATCCGAACTGCCCGCGAATCGCATTGCGAATCGAGGCCGCGCTCCCATCGACCCACCCCAGTAATCGCGCACATCGTCGCGGTATGCCGCGTTCCATTCCGACCAGAGCGGAGGGAAATGTCCGAGTTGATATCCGCCGGGGCCCACATCCCATGGCTCGGCAATCAATTTGGTGCCGTTGATCACGGGGTCCTGGTGAATCGTGTCGAGAAACGATGAACGTCTGCCGATGTCGTGCTTGCTGCGAGCCAGTGCAAATGCCAAATCGAACCTGAATCCGTCGACGTGCATTTCCTGGATCCAGTAGCGAAGGCTGTCCATCACCAACTGCAGAGATGCCGGGTGGTCGACGTTGAGACTGTTGCCGGTGCCGGTGTGGTCGACGTAGGTCGACGGGTCGTCGTCGCGCACTCGGTAATAAGTCGTGTTGTCGAGACCGCGAAGTGACAACGTGGGACCCGCGGGCCCACCCTCAGTCGTGTGGTTGTACACCACATCGAGGATCACCTCTATACCGGCAGCGTGCAGGGTACGAACAAGTTTCTTGAATTCGACCACCTGTTGGCCACGCTCGCCGGACGACGAGTAGGCGGCGTGGGGGGCAAGAAAGGCCGCAGTGGCGTATCCCCAATAGTTGGTTAGACCACGCTCGCTGAGAAACCCCTCGGGGATGAAATGTTGCGCCGGCATCAACTCGACCGCCGTTATCCCCAGGTCCACGAGATGCTCGACAATCGGTTCAGTGCACATACCGGCATATGTGCCCCTCAACTCGGGGGCCACATCCGGATGAGTCATGGTGAGGCCGCGAACGTGCGTCTCGTAGATCACGGTGGAGGACCATGGCGTCCTCAGTGGCTTGTCATCACCCCAATCAAAGGCCTGGTCGACCACAACTGAACGCGGGACGCTCGACGCACTGTCGTGGTCGTTGCGTGTGGTTGGCGAACCCGGCACGTGGGCAAACACGGCATCTCCCCACGTGACCCTTCCCTCGACCGCAAGGGAATACGGATCGAGAAGCAACTTCGCCGGATTTGTGAAGAGGCCGCGCTCCGGGTTCCACTCGCCGTGGGCGCGAAATCCATATCTCTGACCAGCTCCGATACCGGGAAAGTAGCCATGGTGGATGTGGGCGGAATTCTCCGGGAGGACCAAGCGGTCTTCGTTGCCGTCATCATCAAAGAGGCAGAACTCGATCCGTTCGGCCGACTCCGAGTAGACCGCGACGTTGACACCACCGCCGTCCCATCTCACGCCCAACGGGACGCGGGAACCGATCCGAGCAGGGTCACCGGAGGTCATCGGCCGGATATCGGGTGGTAGAACCGCTCGTCGTACTCGCGGACCATGCGCCCGGCGGTCACCTTCGGCCCCAAGTGGGTGAGCATGGCGGTGACATGACGCCACCACGCAGCAGGTTCGCGAAATGTCGGCAAGACCTGATCGGCAAGCATTGCGTTGAGAGAGGCTGCTTCGGCGTCGTCACGCTCGTCTTGATCTTCCAAATCAGAGGTCGGGATTGCCCAACCGATCCCGTCGGTGTACCAGTCCGCCCACCAGCCGTCGAGTATCGAGCAGTTGAGCGCACCGTTGAGGGCAGCCTTCTCACCGCTGGTGCCGCATGCCTCGTGGGGTCGGATCGGATTGTTGAGCCACACATCGCACCCGCCGTACATTGCATCGGCCACGGAGATGTCGTAGTCAGCCAGAAAGACGAATCGACCTTGGGCTTCCCGTGACCGTGCGAACCGGGCGATCTCGGCCAGGACCGCCTTGCCCTCGGTATCGGCCGGGTGGGCCTTGCCGGCGAAGACAAACTGAGCACCACCATCGAGGGCACGCTGCAGCCCAGCCTCGTCTCGAAGCAACAGCGTGGCCCGTTTGTAGGTGGCGAACCTGCGGGCGAAGCCGATGACGCATCCGTCTGGGTCAAGTTCAATTCCAGCCGACTCCGAGACCAAGTCGGCGAGTCGGCGTCTGCCAACCTTGTGGGCCGACGCGAACGCCTCGGGATCCAACTTCGACACGTTGGACCATGCCTCAGGCGACCCGTTCTCCCATTCGGGGCCCAGATATTGGTCGTAGAGGTCCTGCATCTCCCTTGAAACCCAGGTCCGGGCGTGAACGCCGTTGGTGATGCCCTCCACCGCAGCTGCTCGCGGAATCGCCGCGAACAACCGTCGGCTCACGCTCGAGTGCAGTTGGCTCACACCGTTGGCTCGACCACACAGCTCGAAAGCAAGCGCTGCGGTGTTGAACGGGTGGGCCCGACCCGGCGCGGGCATCTCGGCCCACCCGAGGATGGTCTTTACCGGCACACCAATGCGCTTTGCCCACGGCTTGAGCTCGGGGGTGACCAATTTTCGGCTGAAGGTGTCGATCCCGGCAGGAACCGGCGTGTGGGTGGTGAACAGAGTCGATGAGCGCACCCATTCGACTGCTTCATCAAGGGCAAGGCCATCCTCTACACGTTCGGCCAGCAATTCGAGCAGCAGGAAGCATGCGTGGCCTTCGTTGAGGTGAAACGCATGGGGCTCCAGACCGAGAGATCTCAGGGCACGCACTCCCCCGACACCGAGAACCAGTTCTTGGTGGAGTCGGTGTCGGCGATCGCCCGAATACAGGCGGTCGGTGATTTGGCGATCGTCGGGCGAGTTGTCTGGGTGATCAGTGTCGAGAAGCAAGAGCGTGGTCGCGCCGACCATCTGCTTCCAGACGCGCGCCACGACTTCGGAACCAGAAATCGGCACCGTGACCCGATGGCCTGTATCGATGGCCCCGATGTCGTCGGGGTTGACTCTTTCGTATCGCTCGTGCTGCCCGTCGGACTCGATTTCCTGACGAAAGAATCCTTGGCGATACAACAAGCCGATTCCGATCAATGGCAAGGAGATATCGCTCGCGGCCTTGAGATGATCACCGGCGAGAATGCCGAGTCCGCCCGAATACTGCGGCACCTCTGCGGCGATGCCGAACTCCGGAGAGAAATACGCGATTTCTGGCGATCCGACTGATGTTTCCAACTCGCGGATTGCGCTGTTCACCTTCTCGATTTCGCCAGATCGACTGGCAACCCATGCCCCGAGATCTGTCGTATCCGCAGCGTGAATCACCTGCAGCGGGTGTACGCCGGTGGACGATCCCGGCATAGCCGACAGCAGCTCCCGGGATCGGCGGTCCCACGTCCAGTACAGATTCGACGCGATGGCGGAGAGGGTGTCAATCGGCTTGTTCAAGGCAGTCCAGAATCCCGTGGTCGGTGTCACACATGTGATGTGCGATTGAAGACGGTAGCGCCGAAGCCGAGATTCTGAGTGGTGTTGTTGGAGAACTCCGTTGCGGCTCGGTGTTGAGGTCCTTATAATCCTGACTAATCCAATCATCTTTTATGGGATTAGTCCCGGAGGAACCATGACTGCCACCATCAAGCCGAGCCTCAACGACGTCGACATCGAATCCGTCGCCGGTCTGGCCAACAAGATCCAAGAGGTGCCTGAGGTAGCCGCCTCCGTCTGGAGTGCGACCGTGTCGTGGGATCAGGGATTCCGTTCGTCGGCATCCATAAGGGAATTCGATCCAATCGGATCGGACGAACCCACCGCCCTTGGCGGCACCGACACTGCCCCGAACCCGGTGGAACAAGTTCTCGCTGCTCTCGGCAACTGCCTGGCCGTGGGCTATGCGGCCAACGCCACCGCCGCCGGAATCACGATCAGCGACCTCCACATCGATCTGTCGGGCAATATTGATCTGCACACCTTCCTCGGGCTCGCTCCCGACGGAAATGCCGGATACGAGTCGATCAAGGTCGACGTTCATCTCGAATCCGACGCCTCCGATGAGGCCGTCGCCGAACTCCACAAGAAAGTTGTCGGCACATCCCCGGTGGGCCACACGCTCACACGTGCCGTGCCTGTGGACATTTCA
>CAZHMP010000173.1:0-4073 GCA_964533595.1 uncultured Acidimicrobiales bacterium | reverse complement strand
CTTCAGCCGCCTTGAGACCGATCGAAGGCAGGCCGACGAATGCAGTCCATGATCCAGCGGCAGAGGGTCCGGCCGCCAACGCCAATGCCAACGAGGTGGCGCCGGTGCCTTCCACCCCCACGATCGACCCACGCCTGATCGAGCCACCTGGTAGGAGTTCTTCCAATTCGGGAAGGACCGGGAGGGTCTGTTCGTGGGCCAGGGCCAAAGGCGCGACCAGACGAGTGGCGTCGGCGAGCACGGCTATGGCCTCTGATCCAGGCGAAGTCATTCCATCAGTATCGAACACATGTTCGTGTCACACAAGGGGAATCTTTCCCATGTGTCGCGGGTTGACCCAGTTGTGCAGATCGACGTAACAGACAAGGCCGCGGCCGTGATTCGCCGACGCGGTGGCACCGCCGTCATCGACTTCCTTGAACCATACGGTTGAGGTAAAAGGTTCGAGGTGTCGGTCGACGCCCACACAAAGGGACGCAAGCTCGATGGCTACCGCCGTCACCGGTTGGGCGACGGCATCAAGGTCTTGGTCGACAAAGACCTCCAGCGACTGCCGGTGGAGGTCTTGGTAGTGGCCGGTGGGCTCTTCGGACGATCTCTCGACACCCGCATCGACGGCCTCAACGGCGCTCCGTGCCCGATCGAGATATTGCGCTGATCAACTCGCCGTCAGATCAGACCACAACCGGCGAGGTCGTCACGTCGAGTTTGGCGTGGCTGAGTTGGGGCAACACATGTCGGGCGAACAGATCACACTCGGCGGCGTGCGGATAGCCCGACAGAATGAAGGCATCCATCCCCACCTCGGCGAGATCCATGATGGTGTCACGCACCTGATCCGGATTCCCAACGATCGCTGCACCGGCGCCGCTGCGGGCACGGCCGACTCCGGTCCACAAATGACGTGAGGCATATCCCTCGTCATCGGCACCTTCCCTAAGTTGCGCCTGCCGACTGACCCCGGCGCTCTTCGAGTCGAGTGACTTGGCCCGGATTGCTTCTCCCTCGGCTGCATCGAGTCGCGAAAGCAACCGACGAGCCGCCTCACGGGCCTCGGCTTCGGTCTCACGCACTATCACGTGTGATCTCCAGCCGTACTTGAGAGAACGGCCGAACGCCGCAGCCCGCATGTCCATGTCGGCCTTGACCTCGGCAACCTTGGGGGGAGTGTCGGGCCACATCAAGAAGACGTCGGCACCGCGGGCCGCGCACTCACGTGCGGCCGGGGAAAGCCCTCCGAAGTAGAAGGCCGGGCAACCGCTGATCTCCTCGACTATGCGGGGCGGGTCAAGCGTCAGGTCGACGAAGTCTCCGTGGAAATCGACCGACCTGCCATCGAGAAGTTCTCGGATCACGTACATGAGCTCTGTGGAGCGGCGGTACCGAGGCTCAGACTCGAGACGTTCACCGGGGACATCGCTGGAGATGATGTTGACGGCAAGGCGACCATTCGCAATCTGTTGAAGGCTCGCCACCTGCCTGACCACTTGGGGGGCCACGAGCTCACCCATGCGAATGGCCAGCAGCAATTTGATCTGGTCCGTGGCGGGCGCCACCGCAGCCGCGAACGCAGTGTTGTCGATGCCCAAGCCATATCCGGACGGAAGCAACACGTTGTCGTATCCGTAGCGGTCGGCGGTGAGCACGATGTTGCGACAGTGAGGCCAGGAGCTGCGCAGCGCGACATCGGGTACGCCGAGGAACTCGTAATCGTCGTCACACAGTGCCGAGAACCAGGCAATTTCGAGCGGTCGAATTGAGGTGGTCATGGCAGTGGGACTCCTTCTGATGCCTCGATGATCCGGTATACGTCAGTACGAGAGAGTCGCACACCCAGCGCGCTGACCGCAGATGCAACCCGCTCAACGTTCTGAGTGCCGATTATTGCGATCGGTCGCGAGGGGTGCGCCAGCACGAACGCGTAGGCGATGGCAGCCCTGTCGACTCCCTCTCGCTCAGCCAGCTCCGACATCACCTCTGTGAGTTGCGGTCTGATCGAATCGTCAGGTGAATCGACGGCAAGCTGTCCGCCCGCCAGCGGACTCCAGGCCAGCGGCGTCACGCCGTCTCTCATGGCCCGGTCGAAAGTTCCGTCACGGAGCGGGTCGAGGTGGGCGGCCGAAAACTCTGGTTGGGTGGTGGCCAGCGGGAACGGCAAGTGGGCACGCAACGCGTCGTATTGGTCCGGGGTGAAATTGGATACGCCGACAGCCCGAATCTTCCCTTCGCTGCGAAGTGTCGACAGGGTTTCGGCCACCTCCGCCGGGTGAGTGAAAATGTCTGGGCGGTGGATTTGGTAGAGGTCGATTGAGTCAACCTCAAGCCTTCGCAGCGAAGCTTCGCATGCCGAGCGCAAGTACGACCGGCTCTGGTCATAGGGAACGCCCGGCATGATCCCGCCTTTGGTGGCCAACACCATTCGATCGCGTAAGCCGGGGTGCGCCGACAAGACCCCGCCGAGAATCTCCTCGTTCCCACCAAAGCCCGATCCACCCCAATCGAAACCGTAGACATCGGCCGTGTCGACCAACTTCATTCCGGCATCGATCGCGGTATCCAGCAGCCGATACGAACGATCCACGTCGGGGTCGGTGAAGCGCCAACATCCGAACCCGAGCGGCCCGACCTCAGGGAGATTCTCACCGAGGATTCGGGGCGAAATATTGACTAGAGCATCCGTCATGGGCCGTACAGTAATCGGAGCGCAATACCGCTGTTGAAAGTGTGGAGACCTGATGGCAAGTGATGAGGTTCGTTACGGAATAATCGGCACCGGCATGATGGGGATCGAGCACATCGAGAACCTGAAAGCACTTGACGGCGCCGTGATCACGGCGCTGTGTGATCCGAATCAACCGTCGATCGATGCGGCGCTCGCCGTACTCGAAGATGACCCCACGCCGTCGGTGTTCACCCACCACACCGATCTCCTCTCTTCCGGCACTTGTGATGCCGTCGTAATCGTCACCCCGAATCATCTCCATACGCAACCGCTGCTCGACGTATTGGAGACCGATCTCCACGTGCTGGTGGAGAAGCCACTGTGCACCACCATTGAGGACTGCCTCTCGGTGGTCGAGGCCGGCAAGTCACACAAGGGCATCGCGTGGGTCGGGCTCGAATATCGCTACATGCCGCCGGTCGCTCGAATGATCAGCGAGGTGAGAGACGGTGCGGTCGGCACCCTCAAGATGTTGTCGATTCGAGAGCATCGGTTCCCATTCTTGGTGAAGGTCAACAACTGGAATCGGTTCTCGGCCAACACAGGTGGCACGCTCGTGGAGAAGTGCTGTCATTACTTCGATTTGATGAACCACATCGTGGGTACACGTCCGGTGCGAGTGATGGCCTCTGGCGCTCAAGACGTAAACCATCTCGACGAGTACTACGACGGAGAACGCAGCGACATCCTCGACAACGCCTATGTGATCGTGGAGTACGCCAACGGAGTGAGAACGATGCTGGATCTGTGCATGTTCGCCGATGCCACCAAGAATCAGGAAGAACTTGTCGCTGTGGGCGACACCGGCAAGGTCGAGGCACTGATTCCCGAGTCGGTGATCCGGCTCGGTCGGCGCGGTGAGCACTGGATCGGAGAGGTCGAGGAGCAGTCGGTGGTCGACGAGCGCGTGAAGTACGCCGGCTACCACCATGGTTCCTCGTATCTCGAACACACCGACCTGCTCGAGGCAATTCGCACCGGCGGACAGCCGCTGGTGACCCTGGAAGATGGGATGTGGGGTGTGGCGGTCGGGGCTGCGGCGCATCGGTCAATCGACGAGCAGCGCCCTGTGCTCGTCAGCGAGTTGCTTCCGAGCTCCTGAGCCGGTCGGAACTCACTCGTGGGCTCTGCTCGTTAGACCCGCGACACCAACTACGTTTCGTGGATGCGCCGCCGAAGCATCGTCATCGTGGTGACCGCACTCGCGGTCCTGTCATCGGCGTGCAGTTCGGACGGAGTGTTCTCACCGGCCGTGGTCCAAAGTGCGCAGCATTCACTACCGGAAACCGGCGGGGTGATAGCCACGTCGGGAAATGACGGGCTTCACCTCCTCAAGGCAGACGCCACGGCC
>CAZHMP010000172.1:1489-4080 GCA_964533595.1 uncultured Acidimicrobiales bacterium | reverse complement strand
GCGGTGAACGCGCGGTGGGAGCGGGTTGCCCCTCCCGACGACATGTTGATGATCACTCCCTTGCCCTTCTTGGCCATGATCTTTGCCGCCCGGTGACAGCACAGGAAATGCCCGGTGAGGTTCACGTCGATGATGCGCCTCCACCACGCCTCGTCGGCCTCGAAGAAATGGAGCATGGGGCTGATCAGCCCGGCGTTGTTCATCTGTATGTCGACCGTGCCCCATTCGTCGATGACGCGATCGAACATCGCGCCAACCTGGACACCATCGGAGACATCGGCTGGGACGGCGATGGCAGTGCCGCCGTCGGCTTGAATTGTGGCGACGGTGGCAGCAGCAGATTCCGGGTCGACATCGTTGACGGCGACCAGCGAACCGACGGACGCGAAGCGCTCGGCAAGAGCCTGGCCTATGCCCTTGCCCGCGCCGGTGACGACGACCACCTTGCCGACGAGAGATTCGTGTCCGGTCTTGGTGGGTTTCATGATGAATCCTTTGGCATTCGACTGACGGGCTGCCGATGGTCAACCCGGAGAGATTGATTACTCAGACTAACACGAAGTGATACATTAAGTCATCTGGAATTATCAATAGTGGACTGAGGCGACACATGGATCTGAGCTTCGACAGGTTGCGAACGATCTGGCTTGTGTCGCGCTTGGGGACGTTGTCGGCGGCGGCATCAGAGTTGGGCATCACCCCGTCGGCGGTATCGCAGCAGCTCAGTGCCCTCGAATCCGAGGTGGGTGCCGAGTTGCTCGTACCGGACGGTCGATCGGTGGCGCTGACTCCGCTTGGCCGTCATTTGGCCGCGCAGGGGGGCGAAATGGTGGGCCGGCTGGAACAGGTCGAGTCTGAGGCCGAGGCCATGCTCGACCGAATCGAAGGTGAGTTCAGAATCTCGGCTGTTCCAAGCTTGGCATTGTCCGTTGTGGCCCCGGCAGTGGTCGCCATCAACGAACTGCACCCCGGTATCGAATTGACCGTCACCGACGACGAGCCGCACGTGAGCATCGACAAGCTGACATCGCGTCGCACCGACCTCTCGATTGTCGACATCTACCCCCACGATCCGTTGGTGGTACCCGACGGTGTCACATCGACGGTGCTCGGAAGTGAGCCTCTCGTGCTGCTGGCACCGGAGGCCCTCGGCCTTCCCGACACGGAGGTGGCATTGTCGGACGTCGCCGATCAGCCTTGGATCGTGTCCCCCGAATTTGTGTCCTGTGGAGACGCGGCGCTCACAGCGTGCCGGGCTGCCGGCTTCGAACCGAACGTGAAGTGGGAGACCGACGACCTTCTACTCGTTCGCGGGTATGTCGCGAAGGGCCTGGGGGTGAGCCTGCAACCGCGGCTGGCCGTGGATCCTCCCCCCGATGGTGCGGTCGTTCGGTTCATCCGAGAATCAGGTCTTCATCGCGATCTGGTGGCCCTCACACGTGACTCGGCCAGATCACGGCCGGCGCAGGAACTCGTGCTCGATGCTCTCGTTCACAGCGCCACCCGGCAATTCGTGTAGACCAATAGGAGCCTCACGAAGCAATCCCACCAAGGAGCAGATCGTGGCCTGGATCAAATCGATTCCTGATGATGAGTGGGCCGGCGGTCCACTGGAGGATCTCTACGCCAAGGTCGTCGACCGTACCTACGGCCGGGTCGACAACATCATGTCGATCCACTCGCTCAACCCGAAGGCAATGACCGGTCACATTGGCGTCTACGGCTCAGCGATGTCGGGAACGGCCACGTTGCGCAAGGTGGAGCGCGAATTGGTCGCCCTGGTCGTGAGTCAGGTCAACGGCTGTCACTATTGAATCACCCACCATCGGCGCGGTCTGCGCCGTCTGCTCAAGGACGATGACCTTCTGGCGGCGATTGACGCCGATTGGCGTACGGCGGATTTGTCCGAAAAGAGACGGGCCATGCTCACCTATGCGGTGAAACTCACAGCCACGCCTGCCGACATGGAGCAGTCCGATGTGGAGGCTCTTCGCGAGGCGGGTTTCAGCGACCGCGACATTCACGACATAGCGGAGAGCACCGCCTACTACGCCTACGCCAACCGCATCGCTGACGGTTTGGGGATCACGACAGAGGCCTGGATTCCAGCGGACGACCAAGCCTGAAACTCCACAAATTGTCGGATTTTCCACCCGGCCGCGTTAAGTGGCATTGCCACGCGTCGTGAGGTGTGCCACAATATCCCGCAAAGGTCAACGCCGACGGTGGCAAGACCAGAACGAAGCATTGGGGTGCTGGTTCTAATGACGTGGTGGAATCGTTTACGTATTCGTGTCGTGTTGGTGTCTGTTTTCCTTGCGATAGCAGTGCCGGCCAACCAAGCGGCAGCAGTTGTGGTGCCGCGGGCGGCGGTGGGATCCGGCTCAATATCGGGCACGGTCACTCAGAGCGGTGGCGGGACGCTGGCCAACGTATGGGTGTATGCGGACGGGTCGGGGTTCAATTCTGGGTTTGCAGTCACGGCTGGCGACGGCACATACACAATTGCCAATCTCCCGGCGGACGCCTACACGGTGTCTTTCGAGGCACCGGCTTCGAAACCCGACCTGATTGACGAATTCTGGAATGGG
>CAZHMP010000172.1:0-1389 GCA_964533595.1 uncultured Acidimicrobiales bacterium | reverse complement strand
GACGTAGGTCTGCCGCAGCCCCGCGTGGTGGTAAAGGCCACATCCACGACTGGAGCCGGATTCGGCTTCGCCAAGACCGGGATCGACGGCTCGTATCTCATTTCGGGACTCCCAGCCGGTTCATACACTGTCGAGTTCAATCCGGCTCCAGGGTCGGGCTTGTTGAGCGAGTTTTGGACCAACGCACGCGTGTTGGCTCGTTCCAGCTCAGTCTCGCTGACAGCGGGTCTGGCGCAAGTCGGCATCAACGCGCGACTTGAGGCGGGTGGCTCGATCACGGGCCTCGTGAAAGATGACGGCGGCAGTCCGCTCGGAGGCGTGGTGATATTCGCGTCGGGTGCAGCCGGTCAGCGCTCTGCCACTTCCCTGGGCGATGGGTCATACTCGATTACCGGACTTTCCTCGGGTTCATACGATGTTTCGTTCACTGCGCCGGCCGCCAAGGGGTTGCTGACTGAATACTGGGACAACGCTCACGATCCGGCATTGGCCACCCCGGTGGTGGTCCGTGTGGGCGGGAACACCCCCGGAATCGATGCGCAATTCGAATTGGGAGGATCGATCTCGGGCAATGTCACCGCCGGACCGTCCGCAACTGCCTCAGGCGTGCGAGGTGTGTTGGTATATGCCTCCACGGGATCCGGATTGGGGGATGGTTCCGCCATCACCGATGTGAATGGCGATTACACAATTCGTGGTCTCGACACTGGGTCGTACTCGGTTTCTTTCACCGCCCCGCCGGTATCGAACCTGGCCACCGAATATTGGAACAATGTCTATGACGAGGCGTCGGCAAGCACAGTGCCAGTCAGCCGAGGTGTTGCAAAGACAGGCTTCGACGCTCATCTGGAGCCGGGAGGCTCAATCTCGGGAAGGATCAGCGATTCAGGTCGAGCCAATCTGCCCGGTGTTCTCGTTTACGTCGCAGATGTATCGGGGCCGGTTGAGGGGTTTGCCACTTCCGCCAATAGCGGGCAATACACAGTTTCAGGGCTCCCGCCCGGTTCGTACTCGGTGCTGTTCACCCCGCCGCCCGGATCAGGCTTGTTGAGCGAGTATTGGAACGATACCTATGACGCCCCGGGGACTCCGGTCACGGTCGTCGCAGGAGCGGATACCGGGTCGATCGACCCGACGATCGAGACAGGCAGTGCCATCGCCGGCGTCGTCATCGACAGAGTCGGGAATCCGATCAGCGGTGCGACGGTCACCGCCCGACGAGATGACCCGTCGACCACTGCGGTTGACATCAGGCAGATGGCTCCCTCGGCCACGGCAACAAATCCGCAGACAACCGGCGCCGACGGAGCCTTCTCATGGATCGCCGCACCTGGCACCTGGCAGGTGCGGGCATCGGCGACCGACTGTACGTCACCAGCCGATTCAGCC
>CAZHMP010000171.1:2960-4103 GCA_964533595.1 uncultured Acidimicrobiales bacterium | reverse complement strand
GGCTGGAGAGGCGATCGGCTGAATCGATCGAAGCTAGATCGGTCGAGACGAGCTGGAGGTCAGTGCGCTTCTATGTGCTGGGGACGCGGCCGAGGTGTTTGGGTTCTCGCCCGGATAGGAGCCATCCGCCGATCGCGGCGAGGGTTGGAATTCCGAACGCGACCACGGCGATCGCTTCTACTGGGACGACGAAGCCGAGCTCTGTATTGGGATCTGAGATGACGGCGAGCAGAGCGAGGTATCCGGCTGGTACGGCGAGCAGGGCTGCGGTGAGTGCGAGCAGCCCGGCGGTGGCGCTGCTGATGAGGCGGCGCGTTCGTGCCGGCGCGCCCACTGCTGTAAGTGTTCGCGTGTCTTGGGATTGTTCAGAGCGGATGAGTGTGACGATTATCGCGAGGACCGTGAGCGCGAGGATCGTTCCGGCGGCGATGGCGTTTCGACGGATCGCGGTCTGGTTGGCGCCGTCTCGTTGCAGTGTCACGGTGAGCTCGTTCTCGGCGGCGGCCCGAACAAGCGCTGCGTTGGTTTCGGCATCGATCGGCTGCGTTGTGACGAGGAGCCATCCACCGATTCGGGTTTGAAGGTGGCGTTGGTCGACGGTTGCCGAGGTCAACCAGAACTGGGCGACCGAGCTGTGATTGGTGAGTGGAATCCTTTCCGCGGCCAACGGGTCAGGGCCTCCTCCGTCCACGATCTGGGTGCTCAGGGCGAACTCGCTGATCTCGGTGGTGGTGAGTGCGGCTGAGTCCGAGGACGCGAAATCCTCCGGGAGGTCGAACGCATCGAGAAGGTCGGGCGTCGCGATCCACGCTAATGAACTGGAGAAGTGATTCGGGTCACCATCAGACGATGGGTACTGCACAAAGACCGGGTAGACGGAGTTGACGGCCGCGCCTGGACCCATCATCTCTTGTGACAGATTTCTGGACAGCGCTACATGCACGGGCACGAGTCGCGCCCCGGGCACCACGGCCTGAACGTTTCGTGCAGCGGCGGTAACGCCGGCTGGGATCGGCTCGATCGAAATTGGACCGCCGGATCGTGCTCCGTTGCGCTCGATGAGGGCCATGTTGTCGGGCAGGTTGGGTGGCCGGTTAGCGGCGTCGGCGTTGAAGGATGCGGTTGTTACGACGATCGCGACGG
>CAZHMP010000171.1:0-2860 GCA_964533595.1 uncultured Acidimicrobiales bacterium | reverse complement strand
CGATCGCGACGGCGGAACGGCTTTGATGGCGCGCGATGTCTCTGGCCGCGATTCGTGGGGCCAGCGGCAACCGGTGGGCGACCTTGCCGACGAAGGCGACCAAGCTGGGCGAGAGCACCAACACGCCTAGCACCGCGACAACCAGCCCAGCCACAACCACGTTCGGCTGCCGTTGGCGGACTCCGAAGCTGAGCGAGACCGCACCGATGGTGGTCATCACAACGCCTGCCCACCGGGATTTGCGGGTGGGGTGATAATCGGGGCTGCGAGCCGCGAGGGCCTCGGTAATGGGCTGGCGAGCCATCATCCGCGCCGGCCACCACGACGCGACGCCAGCGGCGAAGATTGCCAGAATCACCAGTGGCGCCATTGACGGCCAAGGCACCGATAGCGCGGCCATACGGTGCCCGACGACGTCTTCGATGATGGGCCGGGCTGCGACCGCCGCTGCGAATCCTGCGATGACACCCAGGCTTCCGCCGACAAGCCCAACAACAGCGCCATTGAGCGTGATGGCCTGACGGAGATGGCGTTCGCTCGCCCCGATCGCGCCGAGCATGCCGAGTTGACGGATCCGGCGGCGGGCGATGACCGCGAACCCGGCAGCGCACAACAAGACCACTTCGAGCATTGCCACCGTTGATAGCCCGAACGCCGCGGCGACCGACAAGAGACGCTGGCGGTCTTGCTCGGCCATGACCTCGAAAGAAAAGCCACCGCCTACGGCCGCGCCGAAGCGGTCCAGTTGTTCGTTGGTGGCCTCGACCAGCAGATAGGCGGCTGTTGGGTCCGGGACCATTCCCGGTGCAACAACGATGAGTGAGCGAGAGAGATCTGACGGATCTTCGCCTATGCCCACCACCTCGAAGCTGTGGCCGGCCACGTCGATCGTGTCTCCGAGGTCGGTTCCGAGCGTGGCCCGGCCGGCAGCAACTGCCGCTTCCCCTGCCGACTGCGGCATCTTTCCGCTCCGAAGCCGGAAGGTCTCGCCTCCAAAGATTGTCGATTCACCGCGGTCGGTGACCGTGTAGTCATCGGTGGAGCCCTCACGGCGACCCTGAGCCGCGTAGGACACATCGAGTGTTCCGAAGACGGCCTCGGCAGCTTTGATCGACTCGACCATGCCGGGTCCCTGCCCAGCGGACAAGCCGAGTTCATGGGTCGCTGACCCGACGCGATCCGATGGTGACGGCACCGAGTTGTAGGCGAGCGAAACCCCCAGAGATGCCGCCGCGGTCGCCACGGTGATGAGGGCGAGCACGAGTAGTTGTTGTCGCCACTCGCGTCGAACGACTCGCCAACCCCAACGGGCAAGCGCTAGACGGGCGCTCACGTTGAACCGTCGGCAACGATCAGCGACTCTGGGCCGGGTAGGGGCTGGGTTGCGTCGGTGATCACACCGTCGCGGATGAACACGACCCGATCCGCCCACGCTGCCAGCTGTGCGTCGTGGGTCACGATCACTCCGGCGGTACCGGAATCACAGGCACTGCGAAGAATGCGCATCACATCCTCACCGTTGACCGAGTCGAGCGCCCCGGTTGGCTCATCAGCCAATAGCAACGATCGATCACCGACGACAGCTCTCGCGATCGCAACCCGTTGGCGTTGACCCCCAGACAGCTCGTCGGGGAAACTACCGGCCCTGTCTCCAATGGCGACCTGTTCCAAGGCAACCATCGCCGCTTGGCGCGCCTGTCTTGCTCGCATGCCGTCGAGCTCCAACGGCATTGCGACATTCTCCGCGGCAGTCAACGAACTCAACAAGTTCAGCTCCTGAAACACATAGCCAATCGACGAGCGCCGTAGCTTCGAACGTTCGTCACGACTCAGCAACGCGAGATCGGAACCCTCAAACAGCACCGACCCGGATGAAGGAACATCTAGCCCGCCAGCGATGGTGAGAAGCGTTGACTTGCCCGAACCGCTTGGCCCCATGATCGCCACCAACTCTCCGGCGTCAACGGTCAGCGACGCGGCGCTCAGCGCGGTTAGCTCCGTCGAACCCGAACCAAAGGTCCGAGTCACGCCGCACAACTCCAAGGTCGCACTCATCGAAACGTCCCAGGCTTCGCCGCGGCAGCCGAACCAACATCAGGGGCCGGTTCCATCGTGTCGAGTGTCGCGCCCCGACGAAGACGAGCCTCGCACGTGTCGAGCCAACGAGCCGCGGCTTCGAGGCGCAACAACTCTGCGTCGATGACCATGGTCGCCGCTAGGTCACCCGCAGCATCGGCCTTGGCCCGCGTGTAGCCCTGCATGACCTCGAGTATCTGGCGCCGGTGACTCTGGATCACCTCACCCACATCCACTCCTGGAACTGTGAGCGCGACCATCACCTTGATCACCACCTCATCGCGCGGAGGCCGCGCATCCACCGAGGGCGTATGAAGCCAGCGGCGGAGCTCTTCGAACCCCGCACCGCTCAGCTCATACAGCTTCTGACTCGGAGCATCATCAGACCCGCCCCGATACTCAACCAACCCGTCACGCTCCAACCGCCCCAACGACGCATACACCTGACCCACATTGAGCGGCCAAACAGAACCCGTACGAGCCTCGAACTCCATCTTGAGCCGCAAGCCGAACTTCGGTTCAGGTGCCAGCAGCGCCAACAGCGCGTGCGGAATCGTCATACCAGCTCCTCACAATACCGAGTATACAAGAGCATCACTATACTCGGTATTCATGCGCGCGCAAGGTCCGACACCACCGTCGACCGGAGGCCTCACTCATCGGGCCCATTACTGCTCCTGGCCGTCAGACGATCACGTGCGAACCCCGGCCGGAACTATGCGGTGCTCGGGCCGGCGTGCCGAGACGAGGGGTGTCGCGTTGCTAATGGTTTGCTAATGGCATC
>CAZHMP010000170.1:0-4133 GCA_964533595.1 uncultured Acidimicrobiales bacterium | reverse complement strand
CCATGTAGGCAACATCGGCCAGATAAAGGTGCCAGAGACGATCGCTTTGCGCGTAGAGCGTGTCGAGAGTGTCGATCAGGAATCGATTGCCGGCTGCCTGCCACATGATTTCGTGACATGAGCGATCGACTGCCATCAGATCCGCTACCGGTACGCCCGAGGAACTCGACGACTTCGAGCCGTTGCCGATCTGGCCGAGAGCGTCGGACATGGCATCCCAGTGATCGCTGGTGCCGCGTGCAGCGGCCAAGCGAGCGGCGTAGGGCTCGAGAACGGTGCGGGTCTCGAAGAGAATTGACAGCTCGGAGACGTCGATGCCCGATACGAACATTCCGCGACGGGGAATCACCGTTATGAAGTGCTCCCTGGCCAGTCGCTGCAGGGCCTCGCGCACCGGTGTGCGGCCGATCCCGATACCAACCTGTATGGCCTGCTCGCGCAAGACGTCGCCCGGCGCGTAGTCGAGGTTGACGATCATGCGCCGGATCTGTTGGTAAGCCTGCTCGCCGAGCGTGGGTTTCATCGGACTCACTGTCTGCTGGAGAATCAAGACAGGCACTTTTTGGGGTTGCCTGTGCCGTCTGTTACGCGTAGCATACCATGATACATGAGTGATATATCACTTGTGTATCATCAACTGCAAGGGTTGAGAGTCAACGTCATCGGGGCTACACGCCCAACGCAATTCCCGGAGGGGGCCAACAGTGAGTGATCTACCGAAGTCCGCCAAGTGCGTCGTTATAGGTGCCGGCATCGTCGGCAACTGCCTGGTCGGCCATTTGGCCAGGCTCGGCTGGACCGACATGGTCCAGATCGACAAGGGCCCGCTGCCCAACCCCGGCGGATCCACTGGGCACGCCTCCAACTTCATCTACCCCGTGGACCACGGTAAGGAGATGACCACGCTCACCCTCGAAAGTCAGCGCCAATACACCGACATGGGGTTCAACACCACGTGCGGAGGGCTCGAAATAGCCCGCACCGAGGCCCGACTCGAGGAACTCCGCCGACGAATGACATCGGCCAAATCATGGGGCATCGAATCCTCACTTCTAACCCCGGCCCAGATCAAAGAACTGGTTCCGTTCATCAACGAAGACGTGATTGTCGGTGGATTCTTCACGCCGTCGGTATCGGTGGTCGACTCGCTCGCGTCAGGCACCACGCTGCGTGAAGAGGCAATCGCCACCGCCGGACTTCAGGTATTCGCCAATACCGAAGTGCTCGACATCGAGACCACCGACGGGCCAAACGACTCGTCGGTCGTCACCGCAGTCGTTACCGACAAGGGTCGCATCGAAGCAGAGTATGTGGTCATCGCCTGCGGGCTCTGGAGCAACCGGCTCGCCAACATGGCCGGAGCCACCATCCCTCTGTCGCCGGCCGTGCACCAAATGGCAGACGTAGGCCCCATCGATGTGTTGGCCGAGACCAACAACGAGATCGGCTACCCGATCGTCCGCGACATGGACACCTTCTGCTACGAACGCCAGTCCGCCGGATCGATGGAAGTCGGCTCGTACGCCCACAAGGCAATACTTCATCATCCCGACACCATCCCCTCGAACGCCGAAGCGGCACTGTCACCCACCGAACTGCCGCTCACCCAAGACGACTTCGACCCGCAAATGGAACAAGCCATCGACTTGATGGACATGCTCGGCGATGCCGAGATCAAGTACGCCATCAACGGCCTGCTCTCACTCACACCCGACACGATGCCGGTGATCGGCGAGACAGTCGAGGTCGCCAACCTGTGGTCCGCCGCTGCGGTTTGGATCAAGGAAGGCCCCGCCACCGCCCAGGTCGTTGCCGAGTGGATGACCTACGGTTACCCGCACCTCACCGACCCGCACGGGACCGACATCGCTCGCCTCTACCCCTACGAGCGTGGCTACGACCACATCAACTCCCGCTGCGACGAGCACTTCAACAAGACCTATGGCATCGTGCACCCTCGCGAACAGTGGATCGGGCGACGCGGTCTGGTGAAGAGCCCGTTCTACTCGCGTGAAGAAGCCCTGGGAGCCGAGTTCTTCGACGCCCGAGGGTGGGAGCGCCCGCAGTGGTACGAGTGCAACGCGCCGCTCGTCGAGAAATACGGTGTCGCCGACCGAGACCACGAATGGGACGGTCGCTGGTGGTCCCCGATCACCGATGCCGAGCATCTTGCCATGCGTGACAAGGTCGGCATGGTCGACCTCAGCGCCTTCCAGATCTTCGACCTCGAAGGCCCTGGCGCAGTAGCCCTCGCTGAGTATCTCGCATGCAACAAGGTCGACGGTCCCGTCGGCAAAGCCGTCTACACGCCATGGCTCACCCCCAACGGAGGCTTCCACTCCGACCTCACGATGATGCGTCTCGGCGATCAACACGTGCGGGTCATCACCGGGGCATTCGACGGCGGACGCGACGAGTTCTGGGTTCGCAAACACTTGCCGGCCGACGAATCAGTCAAGTTCACCAACCGAACAATGGACATCTGCACCATCGGCGTGTGGGGACCCAACGCTCCGGCATTGGTGGGATCGCTCACCGAAGCTGACCTCAGCCAAGACGGCTCGCCATACGGCTGGGTGATCGACGCCGAGGTCGCTGGGATTGCGTGCAAGTTGTTCCGCATCTCCTACGTCGGCGAATCAGGTTGGGAGATCTACTGCTCGTGGAGCGACGGCCCGGCTCTCTGGGATGCGCTCTGGGAGGCCGGACAAGCCCACGATGTGGTGCCGGTCGGCATGGGGGTCTACGGAGGAACCGGTCGAATGGAGAAGGGCTACCGGCTCTTCGGTGCCGAACTCGACAGCGAATACAGCCCGGTTGAGGCCGGCTTGGCTCGCCCGAGAGTCAAGGCGGCCGACTTCATCGGCAAAGAGGCCTACCTCGCGGCGCGTGAAAGAGGACCGGCAGCGATCATGTGCACGCTCACCGTGGAGGATCACACCGATAGCCAGGGCCGTCGGCGCATGCCACAGGGGGGCAACGAGCCAATCCTCACCATGCAAGGTGAACGCATCGTCGATTCCCTCGGCCGCGTCTCTCACGTCACCTCGGCGAGCGGCGGTCCCTCCGTTGGCAAATACCTGCTGCTGGGCTATCTGCCTCCGGAATACGCAGTTGTCGGCACAGATCTGCAGATCATGTACATGAACGAGCTGTTCCCGGTGAAGGTCGCGGCCACCACCGGCTCGGTGTTCGACCCCGAAGACAGCCGTCTCAAGAGCTGAGAGGCCAACAGACCAACATGCGAATCCTCGTTTGTGTGAAGCGGGTGCCGTCACCAGGCGCCAAGATCAACGTCACCCCTGATGGCATGGCGGTCGACGCCACCCATCTTGGGTTCACCACCAGCCCTCACGAGGAGTGTGCTCTGGAAGGGGCTGTGCAACTCATCGAGGAGCACGGTGGTGACGTTGTTGCCCTCACAGTTGGGCCCCAAGAAGCTGAGGAGCAGTTGCGCTACGCGGCCTCGGTGGGCGCTGCCGGCGGGGTGCTCGTGCCGACCGGCGGCGAAGCCTGGGACCCTCAACGAACCGCCTCGGTAATCACCGAGGCTGTCGGCCGACTCGAAGCCGAGGGCGGGCCGTTCGACCTTGTCATGTTTGGCAACGAGTCAGCCGATTCCGGAGGATTCCAGGTCGGGGTACGAGTGGCTTACGCGCTTGGGCGTCCGATGGTCAACGGCATCAAGGGAATCGAACTCGGTGACGGATCGGTGACGCTGCACCGCGAGATCGACGGAGGATTCGAGGTCTACGAGGTGCCGTTGCCGGCGGTGATCGGGGTGAAGGAAGGTCTGAACTTGCCTCGGTATCCAACGATGAAGGGCCGGTTGGCGTCCAAACGGATCGAAATCGACACGCTTCAACTCGATGCCGCATCGGGTGGTCAGGTCATGGTTCGCCTTCATCAACCACCCGAGACCGAATCCAACACGGTCATCCTCGGCGAGGGCCCGGAGGCGGCCTCTGCGGTGGTTGATGTGCTCGAAGAATTGGGGCTGGTCTGATGTTGCTAGTCGTTCTTGAACACGATCGTGGAGAGTTGGTCGAGGCGGCGCGGGAAGCGCTCACCTTCGGTCGCACGCTTGCCGAAAAGATGAGCGCTGAGGTCCACGCCGCGCTGATCGGATCCGA
>CAZHMP010000169.1:1200-4152 GCA_964533595.1 uncultured Acidimicrobiales bacterium | reverse complement strand
GCCTTTCACTTGGTGGCGGGGGCAGGATTTGAACCTGCGACCTTCGGGTTATGAGTCGCAGAAAGGCCTTTTCCGCTGGTGACCGCTGGTGTCATTTAGTGCCCCTGAGCTGGGCATATACCGAATCTGCGTGTCGGCCCGTACCTGTGGATAACTGGCCGTGACGGATCGTCCGTTAGAAGATCCGTTAGAAGCCTTGTCTGGAACGCTGATTTGTTTGCGTCAAACAATTCCACATTCTAGACAAACTGCCGTAGGATGGTGAGCGAGCTGATCTGGAGGGACCGACGATGGGTCGCAAGCCTGTACCCCAACGCATCCGACGGCGCTTCGACGCTGCGGTCGACACGCTCACCTCAATCATGCCTCCGGCTTGGACCATCGAGGTTGTCGCCCGCTCCGACACCGGCGGGACAGTACAAGCGACCAACGTGAGCGGCGCTACCGGCGAGCTCGACATCTTGGTCAGAGATGAACTCGACCCCCGATCAGCGGTCGCCCTCGATGATCCCGCACGGCCGACGTTCGTGTTCACCCGATGGCTAAGCAAACGCACTCGCACGATCCTCTCCGACTGCGGATTCAGCTATGGCGACGACACCGGCAATTTCTCGTTGTCCCTCAAGGCACCCGAGATCTACATCCGCCTCGACGGCGCCACCCAAGACCCATCACCAAAACCAATCAAGGGACCCAACCTTCGAGGCCCCAAGGCATGGGCTCTCCTACGCACACTCATCGAAGTGCAGCCCCCATACACCGTCAGCGAACTGGCTGCCGCTGTCGAGACCGACCCCGGGTACGTCTCACGAGTCCTCACCGCCCTTTCCGAGGAGTTGCTCCTCACGAGACCGCCACGTGGAAGGGTCCAACATGTCGAATGGGAAGCACTCCTCCGACAACTGACTACTAGCTACGGATTGCTCGACGCGAACGAAACAGCAAACTGGGTTGCGTCGGCGGGGCCCGAACAGTTCCTCGATGACCTCGGCGCCAGCAAACTCAAACAATGGGCGGTCACCGGCTCGTTCGCCGCCGCTCGAGTTGTCTCAGTCGCCGCACCCGAAATTGCCGTTGTCTACGCGGACGACCCCGAACGGATCGCCGACACGCTCCGGCTTCGCCAAGTCAGAAATGGTGGGAACGTTGTCATAGCCCGCCCCTACGATCAGATCGTGTTCGAACGCAACACCACAACAGACAACATCACCTACGTGTCCCCCGTCCAGGCCGCCATCGATTGCCTCACCGGGCCCGGTCGCATGCCCGCAGAAGGCGAAGCCCTCATCAAATGGATGGCGGAGAAGACCAACCGTTGGCAGGCGCCGGCGCTGACCAACGAACTCGCACCACTGTGACTGGGAACGAACCACGCATCGAATACGTCGAGGCCCGACGGGTGCTTCTCGATGCGCTCACCGCCCTACAGCCACACATCGGAGCGATCGTTCTCATCGGTGCGCAAGCCGTCTATCTCCGCACAGCCGGGCGGCTCTCGACATATCAACCATTCACGACCGACGCAGACCTCGCGCTCGACCCAGCCCTGCTGGCCGATATCCCGCTCCTCGGTGACGCCATGCTCGACGCCGGTTTCGAACTCACGGCTGAGCCAGGCATCTGGCAACAACGGTTCCAGCGGCCGGGCTTCGACGGTGACATCACTGTGCCCGTTGACCTGATCGTCCCAGCCGAACTCGTCTCGAAGGCAGGCCGTCGTGGAGCCAGACTCCCGGGCGAGCATGGCAAGACCGCTGCTCGTAAGAGCGAAGGTGTAGCCGGGGCGATCGTCGATTTCGACCCGTTCGAGATCACCTCATTCGAAGACCTCGACGATCGGACCGTTGTCGTGAACGTTGCAGGTCCGGCGGCTCTGCTGGTAGCGAAGGCACACAAGCTTGGCGAACGGCTTGCCACTCCCGAGCGTCTCATGCCCAAGGACGCGGGTGACATCTACCGCTTGTTCGACGCCACCTCAGTAGAAGACATGACCGCGGCCACGATGCGGCTGCTCGCCGACGAACGATCATCAACCGCTACCAGCGCAGCCCTCGGGTTCGTGCGACAACTCTTTGCCACGCCACGTAGCCCCGGCGTCGGCCTCGCCGTTCAGGCCCTCGCCGGCATCATCGACCCCACAACCGTCACGAGCGTGCTGACCGGCTACACCACCGACTTTCTCGATGCCACAGAGCCGTAGGTCAGCCGGCGATTAGTTTGTCGAGCATCGCGGCGAGGGTTGGTCTTCGCCGATGTTCCTCACGTAGACCGACGAGATATGCGTGATGCTCGTGCGAAAGGCCGGCCGATGCGGCGGCACGCCTTGCGTTCTTGAGCTGCTTCACGGCGGCCTGATACGCCCTTCGATCAGTCGTCTCCAGGATCGACTTGACTACCCGCAAATACACATCGACCGAAGCGGCCGGGTCGACGACCTCATAGGCTTGCGCGAGTCGAATAAGGCGGTCGTTGCCGAGGTCATCGCCGTCCTCGGCCGCCAGGCTCCAAGCCGCCTCGGTCTCGCCGTCCGCCAGCAACACGTCAACCAACGAGCCACGATCTCGACGTCCGAGAACCTCGCGGGCCGCAGCAACGTGTGAGTCCCAGGACCCGACAGCGCTAGCCGCGTCGCGCAGGAGCCCGTACGTCGACGTGCTGGGCATGTCCTGGTGGTGATCGAGCCTCACGCCTAGGACAGCCGTCAGGTCCCCGTTCGCCTCGTGCACACCCGCAGCGATGTCGTAGAGGTGTTTGACCTGCCATCCACTTGTTGCCTCGATGCCTCGCTCTGCCCACTGCAGCGCATCGTCGGCCCGCTCGAGCTCAAGCATCGCCTCGGCGACCCGCGTGTACTGATGAGGAGAAGTCAAGTCTTGGCCGAGCAGCGCGACGATCGCTCCGATATCGCCATCGAGCACGGCAAGGCGTTCCGTTGCATGCTGCACAGCGAAC
>CAZHMP010000169.1:0-1100 GCA_964533595.1 uncultured Acidimicrobiales bacterium | reverse complement strand
TTCACGACCCGACCGACCGAAAGTTCGATCAGCTTCAGCAAGTCCCTCGATGGGTTGCCCGCTGCTTCCGCCTCCATCGCATCGACCACGACTCCAGCGTCGAGCGCCCATTCATTCGCCTCGCGGTAGTCCAGGTGGCGCCGCGTCCGCAGCACTGCGTCAGCCTCGGCTCGCAAGATCGCGACGCGGTCGGCAGGCACTGCTACAGCAAGCCGTACCGCCGCGGCGATCGCTGCCGACTCAGCAGCAGCACGTTTGAGGAGCATCCTCGCGGTTGCCTCATCCAGCCTTTCGATGATCTCCGCCAGCGATTCGGCACCATCATCTCCCGCGCGCGGCCGAGACAAATCAAGAACCGTCCTCGCTGTTGCCCATCTGCCTCTCGAACGCTTGCCGGATGAGCCCCATCACGTAAGGGATCGAATCTTCGCTCTCAACGACCACGTCGACGTTCCCATTTCCCCAACGGCCGGCGTTGGTCACATCGTTGGCGAGCCCACGCGGGTCGTGCAGGTCGTGGTAGTCGAGGTTGATCGTTAGGCGTAGCCGTTTCGCCTGGGGGACGACGTCCACAAAGTTGGTCTCCGCCTTGTACGCCACGTAGAGCTTCAGAAACTCCTCGGTCACGCAGGGGTCGAGGGCCAACACGTTCGTGCGGAGCAGATCGAAGAGGGCGCGCGTTTGCTCGGACCCTACGAGGTGCTTGTGATCGGCGATGGAGTAACCCGGGCTCGGCACGGCCTTTACGGGTCGGTAGGAGTCGAGAACTTCGGCAGACAGTGTTGGGGCGATCCAGACATCTGTGAATCGCTGTCCGAGTCGCTTGGCGCGTTCTTGGATTGCTGTCTCGTTCCACGTGCCCAGAGCGCCGAGGCCTTCGTTCACGCGCAGCGGGCTCTCACGGAATCCGCCTGCCATATCCCGTTTCGTGGCGAAGCCGTGATCGCTGTATTCCGAGTTGTATCCGGTCAGCGTCAGATTGCCCAAGGTGTGCAGCCAGGTCGAATGCACACGCTCCCAGTCCTCCCCAAGGGCCTCCCGCCATTCGCTCGACAGGTTCACGTTCTGCGGCATGATGTGCTCGATGGTGTAGTCGTCGA
>CAZHMP010000168.1:0-4156 GCA_964533595.1 uncultured Acidimicrobiales bacterium | reverse complement strand
CTGATTACGGCGATGCCTTCCGCATCTGTTCCGAGCGCTGCCTCCACCTCTTCAGACATCAGCGTGAAGTAGTGCGAGTGGGCTGTTGACAATGAGACACGGTCCTCATCATCGAGGCGGTTGCGGCCGTATTCTCTCAGCGTTTCGAGCAGCTCATAACGCGGGCCGATGCCCTCTACGCGTCTCACGGAAACCATTGATTGCTCAGTGAGCTTGGTCAGCACTTCCAACACATCGAGATCAGGAATTTCCAGCACTTGGCACAACTCTTCGGCCGCGGCGAGTTCGAACGGACCGGCAAGGATCGCTACCGCCGAGAAAACCTGTCGCTCGGCCGAATCGAGCAGGTTGTACGACCAACCAATCGCGTCGCTGAGCGTGCGGTGCTTGGGATCGACCCCCCGACGCGTGGCCTTGAGCAGCAGGAACCTTTGATCGATGCGCGAGAGAATCTCGTTCAGGTCGGTGGTTCGCGCCCGCGCCGCGGCCAATTCGATCGCCAATGGGATGCCGTCGAGCCGCGAACAGATCTCGGTTACCACCGACAGATCATCCTCGGTGAACGTGATCCCAGGATCGGCTTCGCTGGCCCGTTCGACAAACAGCGTCACGGCGGGGGCGTTTGAACCTTCATGTCCCAGCCGATCGACTTTCGGCGTTACCGACAATGGCTCGATCGGCCACACATGCTCGCCCGGGAATGCCAACGCCTCGCGACTGGTGGCCACGATCGACACGCCGGGTGCAGACTTCAATATACGACCGATCAACGGGGCTATCGGCTCGATGAGATGCTCGCAGTTGTCGATCAAAAGCAACGACTCGAGCGGCTGAAGAAGATCGATGATGGCATCGTCGATCGAGGATTGCTTTTGGACGTTGACGTCGAGCGCAGTCGCCATTGCTTCGAGCACCGCCTCATCGTCCACCACCCCCACAAGCTCGATTACCCACGCGCCGTCGGCATACTGCGGCTCAGCTGTTCGAGCCAGCTCGAAACCGATGGTCGTCTTGCCGACCCCGCCGGGCCCCACAAGAGTTAGCAGCCGATTGCCGCGGAGGTCGGCACCGAGGCGGTGGAGAAGCTCATCACGTCCGATGACGCTCTGAACAGCGGCTGGTAGACGGCTGCGATGGCTGGGTTTGAGAGGTTGTGCATCGCTGCTCTCCACTTCGGCTATCAGCTCATAGCCGCGACCGTGAACCGTCCTGATCACGTGTTGACGGGTTCCGTCGTCACCCACCGCGCGACGAAGCGTCTTAATGCGCGTAGTGAGGGCCGATTCGCTGACGAACCGATCTCCCCAGACCTCATCGAGTAGCTCTTCCTTGGGGATGACCCGACCCCGGTTGGCCAGGAAGTGAATGAGCAGATCGAACACCTGTGGCTCGACCGCCACAGGATCACCGCCTCGGCAAAGCATCACCCGGTCCGTGTCGAGTTCACAATCAGCGAACTTGTAGATCAACTTGAATACCTTGCTCCGCTAGGTCGCGCCCCATGACACCATCGTTCGAAGGTGGACCGACATGCTCGCCCGGCGAGACCGCCGTGTCAATCGGATCCGGCAACCATGGCCCGCATGAACTCGTCGTATCCGGCCGGATCGGAGACGGCCACGTCGAAGATCATCTTGGCATCCGGAGTCGGGAACGACATTCGCTCACGAGCCTCAACTGACTCATGTATGGCATCGGCAACATCGTCGGGATCGGCCTCTGCGCCGGTGGTCTGACGGGGCCCGGAGTCGTCGTGGTCGCCGAGCATGTGCGCTTCAATGTCGGTCTTGACGAATGACGGGCAGACGATGGTGACCGACACGCCGTCGTCGACCAACTCCGCTCTGAGAGTGTCGAAAAAGCCGTGGAGGGCGTGCTTCGACGTGGAGTAGGCACTACGAAGCGACAGCGGAGCGAACCCGGCAACGCTCGACATGACAGCGATCCGACCGCGGTTGTGTCGCAGCGATGGGAGAAACGCCGCAGTGCAGTAGACGGATCCGAACAAGTTGATATCGACAACCCGGCGAAACACATCGAGATCCATGTCGGCGAACGGGCTCATGTGGCTGACACCCGCGTTGTTGATGAGCACATCGGCCCTTGCCCAACGCGCCATCACCGCTGCTGCCGCGTCCTCGCAACCGTCCTCCGAGGTCACATCACACCTGATCGTCATCACGCGATCGCCGGCGTCGAGATGGTCCCCCAGCGCTTCCAGATCCGTTTCGTTGATGTCGAGCAAGGCAACCCTGGCTCCCGACCTCAAGTATCGGCGGGCCAAGGCACTGCCTATTCCGCCCGCCGCGCCGGTTATCACCACAACTTGAGATTCATCAGCCATTTGAGCCCCATTTGGTTCACTCGCCACATTGACCATTGGATCGCGCAATCATGTGGCATGACCAATCCACCGGAAATCGACTGGGACGAGTTGGCCGCACGAGCCAGCGAGGCAGCCTCCCACGCTTACGCCCCCTACTCGCACTACCCGGTGGGTGCGGCCGGGCTAGTAGACGACGGCCGGATCGTCTGCGGCTGCAACGTCGAAAATGCCTCCTACGGCATGACCCTGTGCGCCGAGTGCGGAATGGTGTCCGATCTCCATCTCTCGGGAGGCGGTCGCCTGATCGCCATGGTTGCCACCAACACCGAGGGGGAGCGGCTATCGCCGTGCGGACGCTGCCGTCAACTGTTGCAGGAGGTCGGCGGTGCGGATTTGATGGTCGACACCTCAAAGGGTCCCAGGCCCCTACGTGACTTGCTGGTCGACGCATTCGGCCCCGACGATCTCGAAGCGGCGAAGGGCTGACCTCTCATGGACATGGGCGATGTCATCAAGACAAAGCGTGACGGCGGTCGGCTCAGCGACTCGCAGATCCGATGGTTCATAGAACGGTTCAGTTCCGGTGAGATTCCCGACGAACAGGCTGCGGCTCTGGCCATGGCCATCTACCTGCAGGGCATGCAGAGCGATGAGCTCAACGTGTGGACCCAAGCCATGATCGACTCGGGCGACACACTCGACCTGTCGGGTGTCGGCAGACGCACCGTCGACAAACACTCCACCGGCGGCGTGGGCGACAAGGTGTCCCTGATTCTTGTTCCACTGGTTGCCGCCTGCGGTGCGGCGGTTCCACAGCTCTCCGGCCGAGGTCTCGGCCACACGGGCGGCACGCTCGACAAACTCGAATCGATCAGCGGATGGAAGCCCGACATGTCACCCGAGGCGATGGTCGCGCAGCTGCGCAATGTCGGCGGGATCATCGCCGGAGCAACCGCCGACATTGCTCCGGCCGACCGGCGCATGTATGCGCTTCGCGACGTCACCTCCACCGTCGATTCGATTCCATTGATTGCCAGCTCGATCATGTCGAAGAAGATTGCCGAGGGCACCGATGCTCTCGTTCTCGACGTGAAATTCGGGTCTGGAGCATTTCTACGAGAGCTCGATCGGGCCCGCGAAGCTGCCCAGACAATGGTGAGGATCGGCAACGACCACGGCGTCCGCACCAGCGCCCTGCTCACCAGCATGGACACCGTGCTGGGTCGTGCCGCGGGCAACGCGGTCGAAGTCCAGGAATCGATCGACGTGCTCAGCGGGGGCGGACCCAAAGACCTGGTAGAGGTCACCCTGGCGCTGGCCGGCGAGATGGTTCGACTGGCGGGCCTCGACGCCGACCCGGCTGACGAACTCGCGTCGGGGCGCGCCCACGAGGTGTGGGAGCGCATGATTGAAGCGCAAGGCGGGGACCTCTCGAAGGGTCTCCCCGAAGCGCCCCATCGGTTGACGATCGACGCGGCGGAATCCGGCTATGTGAGACGCCTCGATGCCCTCGCGGTGGGCATCGCTGCATGGCGGCTCGGTGCCGGGCGCGCCCGCAAGGAAGATCCCGTGAGCGCTGTCGCCGGTGTCATTTGTGTTCGCAAGCCCGGCGAGCGGGTCAGCTCCGGAGAGCCAGTTCTGGAGCTGCGTACCGATGACGCCGACAAGTTCGCAGCGGCCAAGGCTGCGCTACACGACGCATTCTCCATCGGCCCCGAACCACCATCCGCACGCCCCCTCATCGCCGAAACCCTCCACTAACCCCCTTTTTTCTTTTCGTTCTGGCTGTGTATTGCACGGCTCCGCCGTGCAATACACAGCCAGAACGAA
>CAZHMP010000167.1:0-4168 GCA_964533595.1 uncultured Acidimicrobiales bacterium | reverse complement strand
TCCAGCGGTTGACCGCATCGGTGACTCTCGGGTCGGTCGGCCATGGGCTCTCGGGTGACTTGGAATCGGCGCCCGACTCAGGGGCGGTGCCGGCGGCGGTATCGCCCCCGGCGATTGTGGCGGACGGCTCGGTGGTCGTTGCCTGCCCGGCCGAACTGCATGCAGTTGTGGCTGTTGCAACAACGACGATCGCGGCGAGGGCGCGGCCTATGCTGACCGGAAATTGTGATTGCGGTGCTGTCCTCATCATGGTTTCTCGTCGGGAAACAGAAGCCGATTCTCGAGGTCGGTGTAGGCCCGGTCAGACATCGACGGCTGGTCGGGCACCTCAACGCCACAGGCGAACGCAATCAGGTCACGGGCTTTGGACAGGCCCGGTGCGGGTCTGGTGACCAACTGCTGGAAACGTTCCTTGTCGCCCTCGACGATGATCTTGGCAGCGTTGAAGTCGAACGGCTCGGCGAGGTCGAGATACCCGCGGTAGTAGTCGACCACTGCGACAACCTCGGTGCGGAGCTCGAGAGGTGCGAGATCGAGAATGTCGGTCCAATATTGAAGGGCCAGTTGGGCGGTTGGACCGGGCCCCGAATTGTCGGGGAGCGCGGCGGCCACGCCGGAGAATTGGGCGCTCCGAATGCAGATCGCCTGGATTGCATCCTCGGGAGTTGTGGTGGTTGGGGTTGTGGTGGTTGTGGTGGTTGTGGTGGTCGTGGTGGAGGCGACGGCCTGGACGACGTCCACCGGCCGGTTCTCGATTGCGGTCCACGCATACGCGATCGCGCCGACCGCAATCAGGAAGGCCACGAAGCCACGGATCTGGTCGAGCCTCATGAGGTGTGTTCGCCACGCTCGGCGTATATCGGGTTGCGGAATCTGGCGGTGGACCATTGGCCGTCGCTGTGATCACCGACGGGGTCGACCACGTGAAGCGTGTAAACGTGGGGCTCGAGATGGGCGGCGATTCGCCGGAGGCGACTGCGCTCCGTGTCGGCTCGATGGGCGCGTACCCCAATCACGATTTCGAAACGGTGCGTGTGCACCTGCGCTTCGATCTCGGCGACAGCATCGCTCTCCCACTTCCGGACCCTCACCCATTCAGTGTGCCCGGGATCCGACGCCGGAACTGACTGCGAACTGACGATCTTCCAATCCCCAATTGAGGGATCGGCTTTTGAGCCCCAGCCTCGCCATCAAGGTGGTCGGCACCAACAGTTCCGTGTTGGCGACCAGTCCGTCGTGATCAAAGGGAGCTTGCAACCGGTCGATTCTGCTTGGGAGTGATGGCACATAGAACGCCTCCTGTAGTTGCGTGGTCCTTGACGTTGAACGTCAACCGACTCCCAGTTCAGGGCGTTTCCTGGTGGGCGCGACACCGACCACCTGCCGGCCAAACCGTGGTTTGAGCCGAGGACGCACGGCTTGACAGACCGAGAGCAACGCTTAGCGCACCCGATAACCACGCGCGCCTGCTCCAGACACGCGCCACATTTCCGGCGCTACGAGTGGCTCGATGGCGCGATATCGCTCACGACGGCGGGATCCAAGCCGAGGGCGGCTGGGACAGCGGCGAGGCGCACGATCACCGAGGTGGATCCTGGAGCGACGACTGAGCGACCGGAGTCCCTCGTTCAGTGATGAGGACATCATTGCCGTCCCGCGCAACATCAATCCATCGACCAACGCGCGCGCTGAGTTCGGTGACTCCGATATCTGCACCACAGGTGTACAAAAGGGATGACTTTCACAAGTACCGCACGGTGCGGCAGTTTTGCACTGAGCGTTGGGCCAGCCTCCGATTGAGATCCGGCGAACCCGAGCAGAAGATCCATTCAATATCGACACGCAATACTCAGCCAGGGAGGCGGGAGCAATAGCGAGCACTCCGTGACTGCTTTCATCGCCGGCAGGCGGAGCGCGGTGAACGCCGGGTCTCCAATGGGTTCCGAAAGGGAGGTGCCAGCCACTGGGAGAGGGTTGGAGCGTTCTCCCGCACTAGTTGACTGAATGCTGGCAGAACGGCCGGCCGTGCCGGGCGATCGCGAGTTCGTTGATGACAGCGATCGTCTCGGGGCCCCCGTGGAACTCCTCCGCTGTCAGCAACGAGTAGCGATCAGCGAGAACGCATCGCCGCTCATTGGCCTCCGGGGTATCAACAAACGTGACCATTTCGAGCCCGATTTCTTTGGACGCTGCCGATGCTTGATCTTGTCGATCGAAGACGTTCATTTGTTGGTTGGCGAACAAGGTCGCGCTCATCACCGCACCCAAGCTGAGCGCCAAAAAGATGTTTCTGATCCGTCGGCCCCGCCCGGTTGACGCGGCGAGTCGTTCGACAACGGCGATGATGACGGCGACGAACACGATGCCGATGCCGGTCTGAGAGAGGATCGACTCTCGCCAACCACCCCCTGGCGCCGGGCCCTCGACCTGAATCCTGGACGCCAAGCTCACCAGTGCCGCGGCCATCACCGATACCGAGGCGCCGAATCCCACAATGGCGATGAGTGATCGATTCGAGATGTGAGGTGACTCTGCCGAAGGCTCCGCCTTTGGCTCTTGCAATATTGCCCGGGCCGCGATGGCGAACAACCCGACTACCGCCGCCAGCAAGACGAGAGACGATAGTAGATCATTAATGCCGTACCCGACATCCCGTTTGTTGAGGAAATAGCTGTTGTAGAACCAGCCCGTCGGGGGGCCCGAGCTGATCAGCCGGACAATGAACGCCTGAGCAGCATCGATGTGCAGACGCACATCGGAGGCGTCATAGCACGTTCGCCCACTGCATCGCTGGGCGATAATTATCCGGACCGGAACAAACACGGCCAGGAAGCCAACCCAGAGCGCACCAAGCCGGCGAGCCGCTGCGGAGCGACGAACCTCCGGCCAGGCCATCTCTGTCCCATAGGCTCGGGCCAGCAAAAAGACCATCGCTAGCGGCGGAACGAGATACACCATGTCGTACGTCGCGGCACTGAGCGTGCCGACGAAAATCACGAGTACAAGTTCTGATCGGCTGGTCGGTCGGGTGCAGAGATCGCGATCGCGGGTGACGAACATTGCGATCCAGAGCGTCAGCGCTGTCGTTCCGATGAAGAGAAAGGAAAACGTGACGAGCCCGTTGGCGAAGCCCCCCGCGACAAGGACCGTCGCCATCGCGATCCCAGTGAGATCGCCACGACGATTTGATGATTCGGTATCTGCGCTGGGGCCCGTGGTCGCAGATCCGAGTCTTTCCACCAAGCGGATGACAGTGAGGACGAGCACAACGATCATCAGTACTCGCACAATGCCGTTCATCACATACGGCGGGAGGCCGGAAGCGTTCGACGCCTCAAAGAGCACGCCGTGCTCGAAGAAATCGAGGAACCGGCCGATCGGTCGGAAATTGCCGATGTTGAGAAACCCGTCGATACCGCTGGTCGCTCCTGCAGCGGCACGAAACGGATTCGACGAGTATTCCAGCGCGTGTTCGAAGACGGTCCGGCGCTCGTCTGAGTGAAGCGAAATCCCGACAAGCGGCGCGGTGCTCAGGACTGCGGGCAGCGCAGCGCGCCAGCGTAGGACCATCGCGGCGTTGTCTAGCACGTTTGCAGAATCGGCATATGGATCCGTAGGTCACCAGCAGGCGGATCTCGCGAGACATGGATCGAAATCAAGTGCCCGACGCTTCTCAACTCAACCGTGGACTTCAGGCGTGCCCGGGGTGGTGCGATGGGTCAGGACATTGGAAGTTCCTTGTCGGTCACGGTCACGGTCACGGTCGACCAGACCGTCGTGTTCGAACGTGGCTTGCAACCGGTCGATTCTGAGCGAAAGCGACGGCACGGAAAGTGCCTCCTGCTGCTGCGTGGTCGTTGACGTGGAACATCAACGGACTCCCAGCTCACGAGGCTTTTCTGGTGCACGCGACAACGGCCGCCCGCCCACCAAATGGCCGATCAAGGCTAATGTCTCGCGACCCGGGCAGCCGGATACGCCGGATGAGCGTCCGCCGTCGGGACCAGAGGAGACGCCATGTACGACATATTGATCCAGAACGGCACAGTGGTCGATGGCACCGGGGCAGGCCGTCGCGCCGCCGATGTGGCTGTGAAGGACGGCCTGGTTGTCGCGGTGGCCCCGGAGATCCAGGGCGACGCAGCCGAGACCATCGATGCCACCGATC
>CAZHMP010000166.1:0-4178 GCA_964533595.1 uncultured Acidimicrobiales bacterium | reverse complement strand
CTGAATTCCTGCCATCTCGGCCACTGCCACGGCAAGATCGGTGGGGGCGCTCACCGAGACCATCGCCCGGAAGCCGGCCGCCCAGGACTTGTGGGCCAGTTCAAAGCTGGCCCTGCCACTCAACACCAGCCCGAGACCGGTTGCCGGTAGTCGACCGTCGAGCAACATTCGACCCGCCAGTTTGTCGACCGCGTTGTGGCGGCCGATGTCTTCTCGGACAAGGGACACCTCGCCATTGGGCTCGATTACGCCGGCCGCGTGAACAGCGCCCGTTGCCTCGAACAGCGTCTGTCCATTTCGCAACAGATCCGGTGCCTCAGCGAGCGCCTTCCAGCTCATGCTTGCTCCGCCAACACGAGGCAAGTCGTTGGCGAGATCGTCTATCTCGTCATGTCCGCAAAACCCGCACGACGAGGTGGTTGCTGTGAGTCGCGGTCGTGGCTCCGGAGCAACGCCGCCTGTCGAAACGCTCACGACGTTGAAGTCTGAAGCCACCGCCGACCCGTTCGCGCAATACCGGACCGACGTCACGGCAGCGCCGCCCAGCAAACCTTCGTTGTGGCAGAAGCCGACCGCCAACTCGAAATCATGCCCGGGTGTTCGCATCGTGGTGGCCACTCGAACCCCATCGAGCTCGATGGCCATGGGTTCTTCCGATGCCAGTTCGACCGGCAGCCGACCTTCTGCCGTCGCCGAATTGGACCAACGGCGGGCCAGTCGTCGTGTACTCCGGGACCGTGCAGCCATCAATAGATCGTAGCGAAAGGCCCGCAGCTCAGTTCCGCGTCAACACCGACCGAAGGTGATGCGTCAACGGTTGGCCAACAGCTGCCATCCACATTTCGACCACCATTTCGTCGCTGGCGACTCGCAGGTACCTTCTGATCTCGGTGACCGTCTTGGCCGATGGCGCCGTCTCGACAGTTACCGAATTCAAGTCGAGATGAAAGGCATCGTCGGTGGTCTCTGGTCTACCAATGTCGATCTCGACGATTCCCGATGGCTGGGCGACCACCAACTCGACAGTGCCGCCGGCGGCCGCTCTGAGGTAGCCGGACTCGGCGTGGAGGGGAAGTCCGGTCGAGTGGTCGCGAGTTCGCTGCGTCATCGAGAGGAACGGTTTGCCGACATGGGCGAATGTGAGCTCTTCGACGAATTCGAAGTCGTCGATGCTGGGATAGTGGCCCGCGCCGGTACCGCTCCACTCACCGATCAAGGGTGCCAATTCGCGACAGTCAGGGTGAATCGGCGGCTGGTTCTTCATGGATCCAAATTAGGCCAAGAAAGCGTCGGTGGGGTCATCAACTTGCGTCGATGACCCCACCTAAGGGAATCCATGAGACTCGCCGGCAGATCGGGCCGGCATCGCTATCTCGAATCAGTAATCCATGTCTGACATGGCGTCACCGTCTGAATCTTCGGGAGCGTCGGCGACAACCGCCTCGGTGGTCAGGAACAGTCCGGCAATCGAGCCGGCGTTCTGAAGAGCCGAGCGGGTGACCTTGGCGGCGTCGATGATTCCTGCAGCCATCAAGTCGATGTAGTCACCGGTTGAGGCGTCGAGGCCGTTGGAGCCTTCAAGGTTTCGAACCTTCTCGACGACAACACCGCCCTCCATGCCTGCGTTCACGGCGATCTGGGTCAGAGGGGCCTCGAGCGCCTTGGACACGATCTTCGCCCCGACGCGCTCGTCGGAATCGGCCATGCCCGAAAGAAGATCCTCAACACCAACCTGCGCCCTCAGCAAGGTGACGCCACCACCGGCGACGACACCTTCCTCGATAGCAGCCTTGGTGGTGGAAACCGCGTCTTCGATGCGGTGCTTCTTCTCCTTGAGCTCCACCTCGGTAGCGGCGCCGACCTTGAGAATCGCCACGCCACCCGACAGTTTCGCGAGACGCTCTTGGAGTTTCTCACGGTCGTAGTCGGAGTCGGTATTTTCGATCTCGGCCTTGATCTGGCTGATACGACCGGCGACATCTGCGGCGTCGCCTGAACCTTCGATGACGGTGGTCTCGTCCTTGCTGACCACGATCTTGCGAGCCTGGCCCAGCATGTCGAGAGTGACGGCTTCGAGCTTCAGCCCGATCTCTTCGGACACAACCTGTCCGCCAGTGAGAATCGCCAAGTCCTGCAACATGGCCTTGCGACGCTCGCCGAACCCGGGTGCCTTCACCGACACCGACGTGAACGTGCCACGGATCTTGTTGACGACCAGAGTGGCAAGAGCCTCGCCTTCCACGTCCTCAGCGATGATCAGCAACGGCTTGGCCGCCTGCATGACCTTTTCGAGAACCGGAACGAGGTCGCGCACTGCGGTGATCTTTGAACCCACGAGCAATACGTAGGCGTCGTCGAGCACGGCTTCCATGCGCTCGGCATCGGTGACGAAGTAGGGGGAGATGTAGCCCTTGTCGAAGCGCATGCCTTCAACAAGATCCATTTCGAGGCCGAATGTCTGACCCTCTTCCACGGTGATGACTCCGTCTTTGCCCACCTTGTCGATGGCCTCGGCGATGGTCTCGCCGATCTCGGAATCGGCGGCGGAAATCGAGGCGACGTTGGCGATCTGCGCCTTGTCGTCTGACACATCCTGAGACCCAGAGTGGATCGATTCGACGGCGGCCTCGACCGCCGCTTCGATTCCTCGCTTCACCGACATCGGATTCGCTCCGGCAGCCACGTTGCGTAGCCCCTCGTGAACCATGGCCCACGCGAGAACAGTCGCCGTGGTGGTGCCATCACCAGCTACGTCGTCGGTCTTCTTTGCGACTTCCTTCACCAATTCGGCACCGATGCGCTCGAAGGGATCTTCGAGATCGATCTCCTTGGCGATCGAGACGCCGTCGTTGGTGATGGTGGGAGAACCCCACTTCTTCTCCAGGACCACATTGCGGCCCTTGGGGCCGAGGGTCACGCGCACGGCATCGGCGAGAAGGTTCATGCCCCGCTCAAGGCCACGCCGGGCTTGTTCATCGAATTGAATTGTCTTTGGCATCGTTCCTCCGGAGGCGAAGACCCACTCGGGTCAACTGTCGTTGGCACTCTCATGCCTAGACTGCCAATTCAAGCCTGTGAGCCGCAGGATCACAACCAAAATGACCACTTTGATGTGGTCAACCCCCGGCAACAGCGGGGACAATGCTGACCGTCTCGCCATCGGGGACTGCTGTGGCCAGGCCATCCATGAATCTGACGTCATCGTCGCTCACGAAAACGTTGACAAACCGACGAAGTTTTCCGTCCTCATCGAGAATGCGCTCCTGGAATCCCGGGTGATTCGATTCCAACGCTTGCAGAACCTCAGCCACGGAAACTCCGTCGACCTCAACCTCGGACGCGCCCGCGGTGAGTGTCCGCAGCGTTGTCGGAACCCTGACGATCACGCTCATTTTGTCTCCCTGAAGACGTCGAATCCCGACCAATCGTATCGAGTATCGACCCACGTGACTCCGGCCAGTCGCCTAGCCTTGAATCGTGGCCATCGAAAAGTTCCGTAGCGACAAGCAAGACGACAAGCCCCAGCGCTCTCGCCTGCCCAGGCCGGCGATGATCGTCGTGGCAGCTCTTGCCGCATTTGGTGCGGTCACACTCGTTCAGTGGGTTTTCGTGTCGATCATCGGGCTGGTGAAACTTGCCCTCACGATTGTTGTCCTGCTTGGTATCGCCGGCTGGGTCATCTCGGCCAAAGCCAATCGCTGATCAAATCTGCTGCTTTCACCATCGGGCCCGCCTCACACGGAATCGAGGATCGATCCCACCGCGGCTCCAATGCACTCGACAGTGGAGGTCATCGCCACCTCACGGCCGAATTGCGCCGACAAATCCACCACGTCGAGTTGGCCGGTGTCGGTCGAATCCTGCGATCCGACCACCGCCACCACTGGAACTCCCGACGCTGAAGCCAGGTCAGCCACTCCGCCCACGACCTTGCCCCGGAATGTCGACTCATCGAGGCGCCCCTCACCCGTGATCACGAGATCTGCGGTCTCGATTGCTTCCTGTAAACCCGCTGCGTCGGCGATCAATGCGAACCCGGGCATCAGGTTTGCACCGGCCACCAACAGTCCACCTGCCAAACCCCCCGCCGCGCCAGACCCAATCACATCACTTACGTCGATGCCGTAGTCGGCGGAGTACACGTCCACAAGACGCGTGAGCCTGCGACGCAACATCTC
>CAZHMP010000165.1:0-4182 GCA_964533595.1 uncultured Acidimicrobiales bacterium | reverse complement strand
CTCGCGGTGGTGGGTTTCGTGTGGATCAGCGTGCACGGCAGTTGGCCGTTGGGAATTGTTGTGTTGATAGCGCGCGCCGTCGGCGCTCGGCTTGATAGAGATAGCTGCGGCAGGGAACTCCGTGCAGCCGGATGGCTCGGCATCGGAATCCTCGCCGGTGGGGCCCTCAACCCGTATGGGCCGCGCCTTCTGTTCTTCCCGTTTGGGTTGCTCGGTAGGGGAGCAATCCTGTCTCACGTCGTCGAGTGGCAGTCGCCTGCGTTCGACGCGCTCTACGCGAAGGCGTTTCTTGCCGTGATCGTTATGACGATCATTGCGGTCAAGCGGGCATCAACATGGCGCAATCTTCTGCCCTTGGTGGTGTTTCTGGCAGCCGCGCTGGTGAGTCGTCGCAACATCCCAGTGGCGGTGCTGGTCGCGATTCCGGTGATGGCTGATGGGCTCCCGCCACTCGGCCGGCTTGTCTCCGATGAGAAGTCGGCAGCCATCCGGCGCGTTGGTCTGATCGCACTGTCTGTCATCTTGTTGTTTCCATTGTTGGCACTGCGGTCTCCGAATGTGGATCTCTCCCGTTATCCCGTTGAGGCGGTCAACGCTCTGGAGGATGCCGGCATGTCGCTGGCCGTCACCCATGTGGTCCATCCGGATTTCGTCGGCAACTATCTTGACCTCAGATATGGGTCCGCTGGTGCGGCTTGGATCGACGACAGATACGAGCTCCACAAGACGTCACTGCTCGAGGACTACTTGGTGCTGTTCGAGGCCGGGCCCACGTGGTCGGAGGTGTTGGGGCGGTCGGGGGGCGATGCAATGATCTGGCGGACCGATCACCCGCTCACGCAGCTTGTGTCCCAATCTTCCGGTTGGAAAACCGTTTGGTTCGACGCGGACTGGACGGTGCTTTGTGACCCCCTGTTGGTCGCCTGCGAGAATTTCACTACGGAGAGCTGAAAGTTCTACGAAATCACCGGTGGCTGCCGATGGGGACACATCCGACCGGAGGTGATCCGCTATCGACACCATGAGTGAAATCGGAACTCCGGCCGAGGCCCCGGTGTTGAAGCAGCGACCCCGCCGCAGGATGCGCCTGTTGCCGTTCTCGAGGCTGACGGTGAAGGGCGATGGCTACGACAAACGCGAGCCCGGGCTTCCCAGCCGCCTCGACCGTGTTGAGCACTTCGCCTCGGCGATTCTGGCCATTAGGTGGGGAATGACGGTCGTATCGCTGGCTCTCGCCGCCGACGCATTCCTCAACTCGGATACGACGATTGTGGTGTGGGCCTTCGTGGTGGTCAGCTACACGGTGATCCGCACCATCAGCCCGATCCGATACCGGGGCAACATCCTCTCACTTCTGCAGGTGTTCGCCGAGATCGCCCTCCATGTCGCTGCCGTTGCAGCCACGGGTTTCTGGGACTCGCCTTTCGTCTTCTCGCTGATCTCCGCAATTGTTGTGGCCGGGTTCGCTCGCGGATTTGGGTTCGGGCTTCGAATCAGCATCGGCGCCTCGCTTGCAGTAAGCCTCGCCGAGGCGTCTCGTCCCGAGTTCACCTCGCAGGATCTTCGTCTGGCTCTTCAGTGGTCCACCGTGATGCTCCTGGTGGGTGTGGTCGCCGGGTATGCCCGCCGCATCAGCGGCGAGGCCGATCGCCAGCACTCACTGGCCTTGAACCGTCTCGACAAGCTCTCGGATGCCAACGCTCTGCTGTTCTCGTTGCATCGCATCGCACAGACCTTGCCGGCATCGCTCGATCTCGGGGACGTGCTCGATACCACGGTTGGGAGGCTCCGGGGTCTCATCGACTTCGATTCCGTTGCGATCCTCGTGTTCGACGACACGGACGCGAGTTGGCAGGTTGTGCGTCGTGAAGGAGCGTCGCTTCCTTCGAGACTTGGACCGACCGAACTCCCGGCCCCGCTGATGAAGTCGATGGCGGACAACCGAATGGTGGAGGTTCCCGATCTCAGCCGTCCGAGGGGGCCCGGAATCTCGGCGAGTTCATCATCTGGGATCTATACTGTGCTGCCAGCACGAGGTTCGGTCATCGGTTTGCTCGCGGTGGAGTCCCGTAGACCGTCAGCTTTCAGCAAGCGCGATATCGACCTTCTCAAGGGGTTTGTGGAACCGGCCGCCCTCGCGATCGATAACGCCAGGTGGTTCGGACGTCTTCGTACCGTTGGCGCTGATGAGGAACGCACACGAATTGCCCGCGATCTCCACGACAACATCGGTCAGTCGCTCGCCTACTTGGCATTCGAGCTTGATCGGATCGTGGGCCGCGTTGAGCGAAGCGAAGAGGTGGGGGACTCGCTGGGCCAGCTGAGAAACGATCTGCGGGGAGTGATCGGCGAAGTGCGCGACACTCTCTACGACCTTCGCACCGATGTGTCGGAGGGCCAGGAAATCGGCGAGGTACTGGATCAGTTCGCGTCCCGTTTGATGGAACGCACCGATCTCGACATCCGTGTCTACGCGGACCGTGAAGGGGCCAGGTTACCCCTTCTCCAAGAGCGTGAGCTGTGGAGGATTGCGCAGGAGGCACTGGTGAACGTGCAGCGGCACTCCGGGGCGAAAGGCGCGGCCGTCAGGTGGAGGTGTGACGGCGAGGCCGCCGCTCTGGAGATTGCCGATGACGGCCGGGGCTTCCCGGCCGGAAAGGCGGGTCGTCTCGACTCCTACGGGATCATGGGTATGCGCGAGCGGGCATCCAGCATAGGAGCGACACTCGAGATCCACAGCGAAGAGGGCAAAGGCACGGTTGTGCGTTGTTTCCTGCCGGCGGACCGCGTTGGCGGGAGACGATGATGTCGAAAGAACGGCCACGGGGAGTGGTGGAATACGGGATATTCCCTAACAACGCCGCCCATGTGTCCGATGGGTTCGGGAGCCGAAAACGGTTCATTCACACGAGGGTGGCCGATTTGGCCACCGGGATACTTAGAGGTCGCTGATTCAAATGACCATACGACTGATGCTCGCTGATGACCATCGCATGCTTCGAGAAGGCCTGAGCCGATCAATGTCGGAGCATGGATTCGATGTTGTCGGTGAGGCCCGAGACGGTCTCGAGGCCGTCAACATGGCCAGCAGTCTTCAACCAGACGTCATCCTCATGGACGTATCCATGCCGGAGATGGATGGTGTGGAAGCTTGCCGTCAGGTTCGGGGCAGCGACTCTGCGACCAAGGTCGTCATGCTCACGATGCACGCCGATCAGGATGTGCTTGCGAATGCAATTCGGGCCGGTGCGTGCGGCTACCTGGTGAAGGACTGCTCCACCGAGGAGATAGCCGATGCGGTCAGGATGGCATCGCATGGCGACACGGCTCTGTCGCCCCAGTTGGCGGCTTCGATGCTCAACGAGGTGCGGAAACTGGAGATGGCACCCGCTCGGGAGGAACGAGTCGTCACCAAGCGTGAGGAGGAAGTGCTGCAGGCCATCGCCGACGGTTGCTCCACCTCGGAGGTCGCCGATCACATGTACATCAGCCAGAAGACGGTCAAGAACCATCTGGCCTCAATCTATCAGAAGCTCGACGCGCGCGACCGCACGCAGGCTGTTCTCCAGGCCGTGCGCATGGGGATTGTCAGCCTGGAGTGACGGGGGAATTTCCGACTGCAGTGAGCCACCAACCAAACCGTCGCCGTCGGGCGGCGGTTTTGTGTTTGTTGACCCAACGGCATGGCCGATCGAACCACTACTGCCGGCCATTGGGCCGATGAAATAGGTCAAATGGCCCATTCACCGTGCATCCAAGTGTGCCGAAAGAACTAGTGAGCCCGTCACAGAGAGGGGCGACAAGGGGAGTCCGACAATGAGGGCGGCATTCGACAACGTTTCGAGGTGGCTAGCGGTGAGGTACGTGGGCAGCCGCGGTGCTAGCTTGGTCGAGTACACGCTGCTCATCTCACTCATCTCACTCGCGGCTCTGGCTGGTCTCACGGCGTTCGGTGGAGGAGTGAATGCCAGTCTCGACGATTCTGCGGGGAAGATTGTGTCGGCCGGCGGAGCAACTATTCCGTAACGGTTTGGGGAATGGCGAGAATCTCTTCTACGGTTCTGTCGCATGATCGAGATTGGCCTCACGGGGGGTATCGGAGCCGGCAAGTCCACCGTCGCCGACGGCCTCACGGAGCGTGGTGCAGTGTTGATCGACGCCGATCGAATCGTTCGCGAGTTG
>CAZHMP010000164.1:0-4203 GCA_964533595.1 uncultured Acidimicrobiales bacterium | reverse complement strand
CGCCCCCCACCCACCCGTTTTTGTGAGTCTTAAGTGCTGCCCACGCAGCACTTAAGACTCACAAAAACATTGGGGGGGGTGGACTCGCTTGGTCGGGAGTCTGGGGTTTAGCATGTGAACGATCGTTCACAACCCGCGCGCCGCGGGAACACGAGCCAACGAGGTACAGATGTCCGAAGCTGCGTTGACCGAAGTCGAAGCAAACGAGTTCCGCGCCAAATGCAAGGAATTCCTCGACGTCCACGCCGTGGGCATACATCTCGACGGAGACCCTGATCCACGCGGCGAGAGGATGCTGGCCGCCGGAAAGAGTTTCCAACAGGCACTGGCTGACGCCGGACTGGCTGGTCTCACCTATCCGAAGGAGTACGGCGGCCAGGGGCTCACCAAAGAACACGAACGAATCTGGCGCGAAGAGTACGGCAAGTACCCGAACATGACGTTCGAACTGATCATCTCTCATGGCATGTGCCTTCCGATGCTCAATGAGTACGGCACACACGAACAAAAGGCCGCCTACCTCGCCGACAACATTGCGGCAAGGACCGTGTGGTGTCAGATGTTCTCCGAACCCGGCGCCGGGTCTGACGTCGCAAGCCTGCAAACCAAGGCCGTCCGCGACGGCGACACCTGGGTTCTCAACGGCCAGAAGGTGTGGACGACCCACGCCCATGTCAGCGACTACGGCGTGGTGATCGCCCGCACCGACCCCACCGTGGTCAAACATGCCGGTATTTCCATGTTCATCGTTCCGATGGACACCCCTGGAGTCGAGGTACGACCCATCCATCAGATCGACGGCGGGATGCACTTCAACGAGGTGTTCTTCACCGATGCCTCGATCCCCGCCGAGAACCTACTCGGCGATCTGAACAACGGCTGGCGAATGGCCACCGCCATGTTGATGTACGAGCGAGTGGCGATCGGGTCCGGATCCACCGGCGGAATTCAACATGACCGCGCCGACCAGCTGATCGCTGAAGCCGCCAAGCGGGGCAGCATCAACCGCCCCGTGATCAGGCAGAAGCTGATGCGACTGTACGCCATGGAAACGGTCCAATCCTTGGTGTCGATGAGCACGCGCGCCGCTCTGCAAGCCGGCAAGACACCGGGTCCGGGTGGTTCGATCGGGAAACTGGCGGGCACCAACATCTTGTCCTACGCCCGGGATCTCTCGATGGAAATCGTCGGGCCCAGCGGCGTCGCATGGGATTCCGAGATCGGTGGAGGATGGGCACGCGCCGCGCTCACGGGGCTTCAGAGCGGTATCGCCGGAGGCACAAACGAGATTCAAAAGAACATCATTGGTGACCGGGTTCTCGGCCTGCCCCGAGACATCAGCGTCGACAAGGGTGTGCCATTCCGGGATCTCAAGGTCGGCACGCAAGGCGACTGAGCGGCGCCGCAGCGGCGAGCAACCGTGCTCGTCAGTAGACGACTTCGGTGGTGAGCGAACCGTCTGATGCCTCGACCACGAGCAGCCGCGACATGCAGGGCATGCAGTAGAGGCGGTCGCCCGCCCGCAACTCCTTCACCGACCTGATCACCACCTTGCAGACCGGACAGATTATCTCGTTTGGTCCAAGGGTGTCGCCCTCTCCCTGCCAGTGCCGGTAGAACTTCCGCCACTTCTTGGGCACCTCATTGAATCCTCGATCGTCAAGTTCGAAACGTCGGCGCTCCGCGCTGTCGGCGCGTCTGGCTTGGTGTTGAGCGACCTTGTCGGCCAATTGATCGCGCCCGTCGGGCTGCTCAGCCATGCTCATCAGGTGAGACCCAGACGTTCCACTGCCTGGAGATATTCCCCGCCTAGATCGACACGGTTTGATCGCTCGACACCCAGTGATTCCTGGACCTCGTCGAATGTGGCGAGAACCAATTCATCCAGTTCGGCGCGAACTTCTGCCAGTCGCTGTCGCTTGTCGGGATCATCGCCGAGCCGGCGGCCAAGATTGTTCTCGCCAAACCCGAGATGGCGGCGCTCGTCCTTCACGACCCCGTCGAGAACCTCCGCGGTAACTGGGTCCGCTCCTTGAAGATGTGCGCGGAATGCCGTGTATTCCATCGTTTCGAGAATCACGTTCTGGGCGAACACGGCCGCGTCCCAGTCGCGCCCGGACACATATTCGAGCAGTCGGCGCTTGAACCGAATGAGATGAGGATTGGCTCGCACGGCAATCTCAGCTTCGGGCTCGTCGATTCCCAAGTCTCGAAGCCGACGGACAAAGACCTCGAGATGGCGAGCCTCGTCGACTACCTGGGTGGCAAGAAAGATCTTGGCGTGGCGATTCGGGGCAAGAACAATCAGACCGCTGGACGCCTCGAGAGCTGCGGTCTCCCCCACGCAGTAGTTGCACAGCGTCGTGATGAGATTCTCGCGCTGGGTCGCCTCCATGACAGGAGCAGGGGTGTCATCCAACCGGCCGTATGACCGATCGCGCAGATAACCGTCGACTGCCTGAAACCAAAAGTCGACACTGTGCACCTCATCAATGAACTCATCTTCGGCAAGCGAATGAGGATCGAAATCCGACATGTGAACGGTGTGCTGCGTCAGACCGGCATCGGTGGTGACTGGTACTCGAGCCCGATGCGGCCGAGCCGCGTTTTGAACTCGCCAAGAACCGTGTCGGCAAGAACTGCCTCCATTGCCTCCGGAGATGCTGCGGCCAAATCGGTTCCATGCCACTGCACCGACTCGAGATCGGCGCCGTCGGCGGTGGCCGCGGTTCGGGCTTCCTCGACTGCGGGGGCATTCCCTCGGAACGAGTCACTGAATGTGGCGAGCATGTGGTATGTCATCTCGGCTTGCATCTTCTCGACATCGGCTTTGCGTTCGGGATGTTCGCGAATCAGACTGCCGATTCGATTCTCGCCAAAGCCGACGTGGCGACGTTCGTCAGCAATGGTGCCGCTAAGAGTCTCTGCGAACTTTGGGTTCGCTTGGTTGGACACTGCCTCGAGCATCTCGAAGACGCTGAACGCCATTCCCTCGAGAACAATATTTTGGCCAACGACTCCGGCAATGAAATCCCCGGCGTCAACCTTCTCGAGGAGGACCTCGGCAAACTTCACAAGATTGGGGTTGACGAATTGGTCGATGGTCGATTCGAGATCGTCTTCCTTTATGCCGAGGTCAAAGAGGCGGCGAGTGAAAATCTCCACATGGCGGGCCTCGTCAAGAGTCTGGGTAGCGAGAAACCTCTTGCTCGGGAAGTCGGGCGCCGCGTTGACCAGGCCTGACGACGCGGCAAGCGCGCACCTCTCGCCAACCACCAGTTGCACGGTGGTGCGAATCGAATCCTCGCGCAGCGTCTCATTGTCGATCAGCGCCTCGGGTTCCCTCAATTCTGGTGAGTGTCCGTAGATGGTGTCTTCCAGGTACCCCTGTGGGCACATTTCCAACCATCTCTGGATCGAGTACTGGGACAGGAAATCGGCCACGTTTCTTCCTTTTGTCGGCGGGTGCTACACAGTAAGTCATATCGGTGTTGACGCCGAAGGGACTTAGGTCCCATCGTCGGCGATCGCCAGCATCACAAATGCAGATAAGCCGTCATTCAATCCAATTCCGGTGGGGTGATTCAGTGACAGAACTCAATTTGATGACGGACACACCGCCGGGGTCTGCACCATGAGTTCCGCAATTTTCTTGTCGTTGGGGTTCCTCTGGACCATCTCCTCGCTTTGTGCAGTGGTCCGGCTCCACCGCTCCGGCCCGCTGAGCCTCTTGATCATGATGACCGGATGGCTCGTGGGCGACCACCCACTCGGTCACTTTCTCGCTCAACTGGTCGTTACCGCAAACCTGATCGGAGCCGGCGCTCTACATGGCGGACGAGGATGGACCGCCCTTGGTCTCACGTTGGCCGCATGGGTGGGGCTCGGCCGTGCATATCAGGTATCGCGGCGGTCCTCAGCCTCGGTTGATCAAGCGCTGACACACACGTTCGGACCCGATCGAGCACCGTCGACCAGGGCCACTGTCGATGCAGCTGCGCCAAAACACACTGCACGGATCGCCGTGCGCCCCAATGGCCACTTTCGCATCACTGGCGTAAAGACCGATTTCGATGTCCCCTACGGCGAACACCCCACTCGAAATCTGCTCGATATCTACGCTCCCCTTCACAAAGAAGCCAAGGCGCCGGTGCTCGTGCAGGTACACGGCGGCGGCTGGATCATCGGCCACAAGCGTCAGCA
>CAZHMP010000163.1:0-4282 GCA_964533595.1 uncultured Acidimicrobiales bacterium | reverse complement strand
TACGGATAGAAATCCGGCTCGCCATCCACACCGGGATTGTTGGGCTCGGTCATGAACTGCGTCTTGATCTCAGGCAGATCATCTGTGGATGGAAGACGCCACGGCTCGGTGCCGTTTCCGAGATAGCCGTCGGACAGGAGAATCACTGGCGTGCGATACTCCACCGCAATTCGCACCGCCTCTATCGCGGCGAAGAAGCAATCCGCAGGGGTGGACGAAGCAACAACCGGAAGCGGAGCCTCACCGTGTCGGCCGTAGAGAGCAATCATGAGGTCGGACGCTTCAGTCTTGGTGGGCAGGCCCGTGGAGGGTCCACCACGCTGCACATCCACGATCACCAACGGCAGTTCCAAGCTGACGGCCAAGCCGATGGTCTCGGCTTTCAACGCCAGGCCCGGCCCGCTCGTCGTGGTGACCCCGATGTGTCCCCCATAGGAAGCGCCAAGGGCTGAACCCACTCCCGCGATCTCATCCTCGGCTTGGAACGTGCGAACACCGAAATTCTTGTGTTTGGCAAGTTCATGGAGGATGTCGGTGGCCGGCGTAATGGGGTACGACCCGAGGAACAGGGGAATGCCAGCCTGACGCGAGGCCGCGATCAACCCCCAAGAGAGGGCCGTGTTGCCGTTGACGTTGGTGTAGGTGCCCGGATCGAGCTTGGCTGGACGCACAACCCTTCGGCTGGCCCAGAGGTCGGCGTTTTCGGCATAGACGTCACCGGCCTTGAAAGCAGCAACGTTGGCCGCTATCACCAGCTCCTTGCCCTTGAACTTCTCATCGATCCATTCGTAAGTGGTGTTGGTGGGCCGCGAGTACAGCCATGACACCATTCCGAGTGCGAAGAAATTCTTTGAGCGTTCCGCATCGCGAGGCTTGACCCCGAGGTCCTTGCAGGCTTCCTTGGTGAGCGCGGTCATCGGCGCTGTGATCACCTGATATCCGGCCAGCGAATCGTCCTCCAGCGGATTCGACTCGTAGCCGGCCTTCTTCAAGTTTCGTTCGTCGAACGCATCGGAGTTGATGATCAACGTGCCGTGTTCGACGACCTTGGGAAGGTCGGCCTTCAGCGCCGCTGGATTCATCGCTACCAGCACGCTCGGCGAATCGCCAGGTGTGCTGATGTCGTGGTCGGCTATGTGCACCTGAAATGCCGACACTCCGGCCAAGGTCCCCGCTGGAGCCCTGATTTCTGCCGGATATTCGGGCAGCGTTGCCAGATCGTTCCCGAAGAGTGCGCTGGCGGCGGTGAAGCGATCACCCGTCAGCTGCATACCATCGCCAGAGTCACCGGCGAAGCGAACGATGATTCGCTCGACTTCGGGAATGTCCGACGTCCGCTCATCGGTGTCGGTCACGAGAATCTCCTTGCCTTGACGTACTCTGCGTCACTTAGCCGGCACACCATAACCGGACCTGTGGCAATCTTGTGACACCAAGTTGTCGATTTGACGAAAGTCCCGGCCGAGTGTGCGTTGAGTTGAGCACGTCGTGAAATCGACGCCACGCAGAGAGGCGTCAGGCAATCGTGACGGAGCCATCGAGGTAGACGTCTTGGATGGCATTCAGCAACTCGACCCCATCGGCCATCGGGCGTTGAAATGCCTTGCGTCCGCAGATCAGCCCGGTGCCACCGGCGCGCTTGTTGACCACCGCCGTCGTGACCGCCTCGGCAAGATCCGATTCACCCGATGACGCTCCCCCGCTGTTGATGAGCCCGATGCGCCCCATGTAGCAGTTGGCGACTTGGTATCGACAAAGGTCGATCGGGTGGTCGGTGGTGAGTTCGTCGTAGACCAAGTTGCTGGTCTTGCCGAAGTTCACCGCTGGGTAACCACCGTTGTTGGTGGGAAGTTTTTGTTTGATGATGTCGGCCTCGAGTGTGACCCCCAGGTGATTGGCCTGACCGGTCAGGTCGGCTGACGCGTGATAGTCGACACCATCTACCTTGAACGCTGAGTTCCTCAGGTAGCACCACAGAACCGTGAACATACCGAGCTCGTGGGCCCTGGCGAATGCCTCTCCAACCTCTTGGATCTGGCGGCTCGACTCATCGGAGCCGAAGTAGATCGTTGCCCCCACGCCAGCCGCGCCGAGGTCGAATGCCTGATCGACGCTGCCAAACTTGATTTGGTCGAACGTGGCGGGATGGGTGAGCAGCTCATTGTGATTGATCTTCACGATGAACGGAATCCTGTGGGCGTACTTACGGGATGCCATTGCCAACACGCCGAAAGTGGAAGCCACCGCGTTGCAGCCGCCCTCCATCGCCAACTCCACGATGCTCAGGGGATCGAAATACGTGGGATTGGGGGCGAATGAGGCTCCGCCGGAATGCTCAATTCCTTGATCAACGGGAAGGATCGACACGTACCCGGTGCCGCCCAAGCGGCCGTGATCGAACAGCGCTTGGAGGTTGCGAAGAACCTGCGGTGACCGGTCGGTTTGCGCGAATACGCGATCGACGAAGTCGCCACCGGGAAGCGTGAGAGAGTCACGTGAAATTGTGGTGCTCTCATGTGTCAGCAGTGACTCAGCAGAATCGCCGAGAAGAGCCTGGATGTCCACGATCAATACTCCTAGAAGTTCTTGTCGACCATATGCCGACTGGCACGTACGCTACCCAGCTTGCGACCGGTATGGGAGGTCCGGTCGCATCATCGTCATCTCAGGGGCGCGAGCGCCGCGGCGATCGCCTTTCCCGCACGCGCCGCGCCGGGTCGAACGACCAAATTCGCCAGCAACTCCGTGCGACTCTGCGTGGATCCACCTGCTCTGAAGAACCGCCTGCTGATCATTCCGACCGCGGTGACGCGGTCACCGGTCTTCATCGATGGTGGCCGGCTGGGGTCGACCCAGCTCACCGGCACGGAGGCTCGCTCACCAAGAGCTGATTTGGTGGTCAACTCGTAGTTGATGACCACTGATCCCGACGGAAGCGTTCGGGTACGCGGATCACTGGTCAATATGCCCGTGACCACGGCGACATTGACATCGGTTGGGGTGTTGCTCAAAGCGTTCAAGACATGACTCCTCGTAGAGCCCGAAGTGCCGGGCTGTAGTTGACGGGGAAGTCAACCGTGAATCTACGACGGGGGTATGACAGTCGAGCCGGAACGGATCGGCACGATCAGCTGAGTGACCGAACGCGGGCTGCCACGTCCGCCAGTTCCGGATCCTTCTTCGCCACCCATCCAAAGAGCTGCCGAGCCCTGGGGGTGCGGCCTGCTCGCTCATACAAGTCGGCAAGCGCATAGGCCCGGCGCAGATGATGAAGGCGTGGTTTCTTGGGAAGACGCCAGCCGTCCTCGAGAATCGAAATCGCTCCGACCACGTCTCCCTGATCCGCTTTGGCACCGGCCAGCACAATGCGACCCTCGATCACCAACGCGGAACTTGGCGATGCTTCACCGAGTTCGGACCAGAGAAACTCCACGTCCCTCCAGTGGCCCAAAGCGCGATGACAATCGGCCAGAACCGGATGCTGCTCGGTAGATCCGCTCAACTCCCTGAATACCTCCAGGTGGGAAATAGCGTCCTTCCACTTGCCCATCCTGTAGAACGACAAGCCAAGCAGTTCGCGGGCCTCCGGCAGATCGGGGGCCTCTTTGACGATGGGGACAAGCACCTTTCGGGACTCGTCGAATCTCTCGGCGGCGAATGCCCGGCCGGCATCATCTAGTCGACGAGCCAATCGACGAGCCCGTTCCTCACCAACGAGGGCTCGCAACGCAATCTTGGGCTCAACCACGCTGTGCGGACGCGGCGGCAGAGGTCGTCGGGACTTTGATGACGGCTTCCTTCCCCGGTCGACAGCCTTGGACGCCGAGCGTCTCAGATCTTCTCCATCGGGAAGCTTGCGATCGGGTCTCGGGTGGGACGGGCGAGCGGATTCCGCATCTTCGCGGGGGCGTCCGCCGCCTTGTCGCACCGGCCCGCCTTTGGTGTCCTTGCCATCCCGGCCATCCCGGCCCTGGCGGTCTTGGTCGTCTTCGCTGAGACCGCCGGCACCGCGACGAGCAACGCGACCCCACTTGGCCGGTCCGGCCAAGCCATCATTCTGGCTCTGGTCACGGCGCGGATTGGGCTTTCGCCCGCCCTGCCGGGGACCACTCTTGTGATCCCCCGGGCCCTTCGAACCGCTCCGTCTCGACTTGTCAACTGGCACGGTGAATGATCCTAGCGGTCCAAAACTGCGAAGGACCCCGCCTAAGCGGGGCCCTTCGGCTGAGAAATCCGGCGGCGTCCTACTCTCCCAGGGCGTGACCGCCCAAGTACCATCGGC
>CAZHMP010000162.1:2894-4295 GCA_964533595.1 uncultured Acidimicrobiales bacterium | reverse complement strand
TCTCGGGAAGTTTTCGCCGCGGTCGGTGTTCTTCGATCCCGATCCAAGCCCAGAAGGTTCGGACGCGGTGGCTGTGGAAGAACCGGATCCTGTCGGCCTCAAGGCTGAAGCGGACCCTGAGCCTGTTGGCCCAATTCCTGTAGTGGAGTCCGACCCCGTCGATTTCGACTTGATACGGGAGCCTGAGGACATCGATCCACCCATCGATCAAGAATTCCCTGATCAACACTTCGGCATCGCTCTGCCACATTCACTTTCATCCATACTCATTCCAGACCCGTCAGATGCGATTCACGACTTCGGAACTGCGCCGGGACACGATCCTCTGGACGAACCAGACGATCTGGACGGAACTGACCAACTGGACACTGATCCCGGCTTATGAGCCGACACACATTGACCGGGCAGCGTCCACGATCCCGACGCGGATGCCGGTAGATCGTTCTGTTGTCAGAGGTGTGTTTGTGACACAAAACGTGCAGGGCTAGCTCAGGCCCGAAAGGAACCCCCACACGGCCCGACTGCTGTCAAGGTCTGGATAGGGGAGGCTGGACATTCTCTCTTGCACGCTTGTGACCGGATGGCCCATCCAAGCGTGGCCGGCTCCGTCGACGGTCAGCATCTCCACCACCACGCCGTCGGAGCAGTCCGACCAGAGCGTCCCGGCGAGATCGGGATTGGATTGGTCGGTGATGGCTGCTTGGGATGTGCAGCCGTCAAGGCTCGCGAATGTCTTCACACTCTCGCGTGGTGATGCGAACTTGTGAACCGACACGCCATTACCGCGTCCGCCGTCGATGGGGATGTTGGTGTCGTCGAGTCCGTGGATGTGCATCATCGAGACCGGTCTGGTCGGCTGGCAATCGGCGATTTCGAGCGAACCGGCCTGGAAGGCTACGGCGCTAAATTGGTCGGATAATTCGCAGGCCAGCCGGTATGACATGATCGCGCCGTTGGAGTGGCCGGTGGCGAACACACGGGCGGGGTCAACGGGCCATTCCGATTTGATCTGGTCTATCAACTCGGAGATGAACCCGACGTCATCGACATTGTGTCGTCCATCCGCAGCTGCACCGCAGCAACCACCGCCGTTCCACACCCGGTTGTCGCGCCGCGGAAGGATTCGCGTGCCGTCCGGGAACACCACCAAGAACTTGTTGGATTCGGCCAACCGATCGAAGCCAGAGTTCTCTCGAAACTGCTCCCCGGATCCGAGCCCGCCATGGAGAGCGACCAGAAGCGGCACGGGTTCGGTGCCGTTTGTTGATGGAACGTAGAGATGCCATGTCCGATCGTTTCCGTCGGGATCAGTGGTCGATCCATCGATGAGCCGACCGACAGGGTCCACTCCGTCGAGAGTGTCGCCGTAGACATCGAAGGGGGGCGTGCTGCTCGGTTCGC
>CAZHMP010000162.1:0-2794 GCA_964533595.1 uncultured Acidimicrobiales bacterium | reverse complement strand
AATGGTTCGCAAACTCACACGTTCACGAAGCCGACGAATCTGCCTTCGTCTCGAGCTGCAAACCAGCCGAGGCTGTTCTGGCTGTTTGGTCGACCCGGTCCCACTCGGACTCGTCGAGCAGTCGGGTCTCGAATGCGGCAGCGTGGAGCAGGATGAAACTGCTGACGCCCGACTTCGTTGAGTTCATCGAGGCGTGCGTCAGGCATAGGTCAAGTCCTGATTGTTGGAGGGCGCGCCGTAGCGGCCCACATCGTGGAGATGGGAGCGGCCGTGATTCGTTGGCCAAGTGGGTAGGTGCCGGGTCCGGTGTGAAGAACAATTCCGGCGGCGAATCGGTCACCGATCTGGTCGCGGAGCCATGCGAGATGTCGTGCGTCGTGCGCAGATGGTGAGCTGCTGGCCTTGATTTCGATGCCGATCACGCGTTGACCTCCGAGTTCGGCGATCAGGTCGATTTCGTGGCGGCCTTGTTCTTGTCGGAGGTGATACAGGCGCGTGGGGTGTTCGGAGATGGTGGTTTCGGCTCGGATCTGAGCGGTGACGAACGTGTCGAGCACGCGTCCGAGCAAATCGCCATCTCTCATGACTGTTGTGGAGTCGATCCCCAGGATGCCGACCAACAACGATGAGTCGAGGAGGTGACGTTTGGGCGACCGAATGAGGCGCTTGAGCCGGTTCGACGACCAAGACGGAATCTCGTCGACCACCAGCAGGTTCTGCAGGAGCCGGTCATAGGCCAGCGCGGTCCTGCGGTTGATAGCTGCGGCGTCGTGGAGGGTCTTGTCGCCGACGATGCCAGCTGTGTTCAGGGCGTACGCCTCGAGGTAACGCCTGAGCCGGACGGGATCTCGGCCGGTTTCGATGTTGAGGGCGTCTCGCGTAATTATCTGGTCGACGTATCCAGTGAGCCATCGCCGACGGGTGGTGTCACTGAGATTGATTGATGCCCCAGGGAACCCGCCGCGTAACGCGATTTCGACGTATTCGCGCAAGTCCGGAGAGCTGTCGCTGGCCAAGAGGTCATCCCCGGCCATCACTCTGTCGATGAGGGGTCTCGTGGATCGTCCAAGATGCTCGCAGACGGTAAGTGGGTTGATCGCCATGCGCACGACTCGACCTGTCCCCGGCCATGTTTGCGTGTCAAGGTCGGCTCGGATCGAGCCTGTGAGCAGGTAACGACCCGGCCGCGGGTCGTCATCAACCGATCGCTTTACCGCGCCCAGAACCCCTGGCACCGCCTGCCATTCATCGAGTAGGACCGGTTCGGCCAGACCGCGTAGTGCAGAATCGGGGTCGGCTCGAAACGCAGCCGCTTGCGCATCGCTGTCGAGCCGCACGACCGTTGCTGCATGTCGTTTGGCGGTGGTGGTCTTACCAGTGGCTCTCGCCCCGACTAGCGATAGCGCCGGGAGTTCAGCCAGAAGTTTCTCGATTAGGGGATCGACGAGCCGTGGCAGGTAACTGATCACACAGTCACAATACCATTTTCCCGCGCATTAAACTACCGATTTTCCGCACATGTTACTACCGATATTGCGCATGGCGGCGATAGATCTCCCCATACCGGCTCGTGCAAGTCAGGCAGCACTTCTAGTTTGGTGGTGTCGACTCGTGGTTGGGCACGTCGCTGAGTGAGGCTCGGGCAGGATCAGCCGAGTTGAGCGAGTTTGCCTGCCCTCGCGATTGCTTGGGTGCCCTGGTCGCCGGTCCAGGCGAGTACGAGACGATCGACACCGAGGTCGATCATGCGCTTACGGCTCGGGTGGTCGGGTTGGAGCCACTCGTCCCCGAGCACAGCCTCGACGGTAACCATGGTGTTCCGCCCGGTCGCCGCGGCACGTGCCACCTCGATTAGCGAGTCGAGCTCGGGCTCGTAGGTGTGAATGTTGACGCCATCGGCGCTGCGACCGGCCAAGGCTGACATCTTCGGACCGTTCGCCCCGACGATGATGGGCGGAAGCGGGTCGGGACGGATGAACCCAACGGCTCCCGTCAAACCATGGTGTCGTCCGGTGACATCCGGTTCGCCCCTCCACAGGCCCCTGATCACGTTGATCGTGTCGACCACCATTTCGCGGCGTGTCGCGGCGGGCCTGGCCTCGATCCCGACCATCTCGAATTCGAGTGCGTAGGGCGATCCCGGTCCGGCACCGGCCCCGAGGCCCAGCATGGCCCGTCCGCCGGTCAGTTCTTGGAGAGTCGCGGCGGCGATCGCAAGAACGGCGGGATGGCGGGTGGTCACATTGGCGACCAACGGCCCGACGCTCACCCGCCGCGTAGCGGCACCGATCGCTCCGAGCAGAGTCCAGATCTCCGGGATCGACGTGCCGCCCATCGACACCCCCGACAGGTGGTCGTAGGTCCAGACTCCGTCGAACCCGGCTTCCTCAGCGGCCATGGCCGCCTCGACCACCTCGCTCGGAGCCATGTCGGTCGGGTTGATCGCCAGATCGGTCAGCACCCCGCAATCTTGGGGGCACCGGTTTCCATACGCAACCCGCTCGGTACTTCGCGGCCCGAGCACGCTCCACCTTCTCGACCGTCAACCGGCCCCGGCGCGTGATCCGGCCCTGGCGGCCGAGTGATGTCAGCTGAGTTCTCGAACCCTGACGGTGTCGACGTGCTGTTGAAATGTTGCGAGCTTGCCATCAGCAACGGTCCATACGTGAGCGATTTTCACTACGGCAGGCTCTCCGGTGACCTTGTGTTTCCAGGTGTAATTGCCAAGAGCCACCACGGTGTCATCCTCAGCGACGATCTTGTCGGGAACCGCGGCGAACTCATCGCCGATCTC
>CAZHMP010000161.1:0-4306 GCA_964533595.1 uncultured Acidimicrobiales bacterium | reverse complement strand
TACATTTACGTCGCCGCCTGGGGCGACGTTGATCGAAGCGATGGCTACTGGAATGAGACGACGTTCAACGGCGCATCTCTCACCTACTCCGACCTGAGAGGTGCAGATGACGAATTTGCTGCCGCTCTCAATTTCGTGCGCGGCGGATACGAGCGACTCAATCGCTGAGGCCTACAGAGCTCGGAGCCGTATCAGCTATCCCGACGGGATCACCTGAATGCTCGAAAAACACATCTCGTCGACCGTGCCCTCGTTCCAGGTGACATAGCGAGGCTCGTCGAAATTCCCCAGCGCACGATCCCAAGTGCATTCAAATCGAACGACATCGCTGCGATCAACGATGATTTCCTCGGCCGGCTCGTAGTAGAACTGCCATTCGAAGCTCCATACCGGGATGTCGAGAAGCACTTTCTCCTCGGGCGTGTCGGGATTGAGAGTCATCCGATAGGAAGAACCGATCTCGTGCATGTGTCCAAGCACAGAGAATATTGTTCCGGGGTTTCTCAACTGCAGATCGCACGAACTGTGCGAAGTGGTTCCGATCAACTTGTCGAAATCGGAGAGCTGCCCACCGCAGCTGGCGATCAACGCGTCCGGAATGAACGGAGCAATGCCGCCGTACTTCGATCTGATCTCATTGAGAGCCGCCGATCTTGAACACAGAGGGCCTTCTTCGTCCGCCGTACACGGGATTTCCGCGGGCGTGAGGTAAGTGCTTCCGGTGATCTGTACGAATTCTCCCGGCAGCGCTGCGAGTTCGTCCGCATTCAAAGTGTCGAGGATGATCGCGGAGGAGTCGGGGGGCGTCGTGTCGTCGAAGTGATAGTGAATCTGATTGATCAAGAACTCGCCGGGCGCGAGACGAAGTCCGACCCCCGGTGGGTAGACGGTCGGCTGTTTGCCCGGCGCCCAACCTGCGATCGGGTAGACACGTTCACCCAGACCCGACAGGCCGAAACACTGCCATCCCGCCCCCGGGTCGGCCTTATCGAGTGCGATCGCGGCTTCCATTTGGGATCCGTCGGCGCGAAACACGATCGAGTGATGGACCACTTCTTTCTTGTCGGGCACAAAGGTGAATCCGCTCACATAATTTCCGTTCGCATCCGGATCGGGAACGGGAATTATCTGACACCGATAGTCGTCGGGCAGGTCCAGCGACCCGACATAAGGCTCCTTTGGAAGCAGCACCAGATCCCGCTCGAGAGACTGCACATCGGATGCCCGGGGCGTCAACTTCGTATCCGGGGCCACGTCCAGGCCTCCCCCGGCCTCGGCCCAACCGGCCAGAATCTGTATCTCATCCGGCTCGAGCGACCAGTCGTGTTTGAATGCAACGCTCTGATCGGAGGCAGGCCACGGAGGCATGTAGCGCGCTCTTGTGACGAGAGCTATGTCGGAGGCGATATCGGCGGCCTCGCCCGCAGTGTTGATCGAAACGGTGCTCCATCCCGAACCTCCCGACCCATGACACGAGACGCACGATCGCTCGAGGATCGGCTGAACCGCCTCCGCGAATTGGCCTCCCGCCGGGGCCGACACCTCGATGGTGCGGCCGAGTTCGTCGCTTGACGGAGTGGCAGTACCTGACTCGACGCGGTCGGCCACCACATCGAAATCGAGAGTGACCTCGTCCTCGGTGTGAACCAGGCCGGCAATGTGGATCGGACCGACTCCGAATGTCGACATGAGAACCGTGGACGAAACCGACGCTTTCACTTGGTCTTCGTTGGCCGAAACCGTTCCCGAAAATGTGACCTCGGCAGCGGTCTCCTTGAGGGTGAGTTCTCCCCGAATCGTGATGGGATACGAGGCACCGTCCACAAACTGACTCGGCAATCCGTCGATCCGAGAGGGGACGAACGTGGCGAAGGGGTACTTCGTGGAAGACAGGAAGTCGTGACGAATTCGCTTGTCACGCAAGTTGGAGTCGGATTGGAACATCTCCACATTGACAACAATCGTGCCCACACGACTCGAAGCGGGATCGGTCGTGTCGATCACAATGTCTCCGGCTACCACCGATGACCGTCCGATTACCGTGTTGTCGGATCCGGCCAGACTCTCTTTGACCTGGTAGCGGACCTCGGACCCGTTGTCGGGAGAGATCCGATAAAGACGCTCAGATTCGACGTTGACATCGTCGATCGTGGGAGCGGCGACATCCTGAGTCTGCGCGTCGTTCGAGGAGAACAACCAGGTCCACTGGTCGCGGGTGACAATTGCGATGGTGCCAACCACCAGAATCACAAGAACGGACAGACGACCGATGTCGGCCCTACCAGGTCGGATCATGGCGCATAGTATGCCCGAGGTCACACCAAGTGCAGATCGTCCGACCTTTCAGCCGACGGATTCGCGAAGCCCGGACTGCTCGATGAGCGACACCAGCTCGGGGGGTTGCACATCGAGGGCATCGAAGGCCTGGAGATCGCTCCCGGCTCCGTCGCTGTCACCTATGAACTGTCGAGTGAACGCCCGGTACACGAGAGCGTTGGGATACTCCGGGTCGAGTTCAATGGCGCGATCGAGATACTCGATCCCCGCCTGGACCAGCTCTTCGTTTTGCGTGCGCGTGATCAGCCAGCCTCGGCCACTCAACGCCTCGACATTGTCGGGCACGTCGGCGAGAACCTGATCGACGAGCTGAACGGCGGCCACGAGTTGCCCATCCGACGCCAAAGCTTCAGCCGCATCAAGAACTTCAGCAACCGTGAACCCGGTGGTGGTGAACGCCGGCGGGGCTTCGACCATCAAGACCGGTTGGATTCTCTCCAATGCCGCCCGTTGACGAGCGAGGATTGCCTCGGATTCGCCATTCAGCGCCGCGACGATCCGGCTGCGCAAGCCCATCGAGTCGACCAACTGGGTTGAGAACGGTGACGCGTCGAGCGTGTCGAAAACCTTCAAATGCGAGTCGGCAACCTGGGCATCACCCAAATCCATTGCAATGACCGCCGCGAATACTCGTGCATCGGGGTATGCGGGATCGATGGCGACGGCATCGTCCACCAGCACTTTGGCCTCTTCGGTGTTTCCGGCGAGCCGGGTGAGCCAACCCTTGTATGTGAGCGCCTCGACATTCGAGGGCTGCATCTCGAGGACCTGATCGTAGATTTCGATTGCCCCGGCGGCGTCACCACCGCCGAAGGTCTGTTGCGCCTCGAAAAGTAGCTCACGCGAGCTGACCCGAATGTCGCCGGTTATGGACCCGCCGGGAGAACGACTGCCGGAAAACCGCGCCAGCAAAAACCCGGCGAACCCGGCAACAACCACAACCGTGACAACCCAGGCGGCGACTCGTGTCCAAGAGGTGTTCGAACCTGCACGCTCGGCCGATGCTCTGGACTCGATCTGACGAATCAGGCCGGCGGCCCGCTTGGTGTAGTCGGCCTTGAGACTTCTGTAGTCGTCGACGTCGAGATCACCGGCGTCGAATTCGGCCTCGAGGTCGTCGAGAGATTGGAGAAGAAAGTCTCGCTGCTCCAATTTGGCCCGCGTGAGCGATGACTGGTCGGCGCCCGCGGCGGCGCTCATGGCCCGGTGTGGCGTGCAGCCTCGACCAAGGCCATGTCTTCCTCGCTCGCCTCGAGGTCGGACTCGTCGTTCCACCGACGAAAGACGAAGAAAAGCCCGGTGATCGCGCCTGCGCCGGCCACCACAGGAAGGATCCATACCAGACTCGTGATTCCCGATGCCGACGGCGTGTAGTCGATGTCCTCACCGAAATCGGCAACCAACTGCGATCGTATGAAGTCTGTGGTGCGTCCTTCGTCGACCCATGTGCGAATCTCGCGTCTGATGATTCGAGCAACCGAAGCATCGGATTGCGCCACTGATTGCCCTTGGCAAACCGGGCAGGCAAATTCGTTGGACAAGGCGTAGGCACGCTCAGCGTTAGTTCTCGGCTGGCCTCCGCTCACGGATCCGTAGAGGAACGCCGACACGGCGACCGCGGCGGCGCCGACCCACCACCAGAGTCGTGCGTTGGATTTGCGCTGCTTGGACCTCGCCGTCACTGTGCTGCCTCCAGGAGCGCTGTGATTCTGGAATCGAGATCGCTCTGCTTGATGCCGCCGATCAATTTGTCGACCACGAGTCCCGACGGCGCGATCAGGTAAGACTCCGGAACTTGTGCCACCCCGTAGGACACGGCATAAGTGCCGGTGTTGGATGCCAATACGGGCCATCCGCCCCCATTTTCTTCAAAGAATTTCCGGACGTTCTCTGCCGAGTCATCGAAAGCAACAGAAACGACGGTGGCGTCCCCGGTCGATTCATGGGCTCGTTGGAACTTCACCAGCTC
>CAZHMP010000160.1:0-4310 GCA_964533595.1 uncultured Acidimicrobiales bacterium | reverse complement strand
CGCAGCGGATGGGATGCCAGATGGGATGGCGAGAGACAAAACGCACCGATCCCGCACCGGAAACCGGGCGGGATCAGGGACTTTCGTGGAGCGGACGACCGGGTTCGAACCGGCGACCTCAACCTTGGCAAGACACCGAAAACCGTCCAACCCTTGCGAACACGTGTGTTTCCCTACGCTCCAGTCCAGCCAGAACGCCCCTGTCCGTGCAGTAGATGGGATGCTGGATGGGATGGAAGCGAACCGATCATGAGATCGCTTCCCAGTGAAGGTTCGACTCGCTGAGGAGCATGAACTCTCCTCCCCGACGCGGCATCCGACGACGTCGCCCCATCTCGACCTCGAGACCAGCCACGCCAGATATCACATGAACGTGCGACACGTCCCTGGTTACTCGGCCGGGATGGATGTCATCGGGGCGAGCAGTTCGATTTGTTCTTTGGACAGTGCCCGTGTCTTTCCGGCTGTGTCGGCGAGTGGGCATAGTCCGATGCTGCCGCCGCGGATCGCTATGAGGTGGCCGTTGTTGCCGGCTCGGAGGGCGTCGACTGCTGCCGCGCCGAGGGTGCTGGCTAGTAGCCGGTCCGCGGCTGTTGGTGATCCACCGCGTTGGATGTGTCCGAGCACGGTTGTTCGTGTCTCATATCCGGTGCGTTTCGCGAGTAGACGGCCTACGAGTTCACCGATTCCGCCGAGTTGTGACCTGCCCCATTGATCGACTCCGGGGTCGTATTCCGACACTGTGCCGCCTCCACACTTCGAGGGGATGCCCACTGGGTGCAGACGGGGCGATAGAGGGGGTTGAGCGCGAGCTGGCATACGGTGGCCTTGCCGGCGAGACCGCGGTTCTGGTCCGCTTCGTAGCTGTTGGTGGGCTTGATGTCGAGGGATTGCGGCAGGCGCTTGCCAATGCACAGGCCGATCTGGTGTCCAGGAGCGGCTACGACGAGAGCAGCACCCTGTACCTAGAGCTGATCGTGTGGGCGGTCGCCGACGGATTCCCTCCCGACGTCATCGTCGAGGCCATCGTGTTGGGCGATCTCACCGACTCCACAGTGGCCGCCATCGAGGCCCGCAACCGCGAGATCCGTGAGGAGGAGCGGGAGGATCTCGACGATCGCTGCTTCATGCGGATGGCCATGAATAGTTGGCAGGGTTACGGCTCCGACGCTCTGGCCGAGCGCTGCGCCGCTCGGTTCGCCCCCATAGAGGAACCGTCAACACCCAACCCGACGGCGGGCTCCTCCGACGATGCCGGCGACGACGGGTCAAGACTTGCCGTGGACCCCTCAGCCCTCGATTCGGAAACGATTCCCGACGGCTTCTACCAGGGTACGTTGCTCCAAACGCGGGAGCACTTGGTGCCCGACGGCACCGCTGAGTTCACGGTGGCCGACGGCCTCATCGAAGCATCGGTCGGGTTCAACGTTGATGGCCGCGTACGGTCTTGGAATGGGGAGCCCGTGTGCTGGATCTGGGTCATCTATGAGTTCGCCGGCTCGGGCCCGGTGAACAACCCCGTTGTGTTGACGCTTGAACCCAAAGTCGAAGAGGTCGTTGAGCTCAAAGGAGAAGACTGCGGGGCCAACGAAGGCTGGTCCTCCACAGCTGAGCAGGACATGCGTTCCAGCTTCGGTGAGCTTCTGTACTTCCATGAGGTCACCTATACAAACGGGCGGATCGAGGGAACATTCACCGGGGCCGTCTGGGGAATGGATCTGAAAGTGATCGCAGGGTGACCTTGACTGCTCAAACCACGACGGCGTTGCCGGAAACCGATCGCCATGCGGGATCACTTGCTCGACGGGCTACACCCACTCGCAATCATGGCCAGGAACGCTCCACCAACCACCCGGGAACCGGCGAATCCAAGCACGATCGCCCGGGATTATCTCGTGTCACGGTCGGGCCGATACCGAGCGGTTCGTCAGGCTGGGAGCGAGTGAATATGGGGTGCCGATATCGAGTGCCGACGCACATTGGCCCGAGGTCAAGGAGCGAGGACCACCCCAGCACCTTGTTGATGAGGGCAGGTCAGCGAAGGTTCGCGGCGTTATCAGCGGGTTTGTGAGCCGCCGCCGGGTGCAGCGCATGTGCGGGTTGACGCGGTGACGTGGGACCTTTGCCACTGGCCCCGACTGGGCGCGAACGGAACACTGAGGGGTGAGGAGTCGGTCAAGGTTGATCGACGAAATGGTCGAGGTGGTTGTGCCATCACATGCTGAGGGCTTGATGCGATCGGCGATGGTGGTTGTGGTGATGCTGCTCACCATCGTCGTGGCCGCGCCACATGCTGGCTCGACCCTGGCAGCGTCTGGTACTCAGCCTGCGATGCTGGCGGGGCAGAACGACACCGGTATCTGGGTGCTGAAGGATGCTGTTCCTTCACAGAGTTCCCCGGCCGAGGCGCCGGACTCGTGTTACAACAGCCATGAGGTCACCGTAAGCGGGCTGTCAGCTACGACATTCGCGAAGTGCAGCTGGCCGAGCCCGCCGGTTGATGTTTGGAACCAGACCCAACACTCCTGGTCGATGGCGCCCCCTCAGCAGTTGTCGCCTGGTGAGACGTTACAGATCACCTCGACAGTCAGCACCGAAGGCACATATCGGTCCAACGGGTTGAGCGGCGGAGGTAGCTCGTGGGTGCGGATCGACCTGGTACCGGGCGGAGGCCCGTACCCGGGAGCCGTCTGGGCCGGCGTTTATGAAGGCGATCCTGCGAACTCTGCGGTGAGCGAATTCTCGATACCTAGCGGCAGCGACGGATCCCTGATGCTGGTGAGTCTGAGTTTCTCGGGCCCGGGCGGTTCGGGCGCAACAACCTATACCTATCAATGGCAGGGACCCGACGGCACCGCCGCACAGCCGCCCCCGACCACCGGGTCGCCAGCCACAGTGACCGCACCAGCAGCAGAACCTGAAGGACATGAACGTTGCCTCGATGAGGGCGAGGATGCCGAGGCAAGATTCAGTGTGATCTCCAAAGTAGTTGAAGTATTTCCCGAAAGTGACCCGGGTGCCATCTATTCCGCCAAGCCCAATTCGGTTCTTAACGTCTGTGACCATGTCATGACCGGCGAAGACAGCCACACAATCATTACGTTCTCGGATTTGTCGACCTTGATGGTTGGCGCCGAAAGCGAAATCATCATCGCCAGCCCGGGACTTCAATCTTCCAGAATAGATGTCAGGAAGGGCTCCCTCTGGCTTGATTTCAAAAAGGCAGTTCTGGGAGACGCGATCGAGATCAGGTCGAATCTTGCCGTGACCGGTATCAAAGGGACGACCATCGTGTTGGAGGTCTCCGACGGAGCCGACGTGTTGAAGGTGATCGAGGGCGAGGTCGAATTCACCAGCCTGACAACCGGTCAGACCGCGGCGGTCTTTGGCGGCGAGACGATATCCGCCACCAGCGATGGGCTCTCCGACACGACCACATTCGACGTCGCCGCAGAGTCCAAGCTTTGGGAACAGGATCTCGACGCCGTCGACCAGGGAAGCTCCAAGTTGGGGTCACTAGCCGTTGTCGGCACCGTGGGCCTGCTCCTGGCTATAGGTGGGTGGTGGGCGGTCAGCCGGAGACGGACCCGCACTGCGGATACAACCGCACCGCCAGCCCGCGCTATCTCACCCGTGCAGCCCGCCGGCTGGTTCACCGATCCCGCGGGTAAACATCAGCTCCGATACTGGGATGGATCCACCTGGACCGCGAATGTCTCCGATTCCGGCCAGGCCACAACCGATCCGCTGTAGCAGCGCCAGCACACCGTCGTACAGCGAATCAAAGCCCTCCCACATCGAGTCCCGAGAACCAGACTCAACAACAAGGCAGATCGGCACCTATCAACCGGGCGGGGATCACCGCAAGGCGACCAGAACGCGATCGATAATCGCGACCCCGTAGGCGTCGCATCGCGCCACGTAACCGGCGCGATGCGGTGGCTAAGAACGACGTCCACCCCATGCATAATCACCTTGGATGGCGGTCGCTCGGCCGGACCGTCGTAGCCGTCCATGGCCGTCGGGATCAATCGGGCCAATTTCGAAACCTGAGGATTTCACCGTCCATTTGATGGTCCTCAAACGACCAAGCCTCATCTCGTCGCCTTCTTCGATGTCCGCTTGACAAGGGAGCATCCCACAGTCCCAACGGCGAATCACGACACCAAGATCGAGACAGATCAGATGGGGTCTTTCGAGTTTTCAGTGTTAGGCGAAATTTGCCGGAGATGGGTTGCCAGATGGGATGACCAGCGACAAAACGCACCGATCCCGCGCCGGACACCGGGCGGGATCGGGAAATTTCGTGG
>CAZHMP010000159.1:0-4321 GCA_964533595.1 uncultured Acidimicrobiales bacterium | reverse complement strand
TGGCTTCGTTCCTCGCTCGGCTCTATCGCGCCGCGATGGCCGGGTAGGCGAGTCAGATCGCGGCAGTGTCGGTCAAATCGGATGAGCCCACCGTGGGCTCGTGTCCGCCGGCCTGCCGCGCACGGTTCAATTCGGATTCCGTCCGCCGCACCATGGGAAGAGCCCCGGCCCTTTGATGAAAGGTCAATGCCTTCTCGAGATAGTTGATCGCGGTGCTGATGTCGCCATCCAACATGGCCAGCCGGCCCAAATAATGATCGACGGCTCCGCCGCTGGTGATGATCCATAGCGGGAGACTTCGGCCCGAGAATGGAAGCAGTTGTTGGGTGAGGCATCCGACCGTCTCTGTGAGCTCGCAATTGAGAGCTGCCTCGCAGAGCATGGCCACGGACTGACTCCAGGTGAGATCCCGGGGAATCGTTGCAAGGTCGGTCTCGACAATCGATGTCACTACTCGAGAGGCAGTTGATTGGTCTCCAACTTCGCTCGCCACGAATGCATGAGCGCACTGCCACGAGGCCGTGTTTGGAAATGATCGCACCATCTCCTCGACCAGCGGAAGTATCGACGCGAGAAGACCCTGCTCGCGCAGCGGCGCTAGCACCTGAGCGCGGTACACATGCTCGGCCATTGCTGGCTCGTATTGCAGGCTGAGCGTGTGGGCATCCGCGGCCAGGGACATTCCCTTGTCGAAATCACCGCTCATGAGTGTCCTGGCAGCGCGAAGCGTTGCAAGCTGAACGAGTCGGGCGGGAACGGGAGCGATCTCCGACAATGCGTTCAGTCGTTCCATCTCATCATCGAGTTCGTCCGTCTGGCCGGCCTCGAGCAGCTGGGCACTTCTCCAGATTCGCGACATCAACTCCAGCTCGGGATCGTCGGACTGGATGGCACTGGCCACCATTTCCTCGATCACACCGACGCGTCTGTCGTAATGGTCTGGGTGATTGAGCGCCCACGCGACGGATAGATTCACTCGTGCCAGTGTTGCCGGATCGTCGAGGGAGCGAGCTTGGTCGACGGCCGCCTCTGCCAACTCGACGCCATCGACATGATCGCCTTGGTGGTGAATCTCCTGGGCTAGCCGGGAGTCGACCAGAGCGGCCAGGTCGGGGCGGTGTGCACCTGCCAACGCGGCCGCTGCCCGGTGGAGTATGTCGGTGGTGTCGATGTCGATGATGCCGTAGCTGGATCGGTGACCAGCGTGGATCAACGCCGCGCTGGCGAGCATGTCCATGTCACCTTCGACGATTGCCTCATCGGCGGCCTCCCGGGCAGCTTCGCGCGCCCTGGCGATGTCCCCGAGTCGGTGAGATGATTCGGCGATTCGAAGGTGGAGCCGGCCTCCGTCAAGTAGGGGAGTGGCCATCCAGCCGAGAGCGTCGTGAGCGCGGCAGAAGCTGATCCGAGCGTCGTCGTAGGCGGTGTGTTCGTATGCCAACTCAGCCGACGCAAGATTGGATTCGTAGCATCGTTTCGGGTCGCCGATGCGGCCGGCCGCGTGCCATTGATATGCGGACTCGGCAGTCCAGCGATCGCCGTGGCGGATTTCCAGTGCGTCGGATGCCAGTGCCAGGCGATGGTGAATGCCCACTCGTCTCGCGGCGCTGAGATTCTGGACGATGACCTGCTCGAAGATGGAGTGGGTCATTTCATACTCCGGATCCGGAAACGTGGACCCTTCGGCCACGAGTCTGCGATCAATGAGCATCTCGAGCGAGACGAGGACATTGTCAGCGGGGATTCCGGCATCCCGTTCGAGCAGGGTCAAGGTCGCCTTACCCGAGCAGAGAACTATGTCGTACAGCACGTCCAAGGTATCCGAGTCCAGATCATGCAGTTGTCGATCGATGAGCATCTTGATGCCGTCGAGCGCGGGTTCTGAGCTGACAATGCCTGCGGATCCGGCAAGCTCGGTCACCAGAAACGGGTTGCCATTGGTAAGGGCCATGACCCGGTCCAGTTCTGCATCATCGACTGGGCCCTTGAGTCGATTCAGTAGCCGTGCCACATCATCGGTTCCAAGCCCGTCGAGATGGTGAACGCGAATACCGCCGGAGCGCTGCGAGGTGTCAAGTAGCAACGTGAACGGCATCTGGTGACGGACTTCATCACCGCGATATGCCACCACGACTCCGATTGGGGACGATCCACGATGCCGAATGGTGTGGGCAAGGGCCTTGAGCGTCGCCGAATCCGCCCAGTGCAGGTCGTCGATGACGATCAGAATCGGTCGAGTGTCAGCGTGTTCCTTCAGATGCTTCGACAAGGACTCGAATAGCAGGAGCTGCTTGGAATCGTCGTCCTTTGTTGCCCTGAATCGAGATACAGGATCCGGCTTTGTGTCGCTGGCATCCCCGGCGAAATCGGCGACCTGTAGCTGATCGAGCAGATCAACTATCGGGCGTAGCGCCCCTATTGCCTCGGCTTGGTAGCACTGGGTCCTCAACACCAGTGTCGGGAACTCGATCCCTTCGACCAGCTGGTTCAGCAAGGTTGTCTTTCCGATTCCGGCCTCCCCTGTGATGGTCACGAGAGGAGCACCGCCCATCAGAGATTTGGCCGCGTCGAGATTCGCTGTCGCCGATTTCTCGTTCCGCTCGATAATCGGGGCGGCGGATTTCTCGGTGCCGCGGACCCAGATCGAGGACGTGCCCGTCGGAGGCGCGAACGCCGGCTTCAGTGGGTCACCTCTGAGGATGGCAAGCTCCATGGAGCGAAGTTCGGCGCCGGGTTCGATTCCCAACTGGTCGATGAAGACCATACGGGCCGACTGGTAGGCACGAAGCGCTTCTGCCGAGTTTCGCTCGCTTTGATGTGCTCGCATCAGGAGCGACCAACGAAGCTCACGTAGCGGCTCTTCCTTGGTCAGCCCGATCAGGTAACGAACAGCTTGATCTGTTTGGCCCATGATGAGAAGAGCCGCGCCCAAATGCTCCTCAGTCTGGAGGTGGAGCTCGTGAAGCCGCTGACGCTCGGCCTCGACCGACGTTACGTGGCTCAGCGATGACCACGGGTCCCCATGCCAGAGATTGTGTGCCCGCTCCAGGTTGTCGAGGGCGGTGGACCGTTCACCCGAGCGAACCTGTGCCACTCCGAGTGTTGCCAATGACTGGAATCGCCACGCGTCGATCGATGCCGGATCGAGGTCGAGACGGTATCCGCCTGGGGTCCGAGTAACCGTAGACGGTGCGATGAGACGACGAACACGCGAAATGTAGGTTCGAATGGCACTGCCCGGGTCGGTGGGAAGATCGTCGGTCCACATGGCGTCGAACATTGTTGTGTCCGGGACAACGGAGCCGACGTGGAGTGTCAGCAGGCTCAGAACCTGCTTGTTCCTCTTGCCACGCACAGGAGTGGCCAGTCCTCCGTCACCGAGGATTTCAAGACATCCCAAGACATTGACATCCATCTGCTGACCTCTCGCCGTCACGCAGCGTCACATTGTCGCACATTTGTGGCGGATTTGGAAATGTCGATTTGTCACGATCACGGGCACGTGGCGACGGGATTTCGCGCCGACTCAAGCATTTCGAGCTATCAGATCGAATTTGGGAGTGATAATGGGACGTTTCCGTAGTGACGCAACTTCCGTTAGTGGGATTCGGCCGCGAACAGTGAAGCGGAGACTTGCAGCGTTTCTCGCCGCCTCGATGGTGGGTTGGGGGCTGTCGGTCGCGGCTTCCGCGCCAACAGCAGGAGCCGTTGCCACGCCGCCGGCTGCGGTTCAGGTGTCGGTGACTAATGATTGGGTGCAGGGCAACGGGTTCGCGCCGGGTCCGGTGACGATCGATGTTGTTGATGACGCCACGGGGTCGGCATCGTTTCCTTTCACGGCTGATGCTGGTGGGAATTTCTTTGCTGATCCGTCGGTGTTTGGTGGCGTTGATTTCAATGCTGGGGATGTCGTGTCGGTGACCGCCGGGTCCGTAACGAAAACGTTGACGTTGGAGGTGTTGTCGTTCGACACCGTTGATCCGGCGACCAACACGGTTGGTGGGATGGCGGCGTTGACCGGGCCGGGGGCTCCGCGTCAGGTCGATTTAGGGTTTGGTGAGGACCAGTCGGTTCCTGGCGCAGCGTTTTGTCAAACCACAGTTCCGATTGTTGATGATGGTTCAGGTGGTGGAGTGTGGGGCATAGCTTTCGATGTCGGCATCCTCGATTGTCCTGGTTTCCATGTGACTGCCACGATGAGCGGGGGAGTCAATCTCTTCGATGATGACGGCGACGCGACCGTCGCCGAACCCGTCCCGCCGCCTTCGGTTCAGGTGTCGGTGACTAATGATTGGGTGCAGGGCAACGGGTTCGCGCCGGG
>CAZHMP010000158.1:0-4391 GCA_964533595.1 uncultured Acidimicrobiales bacterium | reverse complement strand
GCCTCGGTGACACCGGACTCGTCGTCGTAGGCGCGCACCAGGCGTGCCGGATCCTTGACAAGGTCGGTACCGAGCAGCAGATGATCGCCGCTCTTCATGGTGGACACGAGAGATCGAAGAAATGCTGCGCGCGCAACTGGTCCATAATTCCCGATCGTCCCACCGAGCATTGCCACCAGGCGCGTCCCGCCGCGGGGAATCAATTCGACGTGATGGTCGAAGTCTCCGACAACACCGTGAATGGTGATCGACGAGTACTCCTCGGCCAGTTTCGACGAAGTATCACGCAGAAACTCCTCGCTCACGTCGAACGGTATGAAGCGCCTGAGTCGACCATGACCCGTAGCGGCATCGAGAAGAGCTCGGGTCTTGTCTGAAGTGCCGGCTCCGAGCTCGACAAAGGTGTCGGCGCCGGCGATATCGATGATCGATTCAGCTTCTCGGAGAAGGATCTCCCGCTCGGCTCGGGTCGGGTAGTACTCCTCGAGCCGGGTGATCCGGTCGAAGAGTTCGCTGCCGACCTGGTCGTAGAACCACTTGGGTGGCAGATCCTTCGGGACCGACGTAAGGCCTTGGCGTACATCGACGCGTAGAGCCGCTTCGATGTCGGCTGAGTCGAGGTGGACATCGACCAATGGAGGAGTGGAGGTGTTGTGCATGGGGGAAGGAACCGCCGTCATGGTAGGGAGGTCGTGGTGGTCAGCGTGGTCCACGTCGATAGATCGTGACCGCTTGCTTTATGGGCACCAAGTCTCGACGGTACTCGCGGCGGGTGACCTCCACCGCCTCATGGCGCTCTCGACGCGCTTCGTCGATCTCGGCCTCGAGCCTTCGAACTCGGTCCTCGAGTTGAAGCACCCGCTGAACACCCACAAGATTGAGGCCCTCGTTCGTGAGCTCCTGGATCTTTTGCAGCAAGGCAATATCGGCGTCGGAATAGCGGCGACTGCCGCCGCCGGTGCGGGCCGGCTCCACCAAACCCTTGCGTTCGTAAATGCGTAGCGTCTGGGGATGGACCCCCGCGAGTTCGGCCGCCACCGAGATCACGTAGACCGCCCGGTTGAATCGATCGTTGTCCATGATTGGCGTGCTCCTTTCGGTCTTGTGGATGCCTGAAGCGGTCAGACGCCCAGATGGGTGCGGGGAGATTCGGTGGTGAGCGAGTCGAGTTTCTCGACGGCCTTTCGCTGATCGGCATCGAGGTTCTGGGGGACTGCGATCTCCACCGTGACCAAAAGGTCGCCACCGGTTCCACGGCCGCGCACCCGGAATTTTCGGCCATTTCGGGTGCCGGCGGGTATCCGAATGGTGACGGGCTCTTGATCGATGGTCGGGACCTTGATGTCGGCGCCGAGAACAGCCTCGGTATACGTGATCGGCACCAAGAGTGTGAGATCGGAACCGGATCGGCCGAACAATGGATGTTCGGCGACGTGGGCTCGAACGTAGAGGTCGCCAGGCGGGCCGCCGCCGCGCCCCGGACCACCCCTACCTTTCAGGCGAATCTTCTGACCCTCTTTCACGCCGGCGGGGATTCGTACCTTGACATCGCGTGGGCGTCGCTCAACGCCAGTGCCGTGACAAGTGTTGCAAGGATCGTCGATCACGTTGCCGCGACCGTTGCACGCCGGGCACGGCTGGCTGAACGAGAAGAACCCCTGGTTCTGGTCGATGGTCCCGGATCCGGAACACTGCGAACAGCGTCGGGGAGATGATCCCGGCTCTGCCCCGGTTCCTGAACAAGAACTGCACGACGCGTCGCTGGTGAGGTGAATGGTCGTCTCGATGCCGGCAACCGCATCTTCGAAGTCGAGGTGAAGGTCGGCCTCCAGATCGGCTCCTCGCTGGGCGCCGGATCGGCGCCCGCCACCGCGACCCCCGCGATTGAACAGACCGCCCAACATGTCGCCGATGTCGTCCATGCCGACGTTGAATCCGCCCGCTTGGCCACCTGCTGGCCCAAACCCACCCGCCATCGGGCCATATCGGCGTACTTCGTCGTAACTCTTGCGTTTGTCTTCGTCGCCGAGCACATCGTAGGCGGAGGACACCTCCTTGAACCGGTCTTCGGCCTTGGGATCATCCGGGTTGGCGTCAGGGTGAAGGGTGCGCGCCAGTTTTCGATACGCCTTGGTGATCTCCTTGGTGGACGCGGTCTCGGACACCCCAAGTGTCTTGTAGAAGTCCTTCTCGAACCAGTCGCGTTGCGGTTCGGCCATTAGCCCTTCACTTTCACCATCGCTGCTCGAAGCACGCGCCCGTTCCATGCATAACCGGTGCGAAGCACCTCGGAGACCATCGGCACCTGTTGGTCGTCATCTGCCGATTCGTGCATGGCCGCCTCGTGGCGGGTGGGATCGAACGGCTCGGACGAGTCGGCGATGGTCTGGAGACCCTCGCGTTCAAGCACCGTGATCAGCTGCGTTCGGATCGCCTCCACGCCCTGATCACCATGGGTGACCGCGGCATCGAAGGCATCGAGAACCGGAAGTAGTTGCATTGCCAACCTTGATCCGGCCTGTTGGACCAACTCGGTATGACGTTTGTCGGTCTGTCTCCGGTAGTTGGCGAACTCGGCGCTCACACGCTGAAAGTCCTCCAAGAAGCTGTTGGCTGTCTCCGGCTCCGCATCGTCCGCGTCGTCAACAATCTCGACGCCTTCAACGATCTCGACGGCCTCTTCCTCGGCGCCGGAATCTCCGGAGACAAGGTCGTCGGCGACGATCTCGTCTCCTTCGATTCCGGGGGAGGGTTGATTCACGAGTCCTCGCTGTCGTCATCGATGATCTCGGCATCGACAACTTCGTCGTCGTCAGCCGCGCCGGCATCGGCCGCCGCCTCGCGTTCTTGCTGAGCGGCAGCTTCGTACAGGCGCTGGCCGAATTCCTGACTCGCGTTCATGAGGGCCTCAGTGGCCTCCTTGATGGCCTCGAGGTCGTCACCTTCCAACGCGGTCTTGGCCTCCGCCATCTTCGCCTCGATGGTGGACTTCTCGTCGTCGGATACTGCTTCGGCTTGGTCCTTGAGAAGCTTCTCGGTCTGGTAGATGAGGCCGTCAGCGTTGTTACGGATCTCGACTTCTTCCTTGCGCTTGCGATCTTCCTCGGCGTGGGCCTCGGCATCCTTCACCATCTTGTCGATGGCGTCCTTGTCGAGCGAGGACTGACCGGTGATGGTCATCGACTGCTCTTTGTTGGTGGCACGGTCCTTGGCCGAGACGTGAACAATTCCGTTGGCGTCGATATCGAATGTGACTTCGATCTGCGGCACCCCGCGCGGAGCCGGTGGCAAGTCGACCAGTTGGAACTTACCCAATGTCTTGTTGTAGGCGGCCATTTCGCGTTCGCCCTGAAGGACGTGGATCTCCACGGATGGCTGGTTGTCGTCTGCGGTTGAGAAAGTCTGGCTCTTTCGAGTGGGGATCGTGGTGTTGCGCTCGATCAGCGTGGTCATCACACCGCCCTTGGTCTCGATGCCCAGCGAAAGTGGCGTGACATCGAGAAGAAGAACGTCCTTGACCTCACCCTTGAGGACGCCGGCCTGCACGGCCGCTCCGATAGCGACCACCTCGTCGGGGTTGACCGTCTTGTTGGCCTCCTTGCCGGTGAGGCTCATCACCATGTCGGCAACGGCGGGCATACGTGTCGATCCACCAACCAGAACGACATGCTCGATGTCGCCCTTCCGGAGTCCGGCATCCTTGATGGCCTGCTCGAACGGCGACTTGCAACGCGCAAGAAGGTCGGCGGTGAGTTCCTGGAACTTGGCTCGCGTGAGCTGGTAGTCGAGGTGAAGTGGTCCAGCATCGGTGGCCGTGATGAAGGGCAGGTTGACTTGGGTCGCTTGCGTCTGCGACAGCTCGATCTTCGCCTTCTCGGCTGCCTCCTTGAGCCGCTGGAGCGCCATTGCATCCGCACTCAAGTCCACTCCGTGGTCGCCTTTGAATGAACTGACGAGCCAGTCGATGACAGCTTGGTCCCAGTCGTCGCCGCCAAGGTTGGTGTCGCCATGGGTGGCCTTGACCTCAAACACTCCGTCGCCGATCTCGAGAATCGACACGTCGAAGGTGCCGCCGCCGAGGTCGAAGACGAGAATGGTCTGCTCGGAATCTTCCTTGTCGAGGCCGTAGGCCAGAGCAGCCGCGGTGGGTTCGTTGATGATGCGCAGCACTTCGAGGCCGGCTATCTGCCCGGCTTCCTTGGTGGCCGTACGCTGGGCATCGTCGAAGTATGCAGGGACGGTGATTACCGCCTCGGTCACGGTGTCACCCAGATAGTCCTCGGCGTCCCGCTTCAACTTCATCAGCGTGCGGGCCGAGATTTCCTGGGAGTTGTAAGCCTTGCCATCGATGTCGACGGTCCAATTGCTGCCCATGTGGCGCTTGACCGAGC
>CAZHMP010000157.1:0-4448 GCA_964533595.1 uncultured Acidimicrobiales bacterium | reverse complement strand
CCGGCCAAAGACGTGAATCCAAAGAACACAGCGGTGCCGAGGTGAGCCAACACGACAAGCGTGATGCCGCTGATTGCCGCGCGCTCGAGCACCTGACTCTTTCGACGCACCCCCAATCGCGCCGAACCGGCAAAGGCGATCGCTCCCAGCGCCATCATCCATCCCGCAGGACTGGCCGCGGCGCCCAGCCCCGACGCGATGATCAGCGCCCACCACGGGGCCGTGGCCGCACCCCAAGTCACCGCAGCAACAGCGGCGATCGTCAGCACGACGTCTACAGCGGTCGTGCCTGTTGGCCGTGGTCCATATGCCGCAGCCACCACCCCGGCGAGTAGCCCGATGGCCAAGATGATGCGCTCGTTTCGTTTCGTCACTCTGACGATGGGGCGGCTCATGAGCGGTGAGGCTAGCCAGTCATTGCATTGTCATTGCTATGGCGGTTTCTCCACTGAGTGTGCTACCCTCCGCGGCAGGTCTATCCACAAAAAGGTCAGAGCGTAATGAAGAAGATCTCGGCGATGATGATGCTCACAGCAATGTTGCTGCTGTCGGCAGCCGCTCTGGCCACGGCGGCCAGCGCACAGGATGATGCCTATCCGCCCAACGGAGAGCCTGAAGATGAGGTGGAGACCGACGTGGAAGGTGCTGTCGAGGCCAACGTCGGCACGGACCTGGCTTTCACCGGATCCTCCACGGGCCAGACAGTAAAGCTGGCCTTCGGATTTGTTCTTGTGGGAGCGACGTTGGTGTTCGTAGCCAAGTCACGCACCCACGACGACGCCAAGATCTGATCGACGTCACTGCCTGAACGAAGTCGGGCCTTCTACGATTCGTAGACCCCGTAGGCGTATCGATATTCATACGACTTGTTCTTGTCGGTGTCGAAGGCGTTGAGCACCGTCCCCAGCGCGGGCGCTTCTACTTGCGCCAGCATCTCCGAGGCTCGTTTCACCTGACGAGTATCGGTCGATTGAGCCGATGCCACGAGCAACACGCCGTCGACGTGCTTGGAGACCACGAGCGGGTCTGACACCACCAGTGCCGGGGGAGTGTCGAGAATCACGAGATCGAACTGCTCCGACAACACTCGAAAGAATCGCGTCGCACGCACGCCGCCCAGCAACTCCGACGGGTCGGGTGGGATCGGCCCCGACGTGATGATTCTCAGGTTCGGTGCCTCCACGATTGATTGCATGAGAATCTCTGCGGTCTGCTCGACCAACGCCGTGGTGACACCACGCTCGTTGGGAAGATCAAAGAACCCGTGCACCCTTGGTTTGCGTAGATCACAATCGACCAGCACAACCTTCTGGCCGGCGTTGGCGTGCGCAACCGCAAGATTCACCGCCGTAGTGGTCTTGCCATCGCCGGGCTTGGGGCTCGTGACCTGCACAATCTTGAGTTTTCGGTCGAGGCCGAGAAACTGCATCGAGGTTCGCAGCCCGCGGTAAGCCTCCGTCGACGGAGCAAGCGGCGATTCGATTGTGATGACGTGTGGGTGATCGCCAGTCTCCCAGCCCTCGAGCTTGGGAATCACCGCCAAGACTGGCAGCCCTGATGCCTTGGCCAAGCCCTCTTCATCACGCAGCGAGTTGTCGAGATAGTCGACCAAGAAAGCGACGCCGAGTCCGACCATGATCCCGACGACCAGTGCAAGGATTCCAGTGCGTGCCGGCCTTGGCGAGAACGGCGCCTCGGGCACTTGTGCCGCGTCGATCACCGAAGTGCCGGACGTATCCGCCAGTGTGATCGACGTCTCCAGCGAGTCCACCTGGAGCTGGAGTTTCTCCCGTTGAGCCGAGAGCAAACTTGTGGCCGACTTGCGGGTGGAGGCGATCTCGGAGTCGATGGCGTTGAGCTGCCCCTGCAAAATAGCGAGGCGCCTCGTTAGGTCGTCGATGAAGGAGGCGGTGGCGTGAGTGATCGATGCTCGTAGTGCGTCCAGGCTGACCTGGAGCTCGTCACGTTGATCCGAAAGCGAAGTTGTAGCCACCTCGAGCGTGGCCTCAATCTCGGCATCCACGGCATCGAGTTGTCCCTGCACGATCGAGAGGCGAGCAGCCAATTCGGCGACGACCGCATTTCGTCGACTTTCTGCATAGGCGTTGGCGTAGGTGTTGGCTGCCTGTGCGGCGAACGCTGCGTCGGCGCTCGTCGCGGTGAAGATGAGCACGTCGACGTCCTTGTCCCTTGCCAACTTCACGTCGAGGTCGGGTTCGGTGCCGATCACCTCCTCGACCACATCCTGCATGGCAGAACCTTGAGCCCGTTCCAGTTCGTTGTTGATCAGCCGATTGGAAGCGGTTCCAGAAACGTCGTTCACCGAGGTCGATGAGGCAACCTCTTGCACCAGAACGTCGGCGCTGGCGCGGTAGCGGTCGTCCTGTGTGAGTGAGTACAGCACCGCCACGACGGTGATCACGGCCGCGGGCACGATCACGAACCACTTACGCCGACGCACGACATTCGCGTAGTCGCGAAGTGTCATTTCTTCCGGCTGGACGTATCCATGCAGTTCAGGCACCACGGCAGGCTACTTTCGTGACGCCCGCCGCGCACCGACAGCGTTCATCTGTGCCTACCTGGTGAAGACCTTGGCTGCCGATGTGAAATCGCTTACTTCGGATGCCTTCAGCCCCGGGAACAGTTCCATCTTCAACGTGTCGTCGTCGATCAGCTGCACCAGTATCGACCCAAGCACGTAACTTCCCGGCCGTGCGCTGATGTCCGTTGCCATGGTGAGGCGATCCCAACGCTGATCACCCACCCAGTAGTCCCAATCGACCAACTCATAGAGAACGGCACCGGTATCCACGGAAACCGACGCAGGATCCGGTGAGTTGCCAGTTACGGCGAGCTGTTCGGCACGGCCATTGAAGGTGCCGATCGAGACCTCGATCATCGACGGATCGATGTGGTTGTACACGATGGCGAGATGACCGGCCCAATACCGATTCTGGTCGACCCCGCCGTAACCGTGGGTGCCTTCCTCGAACCAATTGCCCACCAGGCGACCGTCGATGTCGTAGGTGAATACGCCACCCCGAGGCTCGGCGGTTCGCAGGCTCAGCGAAGCGATCTTCTCGCTGATCTCGGGCACAAAATAGTCGAGCGTGTCGGGGACATGAATCTTCCACGGCTCACGTTCGTAGGTCGACGGTTCGATGAGTCCGTCGGTGACATAGTCGAGATCGACGATGTTGTAGTCGACGTTCTTGACGAACCATCCGAGAGTTTCGCCGGCCCTCACAGCAACATCGACAGGTGTTGCCTGCCCTATCCCCGGGTCATGTGTCATCAATTCACTGTTGAGTTCGGTCACATGCATGAACGTCGATGACACCGTGCAGGTGTGGCGAACCTCGATGCGGAAATCATCAACGAGGCCGGTCTTGTCCTCGCCTACTGGCACTCCGAAATGTTGAATCGAGGTGACACGTCCGTCGGCCGGGGCGTACGCATCGATGTGGCGATCGGGCTCCTTGAAATTCTGGAAATACTGATGGTCGGCGGGCGTGACATGAGCCCCGGTCATCAGCCCGAGTGGTGTCATGTACTCGACGGCCTCCAAGTCCACCGGTGGATACTCAAACAGGTCCGGGTGACAGTCAGCGGCGGTCGTCGTGGTTGAGGCGGTAGTCGGCGAGACGGTGCGAATCGTGGTGGTCGGTTCGACCGATGCCCGCGTGGTGGATGAGGCCGGCTGGGTAGTGGCAATTGGCTCAACGGACGCCGCGCCTTGCCCCGTAGCGCCACATGCCGTGGCCACGAGCAGCAACCCGAGGAGCGCAGAAAATTGACGCACCATTATCCATCGGCATACGCCGTCAGTTAGTTAGTGAACGGTTCTGGGTGCACAATGTCCAAATGGACGACGCCGAGGTTGCGATAGTCACAGGAGGAGCGAGCGGGATAGGAAGATGTTGTGCCGAAGCGCTGGCCGCCACAGGCAGAACAGTCGTAATAGCCGACCTCGATGAGGCGAAGGCTTCCGCCGTGGCCGCGACCCTCGAACAAGACCACGGCGTCGATTCGTACGCGCATCGAATCGATATCTCCGACGCCGGCGAATGTCGCAAGTTCGTGCGTGACGTCGTCGACCGAAGCGGAGCACTGTCGGTGCTCGTGAACTGTGCGGTGTACTACCGCGAATCGGCAGCCATCGACATGGCGGCCGACCAGTGGGCACGCGTGATCGAAGTTGCACTCAACGGCACCTTCTACCTCTCACAAGCCTTCGCCCGTGCTGTCGTGGCTGGCGGGAAAACCGCCAGCATCGTGAACATCAGCAGCGTGTCATCCACTCATTCCATGGTGAACAAGGCGGCATACGGCGCGGCAAAAGCCGCCGTCGACAGCATCACCAAATCGCTGGCACTCGAGTGGGGTCCCTCGGGAATCCGTGTGAACGCAGTGGCCCCCAGCCACACGGCAACCGAGACGATCAA
>CAZHMP010000156.1:0-4450 GCA_964533595.1 uncultured Acidimicrobiales bacterium | reverse complement strand
TTCTTCAAGTACTACGGATTCTTCACCGATTCCCTGGAGAGATCCTTCGGGCTGTCGAGTCCGGCTCTCGACGTGGTGCTACCGATCGGAATCTCGTTCTACACATTTCAGGCCATCAGTTATGTGGTCGACATATTCCGCCGGGAGTCGGCGCCCGCGCGGCTGCTCGATTTCGCTGTATATCTTTCGTTTTTTCCTCAACTCGTCGCCGGTCCGATCGTGCGGGCCAGCGAATTTCTACCCGAGCTTCGGGCCCAGCGTGTGCCATCGCAGGTAGAGGCCGGTCGTGCCGTACAACTCATCGGGCGTGGCTTGTTCAAGAAGGTGGTGATCGCCGATTTTCTCGGGAGGTCCATCGTTGATGCCACCTTCGCCACACCGGGACAATTCGGCGGCGCCGACATGTTGGCTGGGATCTATGGATACGCGATTCAGCTCTACGCAGACTTCAGCGGATACACCGACATGGCGATCGGGCTTGCGCTTCTACTCGGGTTTCGATTTCCCCAGAACTTCGATCGGCCCTACGCCGCGGTATCAATTCAGGATTTCTGGCGCCGTTGGCACATGACGTTGTCGAGATGGCTGCGTGACTACCTGTATTTCCCCTTGGGAGGTAATCGCAGCGGAGGCTGGCAGACGCACCGCAACCTTCTGATCACGATGGCGCTCGGCGGATTGTGGCACGGCGCGGGTGGGACCTTTGTCGTGTGGGGCGTCTACCACGGTCTGGGTCTCGCCGGCGAGCGATTCCTGTCGGACATGAGAGGCGAGCAGGATCGGCCGTTGGAGGCGGTCGACGTCAGGATCCGGGAACTTGCCTTGCTTCATTCGGGAGCATCGGTTGAGCCTTGGAGGGAGGATCCAACCTCGCCCGTTCCGTTCACTCCGATGGACGTCAGAAGGTTGTGGGTCGGTCGACTCGTCACCTTTCATTTCGTCTGCGTTGGTTGGATCATTTTCAATGCCAGTTCTTTGAGCCGAGCCTGGGACGTATTGGCCGGGGTGTTCCAGGGCTGGACCACCTCGCCTGAGTTGCTCAATCCGCTGGTGGGTGCGGTGATCGTCGTGTCCTTGGCGGTGCAGTTCGTGCCGCCTCTGCTGGCCCGTCAGTGGTCCGCGATGTTCTCCACCGTGAGGCCCGGCGTGGTGGCGGTCGGGTTCGCACTATGGGTGATGATCGTTGTTGCCCTTGGTCCCGAGGGGATCTCCGACTTCATCTACTTCCAGTTCTGACATGTCTGAATCCAACACCCCACCCACGAACGTCTCGACGGAGGCCTGGACCGACGAACAGTTCCTCGAGGCGCGCGAGCGTGATCTGAGTGAACGCACCGCGAATGCCTGGGCGGTGGTGGTGGCGGCCTTGGCATCGCTCACTCTGGCGGCGCTGCTCACGTCAGCCAAGCTGGTCGAAATTGCCGAACGTCAACCGTTGGGGGTCTGGAGAGATCGTCAGGTCTCCGTTGCAGATCGCGTCGACAGGTTTGCCAACTTCTTCTCTCTCAATCGTCCGTATGACTTCATCATCGATATTCGGGGGTCGGGCAACACGGCCGGCCGCAAGATCAACACCATCGATGAAGTTGTCTCCACCACAACCGGGCCGGTCACCACATCAACAACAGTGCCGGCGGTTGTCCCCGATGCCTCCCTGTCGACCACTACAACCTCCCCTGCGACCACCACGACGGCATCCCCGTATCCCCTTCGAACCGTTGATGACACCGATCCGCTGAGAGTGTTCGCGGCGGGCGACAGCCAGATGGAGTTTCTTTCCCAGGCACTTTCCACCGAGAGCGGCGATCGCGCCCTCGACGTGGAGGCAGAGTTCCAAATCTCGACGGGTTTGTCTCGCCCCGACTATTTCAATTGGCCCGCCGAACTTGCGTCAGTGATTGGAAGTTCTGATCCTGAAGCCGTCGTCTTGTTCATGGGAGCAAACGACCATCAGGACATGGCCACCTCCAGCGGCGACCGTTTGGTTCGAGACTCAGCGGAATGGCAAACGGAATGGGCGAGGCGGCTTGCCCTCACCTTTGATCTACTCGAAATGCCCGGCCGTCAGGTGTTTTGGGTGACTCAGCCTCCCATGAGAGATGCTCGTCTCAACGACGGAATGTCAACCCTCAATGCGCTGGCAGCTGAAGTGGTCTCGGCCCGAGACTTCGTTACGGCCATCGACATTTGGCCAATGTTCGGCGGCGAGTCCGGATTCAGCTCACGCGTGGTCGGACCCGACGGATCTTCAACGTCGGCTCGCGTGAGCGACGGAGTCCATCTCAACCGGACCGCGGCGTCCTGGGTGGCGGAGATGATCTTCGAAAGTTTCGACGGGACATGGCGGTTTTCGCAATGACGGCGACGGCAGAGTCAGTTGACCCAGGGGTCGTCCGGATAGTTGCCCAGACGCCCGATGGCTCCATCTTGGCGGCCGAGCACTCGCCCCCAGAGGCTCTGAGGCTCGGGGTCGAGAAGATCACCGACCTCGGTGTCGACCACAAACCACGAACCGTCCAACAACTCAGCTTCGAGTTGGCCGGCAGACCATCCGGAGTAGCCGGCAAACATTCGTACGGAACGCAGACCGGGAATGTTGTCCGGGTCTGATTCCAGATCGACGGTGCCGAGGGAGCCGACGATCGGCGTCCAATCGTCGGTCTTGGTGAGAGCATTCGCTACGGCCAAAGCGATCACCGATGACGGTGACACGGGCCCCCCGATGAACAAGTTGCTTGGCGTCGCAGCGAATCGCGCCCATTCATCGATGGTGCCGGCCACTGGCAGCTCGCTTGGACGATTGACCGTGACGCCCAGTGCGCCCTCTTCGCCGTGTTCGAGCATGAAAATTACGGCTCGGTCAAAGTTCGGATCACGCAGCGGGGGAGCCGCCACCAAAAGTTGACCTCGAATGGAGGGTGGGTCGTCGTTTTCGATGACCGTATTGTGGCAGGATCCGGGAATGACCACTCCGGTAGCGCTGTCGATTTCTGCCCACGATCCACTCGGGGGCGCAGGCTTGGTTGCCGACATGACCACATTCGCGGCGTTTGGCGTGCACGGCGTGTTGGCTGTGACGGCCTTGACCGCTCAACATCTCGATTCTGTCGACGATGTGAGGGCGGTCGAACCTGCATTCGTCTCCCGTCAAATAGACGGAATCCTCGATGAGATGCGCCCGGATGCGCTCAAGACCGGACTCTTGGCTTCGGCGGAGATCGTCACGAATGTGGCCGGCCGTGTGATCGACGGGCAGCTACCGGCTCCGGTCGTGGATCCGGTATTGGTCGACGGTCGCGGCAATCGAATCGTCTCCATAGATGTTGAGCGGGCATATCGCGACGAACTGTTCGTGGTGGCGAGGGTGATCACGCCAAATCTGTCCGAGGCATCCGCACTCACCGGTGTCCCGCTCACAACCGTTGAGGATGTAATCGAAGTCGCAGATGACTTGGCGGCATTGGGAGCAGAGTTGGTCGTCGTCACCGGAGGCGGCCTCTTGGGCGACGAGGCTGTCGACGTGGCAGTTTTATCTGACGGCACCACACAACTACTCAGGGCTCCACGAAGTTCGACGCCTCACGTTCGTGGATCGGGCTGCACCTTCGCCGCGGCGCTGGCTGCCGGACTCGGGCGCGGCTTGGGTCCCATTGACGCTGCCGTGGAGGCCAAGCGATTTGTGACGGACCGGATTTCAGAGTCGGTCGATTGGAATCTCGGCTCGGGAAAGTCGGGCCCGGTCTCGCACAGGTTCACGCCGTTTCGATGACGAGAGTCTGGTCAGGGAACGTCGGTCCAGTGTTCTCCGTAGTCGAAGAACAATTCTTCATCGGCGGAGATATCGCGCAGCGCGTAGAGCTCGCGGCCGTCGAACCAAGTGTTTGGAGTGCGGCTGTGGTTCAAGAACTTGAGCACGCCCGTGCCCTCGACCCCGGTGAACCCATCGCCGTCGTCGATCCAAAGCACGTGGGTGCCATCCACGGCTGTTGGTCTGCCTTGGTACGTGCCTATGTGTGTGCCCTTTGGTATCGGTTCGACCGCGAACACACCCACTCCGTGGGTTGATGAGTCTCTGGGCTCCACGATCGGATCCATTCACGGAAAATAGCCGACTCTTACCCGCTCAGTCTCAGTGCCGACGAACCCGTGCGAATCTGGCTTTGAGGTACGCGCCTTGACTGAACCCGATTGGATGATCCAGGCAGTGATCGGTGCGGGCCACATCCACCAATTGCACATTGGCTCGAGTTGCCGTGTCGTCGATGTTGTGGTGGAAGTCGTCGGCGGTGACTCGACTCGAACACGATGCCTGCACCAGAAGCCCGTTGTCGGAAATGAGATCCAGGGCGAAAAGAGTGAGTCTCGAATAGGCGTGAAGCGCTGCCGCAACGTTGGCTTGACGTTGGGCAAACGATGGTGGATCGACAATCACCATGTCGAAGCGCTCACC
>CAZHMP010000155.1:0-4489 GCA_964533595.1 uncultured Acidimicrobiales bacterium | reverse complement strand
GATAGCCACGTCGGGAAATGACGGGCTTCACCTCCTCAAGGCAGACGCCACGGCCATCGCCAGCCCGGCTCTTGGCAATGTGGTGGCTCAACCCACCTGGTCACGCGATGGAAGCCTCGTCGTTGTCAGTTCCCAGACTCGCGGCCAGTGGGAAGTGGCCATTGTCGACGGATCCAACGGCGAGATCGTGTCTCGCTCCGATGCCGTCCGGCCCTACTTCTTCTTCTCCTGGAGTAGCGATGGAACGCACATTGCGGCTCTCGGCCCGGGTCAGACAGGTACCACTCTCGATCTCCTCGATTCCGAAGGGGGTCTCATCGATGAGGCCGTCGTGACTGGCGGTTCGGTATACGTCGCTTGGGAACCCGACGGCACCGACCTGTTGGTGCACACCGGCGACGACATGCTGCTCGTCCGCCCCGACGGTGCCGTCATGCCCATGGGCGTGGTTGGAAGATTCTTCCTGGCCCCGACGTGGATACCTGGCACCAGAGATGTCCTCGTGGTCACCGGGCTGCCGAATCGTCCTCACCTCGCCAGGTACTCCGTCGATGCCTTGACCGCTGATCCGAACTCCGAACCGACCGCCGATTTCGGGACAACTGACGGAGTCACATCCGTCGTTGTGAACAGCTCCGGCAGGATTGCGGCTCTCCTCCACGCCAGACCCGGTGCCTCGCCCGAACAGGGCGGCGATGCCACCATCGCGTTCGCGGTCGATCGACCCGATCAGGAGCCGATAGCCGCCGTGGAAGTGGTCGAGCTTTCGAGCGGTGATCGCACGGCTGTATCCAACCAGGCGCCGCTGTGGGGCGAGTGGAGTCGTGATGGGCACCACCTGTTGTTGGCCACATTCGACCCCGATTCTCGCCAGGGAGTCTGGTCGGCGTGGGATGGGGACACCCTCACGAAGCTCACCAGCTTTCTCCCGACCAGTTCGTTTCTTCAGCGATATTTGGTGTTCGCCGACCAATACGTCGAACAGCCTCGCCTGTGGTCACCGGACGGATCGGCGTTCACCTATGCGGCACGAGACTCCGACAACCGTGACGCCGTCTACGTGATGAGCCTCGACCCAGCGATCAGCCCGATCCAACTGGATTCTGCCGCAGTCGGATTCTGGAGCCCGCGCTAGGCGAGCTTGGGAACCAAATCGCGCCCGAATCGAAGGGCTGGCGTCAATCCCGTTCGTTGTCTTGTCGGTGGTCAACCTAGGATCTCCATCCGTGCGGTCGTGCACGACCGCGAAAGGGATCCGACGATGGACGCTCGAGAAACAATGACCGAAGAATGACCGCCGATGATCGGGTCGACACCGACACCAAACGATTCGCCACTTGGGCGCAGCGGGCCAGAGAATCTGCGGGTACTCCCGCCATACCGGCCGCCACGGTGGTGGTGTTGCGAGACACACCCGAGGGCCCGTCCACGCTCATGCTTCGGAAGAACTCACGAATCGCATTCGGGGGCATGTGGGTTTTCCCAGGCGGCCGAATAGACAAAGCCGACCATGTCAACCTCGCATCCGAGCCACCGGATGAGCTGGCAGCAGCCCAAGCGGCCGCCGCCCGCGAGGCCAACGAGGAGGCATCGCTCCACTTGGATCCCGGCGCCATGGTTCTCTTCTCGCACTGGTTGCCTCCGGAAATTGCCCCGAAGCGATACGCCACTTGGTTCTTTGCCGTGGCTGTCGACCGAAGTGCCGTCACCATCGACGACGGCGAGATTGTCGACCATCAATGGATGACCCCGGCCGAGGCCATCGCCCGTCATCACGATGGCGAGATCGAGCTCGTGCCGCCGACTTGGGTCACGCTCCACACGATCTCCGGTTTCGACACGGTCGATGCAGTACTCGAATCCCTCCGACGGCGTCCTCCACGGCACTACGAAACTCGCATCGCGATGACTACTGCCGGCCCTGTGGCCATGTGGGGCGGCGATGCCGGCTACGCCACCAACGATGCCGGCGTTGCGGGTCCGAGGCATCGGCTGGAGATGTTCAAGGACGGTTACGTGTACGACGACTCGGGTGCAACCAACGACTCCACCCATGCAAGTGGGGTAGGCGGCTCGGCGTGACGGCAACCCAATCCAACACTGGTCTGAGTGCTGAAGAGGTCGCCGAGCGCGTGGCCGATGGCAGGATCAACGATGTCCCCGACGCGCCGATGCGCACGGTTCCCCAGATCATTCGGGCCAATGTTCTCACTCCCGTAAATGCCATCATCGGCACTCTGTTCGTGCTGATTCTCATCGCGGGTTTCCCGGCGGATTCGCTGTTCGCCGGCGTGATCGTGTCCAACAGCATCATCGGCATCGGTCAGGAACTGCAGGCTCGGCGCACTCTCGGTGCCCTCGCGGTGCTGTCTGCGCCGAAAGCCAGGGTCGTGCGTGACGGTGAGGTCACCGAGATCGAGGTCAGCAGCGTGGTCGCCGATGACATCCTCGAGATGCACCCTGGCGACCAGTTGGTTGTCGACGGGGAGGTGGTGTCGGAATCCGGATTGGAGATGGACGAGTCTCTGCTCACCGGCGAGAGCGACGCCGTGGAGAAGGATCCGGGCGACGAAGTACTGTCCGGCTCCTTCGTAGCGGCCGGATCCGGCCGCTACGTGGCCACCCGAATCGGCGCCGAGGCCTACGCAGCAAAGCTGGCCGACGAGGCACGACGATTCGAGCTCGCCGACAGCGAGCTCCGGCGCGGGGTCAATACCATCCTGCGCTGGCTGATTGTGATCATCCCGCCCGCCGCGGCCCTGCTGCTTCTCCGGCAGCTTGGCACGCTTGATCGTTGGCAGGATGCGCTGCAGGGCACCGTTGCCGCAGCAGTGGCAATGGTTCCCGACGGGTTGGTTCTGCTCACCAGCCTCAGTTTCATCACCGGCGTGGTCGCCTTGGCGCGTCGCAAGGCGCTGGCCAAGGAACTCGCTTCAGTGGAGTTGCTGGCCCGAGTCGACACTCTGTGTCTCGACAAGACCGGAACCATCACCACCGGCGAGATATCTCTCGGGTCGGTGGTCCCGCTACGAGGCAATTCGGAGGCGGAGATCAACGAGATCCTTGCCGCGCTCGGCGCGGCCGACCCCGCCCCCAATGCAACCCTGGCGGCAATCATTGCCGTTCACCCATCACCCCCGGACTGGGAGGTGGGCGAGTGCATGCCGTTCTCCTCGGCCCGAAAATGGGCAGCCACCGAGTTTGTGGGGCATGGGGTCTACTACTTGGGCGCTCCCGACATTCTCTTTGATGCCGACGACTCCACCGAGCGCGAACTGGCACACGAGGCCGCCGCCAAGGGAATCAGGGTGTTGCTGGTCACCAAGGCCGACGGCGAGTGGCAAGGCGAGCACTTGGCCGAACGCAGAGACCCGGTTGCGCTGATCCTTCTTGAAGACACCGTTCGGCCCGATGCCGCTGAGATATTGGCCTTCTTCCGCGAGCAGGGAGTCACTCTGAAAGTGATCTCCGGCGACAACCCTGCCACCGTGGCCGCTGTGGCACGCCGGGCCGGCGTTGAACCCACGGCAGGCGAGTCCCAACAGCTGGTGGGCTTCGACGCCCGCGAACTCCCCGACGATGAGGAAATGCTGGCCGAAGTGCTCGATTCCACCACCGTGTTCGGCCGCGTGACGCCCCATCAGAAGCGCGCCATGGTGCACGCCTTGCAGTCTCGAGGCCACACGGTTGCGATGACCGGCGACGGGGTGAACGACGTCCTGGCTCTCAAGGACGCCGACATGGGGATTGCCATGGGCTCCGGCTCGGCCGCGGCACGCGCCGTATCCCAACTCGTCCTGCTCGACAATCGGTTCGCCACTCTCCCGAAGGTTCTGGCCGAGGGTCGAAGAGTGATCAACAACATTGAGCGGGTTGCCAATCTGTTCATCACGAAGGCTGCCTACGCCGTGCTGCTCACGGCCCTGGTGGGCGTGGCGGGCGCACCGTTTCCTTTCCTCCCCCGCCAACTCACCCTGATCGGCACGTTCTCGATTGGTGTACCCGGATTCTTCCTGGCGTTGGCCCCCAATCATTCGCTGGTCGAACCCGGCTTTCTTTCGCGGGTGCTCCGCTTCTCGATTCCGGCGGGCGCAGTTGCCGGGTCGGTCACCTATGTGGTGTACGAGGTGGTGAGACGGCTCGATGACGTATCACTGGCCGAGGCTCGCACCGCGGCCACGGCCACGCTTCTCCTGTTCGGTCTGGTCATCCTGGTGTTGATCAGCCGACCGCTCAGGCCGTGGAAGGTTGGTCTGGCCGCGGCCATGGCCGGCCTTTACATCCTCACCATGACGGTGCCGGCACTGCGGGACTATTTCGAACTCGAGCTTCCGCGCACCGCTGCATGGCTGTGGGTCGGCTGCGCCGGCATCGTCGGAGCCGTGGGCATCACCGCGATCACTCACCTGTCCGAACGCGATTGAGCCTGGCCCACCCACCGACGTCCGTTTTGTTTTTGTTTCGTTCTGGCTGTGCCCTGCACGGCCTA
>CAZHMP010000154.1:0-4514 GCA_964533595.1 uncultured Acidimicrobiales bacterium | reverse complement strand
TCAGGACCTGCCCGCTGTGTGAGGCCACCTGCGGCCTCGAGATCACCATTCGCGACGGCAACGTCGCCCGGATTCGCGGCGACCGAGACGATGTGTTTTCTTCGGGATTCATTTGCCCGAAGGGTTCGAGCCTCAAACATCTTCACGAGGATCCCGATCGGCTGCGCAAGCCGGTCGTGAGAACGGGCACAGATGCCGACGGGGCACCGGTGTTCACAGAGGTCGAATGGGATGAAGCGTGGCGCGTGGTTGATGAGAAGCTGTCAGCTGTGCGTGCCGCGCACGGCACCGAATCGGTCGGCGTCTATCTCGGCAATCCTGCGGCACATCTGCTGTCGGCCTCGACACATTTGCGCCAGATGATCAAGGCGATCGGCAGCCACAGTCGCTTCTCGGCATCGACCGTCGACCAGATGCCGCGCCATGTTGCTTCGGGCCACCTCTACGGCGGCGGTTTGATCATTCCAATTCCCGATATCGAACGCACCGATCTGTTGGTGATGTTCGGCGCGAATCCCTTCGAGTCGAATGGGAGCATCTGCACGGCGCCGGGGTTCCCGGACCGTATCGACGCCATGCGCGAGCGTGGTGTGAGGGTGATCGTGGTCGACCCCCGCCGCACAAAGACCGCCGATCACTCCGACCAGCACATAGCGGTGAAGCCGGGCACCGATGCGGTGATGTTGGCTGCGATGATTCGCCATCTCTTCGATTCCGGCCTGGCCGATGCCGGAGACATGTCCGGCCTCGTTGACGGGCTGGATGAGCTTCCTAGCCTTCTCGAGGCATTCACTCCCGAGTCTGCTGAATCGGTCACCGGCGTCGACGCCGACACCATTCGCGGGTTGGCCGAAGAGATCGCCAAGTCGGATTCCGCAGCAATCTACGGCCGAATCGGAACGTGCACAGTGGAGTTCGGCACGCTCACCACATGGTTGCTTGACGTGCTCAGCATCATCACCGGCAACTTGGACCGGGTCGGTGGCTCGATGTTCCCGAGCCCGGCCACCGAACGAGTGCGGGCACCCCGTGAGGGGCGCGAGTACAAGATCGGCAGATTCAAGAGCAGGGTCCATGACCGCCCCGAGGTTCAGGGTGAGTTCCCGGTGGCCGATCTGCCCGACGAGATACTCACCGGCGGTGACGGTCAAATCAAGATGATGGTGACGTTCGCCGGCAATCCCGTGCTGTCTTGTCCGGACGGAACTCGCATGGACGCGGCGTTCTCCGAATTGGAGGCGATGGTCTCCTTCGACATCTACATCAACGAGACCACCCGTCATGCCGACGTGATCCTGCCACCTCCAGGATCTCTCGAGAAGAGCCACTACGACATCAGCTTCTACGGTTTCGGAGTCCACAACATCGCCAACTATTCGCCGGCGGTGTTCGATGGTGAGGGTCCCTCCGAGGACGACATCCTCGCGAAGTTCACGCTGATCGCCTCGGGTTTCGGGCCGGATGTCGACCCATCCGCTCTGCACGATCAGATGCTGCGTGGCCTGCTCGAGAGTGAGGTTCGATCCGACGAATCTCCGGTCGCCGGAAGGGACGTCGACGAACTCATTGACATGGTTGACGGTGACACCGGCAGCGATCGCGTGCTCGATGCCACGCTTCGCACCGGGCCATACGGCGACGGCTTTGGAGCCAACCCCGACGGGCTGTCGATTTCCAAACTGCTCGAGAATCCACACGGCGTTGATCTCGGACCACTCGTACCCAGACTCCCCGCCATCCTGAGGTCGCCGGCCCGGCGGATCAACCTGTGGGCCGGGCCCTTCGCGGACGAACTCGAGCGTCTTGCCACCAGGCAACAAGAGTGGAAGGTCGATGACCGATTGAAGCTGGTCAGTCGGCGTCATCTCCGGTCCAACAACTCCTGGATGCACAACCTCGAGGTGCTGGTGAAGGGCCGACCGCGTTGCACACTCCAAATTCACCCGGATGATGCCGGACGCCTTGGTCTGGTTGACGGTGGTGAGGCGGAGATCAAGTCCAGGGTGGGCAAAGTCGTGGCTCCGGTCGAGATCACCGAGGTGGTGACCTCTGGTGTGGTCAGCCTGCCGCATGGCTGGGGGCATTCGCTGCCGGGAACTCGCATGAAGGTTGCCGGTAGATATGCAGGTGTCAACTCCAACCTGCTTACCGATCCGGAGTTGATCGATCCAATGTCGGGTAACGCCGTGCTCAACTCGATTCCGGTTGAGGTGTCTCCCGCCTGAACGCGAAACGGAGGCCGCCACAATGGCGGCCTCCGAATCGGGTGGTTGGTCAGGCTGCCAACTCGCTGACCCGGTCGCCCTGGAAACGGATCACCTGCTGGATCGTGGTCAGTACGAACACGATCGCTACGAGGATCATGGCCAGGCCGGTGAGGCGAAGCCCGGGAAGCCAAGCTGAGAAGGCGTTGACCGTGCCGATGTCGGCCAGATCGCTGGCCGATGCACCGCTGGGTGAGGCCACTGCGCTCGGGTCGACTCCACCGAGGGTGACGGCGTTGACGATGCCGATGATGAACGCAGCGATCTCGACCATGAGGCCCATCATCATCATCGGTGCGGTGGCGACGCCGGACCATGGCTTCTTGATCTGGATGGCTTCGGCACCCAGAGAGGTCTGAACATCGCGGCCGGCGTCACGCAAGGTGCGAACAATGTTGACCAGCGTCATGGTGATGGCGCCGAGGATCATGCCCATTCCGAGGAATACGAATGCTCCGGACAGCTGGCCGAGAGTTTGGCCAGTGCTCAGGTCGGATGCGACGCCACTTGGTGAGAAAGCGTCACCGAAGTTGGTGCCGCCGATGATGCCGATGATGAAACCGACAACGACCGACATGGAGCCCATGCCGAGCATCGGCCATGCCATGTTCTTGGCCATGGTTTGGGGAAGGTCGTCGCCCTTGTAGGGAATTGTGTTTTTGATTTTGGTGGTCACGGTTGCCCCCCTTGGAGCTGTATTCGAATCGGATGAAGTTGGGTTGGTTGTTTGCTCGTGTGTTGCGGTCATGACGACTGGCGCCTTGCGAGAATCACGGGGATTCCGTTGGCCATGGAGTCACGGCGATAACGGATGTGGCCGAAAATGTTGTTGAGGGCGAGAATTACGCTCCCCCCGAACAGGACTGCCATGCCGACCAGTGCGAGCGGGTTGGCCCAAGCCACGGTGGCCCGCCAGACGCCTTGATCGGCGATGGTTCCTCCACCGAAGAAGTCACCTGCGTTGATTCCTGCGACGATGAGGGCGATGAATGCGGCCATGACCGTCATCACCCCTACCGCTGTAACGGCGAGCGGTACAAACAACGAACTGTCGTTCGACGCTCCCTTTTTGTTTCCTGCCATTTGATTCCTCCTGGCACTCGTTTGTTTGTCGATGTACGTGCTGAAACTGCTTCAGATGCCTTTGGATGCCGCAAATCCCGCATCTGTTGCAATTTGCAACGGACGGCAATTCCGTGGGTGTGCCGTCCCGAGAAGCGGCGCACCATCGAATGCGGACCTAATGTGGACGTGTGGCTGATCTACTTTCCCGCTACGCGCCTTGGATCGCGTGTTGTCTGAGCCGGGGGCGCGACGCGCCGCTGCGTGAGGGCGATGTCGAGCAGCTGGTATCAGAGCTCGGCGAGACTTCGCTGGCCGGCGGGATGTTCGTGTTCAAACGCGGCGATCGCGCCGCCAAGATTCATGTGGTCCACACGGGCCGGGTGGAGCTCTCACGTGAGCTTGGCAGTCGGAGGGTCACGCTTCAGATCTTGCGGCCCGGCGATGTGTTCGGTGATGTGCCGGCGTTTCTCGGTGAGAGTGAGCCATTCGACGCCAGAGCGATCGAGGACTCCACGATCCTGTCGTTCGACGTTGACTCGCTGATCCGTTTGTTGCAGACCAAGCCGTTGGTGGCGCGGCGATGGTTCGTTTCGTTGGCTGAACGAACCGCCGGCCTCCAGGGGCGACTGGTCGATCTTCTGGCCGGGGGTCTTGAATCGCAGTTGGCGTCAATACTTCTGCGAGAGTGCGATGACGAGGGCATTGTCCATATCACGCAGGGCCAATTGGCGGAGATGCTCGGCGTGCAACGCTCCAGCGCCCAGAGAGTTCTGAAGAGCCTGGAAAATGGTGGCCTCATCGATTTGCGATATCGCAAGATCGAACTGACCGATCGCACGGCGCTTCTGTCGTTGCTGGATCCCGCCGAGCTGACTCCAACCACTGGGAATGAACACGAGCGGTGAGTTCGGACCTTTCGCGACTCGGGTCCCTCCTTTCGGAGGGACCCGATGGTTTTTCTGATTTGGTTACCGGTTGCTGATCAGCCGACCGGTTGGGGAACTATCTTCTCCTTGGTAAGCGCTTCGGGCACCGTGTCTGGCACCTCGATCTTCTCCTTTCCCTTGGATGCCCACACGAGTGCGACCCCGGTCAGTCCGAGCACGAATCCGAGTCCGAGCACCAGGAGTGAGGTGCCCAACGCGAGTTGCAGGGTTGAGGCGGTGACCACACCAACTCCGAGTT
>CAZHMP010000153.1:0-4529 GCA_964533595.1 uncultured Acidimicrobiales bacterium | reverse complement strand
TGGACAAGTCGTGGTCGTCAACCAGCGGTGACCGGGCCAGACCCAGCACCATCGGCGGCACGGCAAAGAATCGGGTGATGCCAAACCTCTCGATCAGATCGAGCGCCTGTTCCATGTCGAACCGCGGCATGGTGACGATGGTGACGCCGTTGGCCAAGAGTGCGTTCATCAGCACCTGCATGCCGTAGATGTGAAAGAACGGCAGAGCGGCGAGCGCGATTTCGTCGTCGGAATACACCAAGGCATGCTTCGTCTGGCAAACATTGGCCACGAGATTGTTGTGGGTGAGCATCACACCCTTAGGCATGCCGGTGGTGCCGGACGAATACGGCAGAACCATGACGTCGTCGAAAACGTCGACCGGAACCTGTTCGATTCGCTCCCCCAACCAGTTGTCGAGAGTGTCGCAGTCGCTGCTCCCGGCCATGACCACAACGTCGGTGATTTTGCTTCCTTCAGCAGCGGCTCGTGCCGTGTCGAGGAACATCGGAACGGTGAACAAGAGCGTGGCGCCTGCGTCGTCCAGTTGGAATCGAACCTCGTCGGCACCGTAGGTGGGGTTGATCGTGGTAGCGGTACCACCGGCCACGGCTGCGCCGTGGAACACCACCGCGTATTCCGGCATGTTGGGCGCCATGATGGCGAGGGTGCTACCGGGTCCGAACCCGCGTGACTGCAGCCCGCCGGCAAATCTGTGAATCGCTTCGTCGAGTTCGGCAAAGGTGTAGGTCGAGTCGGCGCCGTCGGTCATCGCAACCCTGTCCGCCAACTCTTCGGCCATGCGCAAAACGAAGCCGGTGATTGGCACCTCGGGAATGTCCACTTCTGGCAACGGGCTCTTGTGGATGATTGTCACTGCCACCTCACTTGGTTCGGATCGCCAGACAATACATGACGCCATCGATCGATTGTGCACGCCGAATCTGCCGAATGAAGTCCTCAATTCGTCGGAACGAGTGCCGATCGGGTGTTATGAGTCCGAATGAGTCCGGAATGGACAGACTCCTGACGCGTCACAAGATCGACGTCGACATTCACATAACTTGGGACGTTCGTGCCGCACGGAAACTTCTCGGCCGCTCCAAGGAGACCTCCAGCACCGCTCGACTTCTGAATCTCTCACTCGAGGGGGCTTTGGTTGAAGTCGCTCTTCCATCGGATCGGAAACCCGGAGACATCGTCACCATTGAGATGGGCGCAGGGCGCCGAGGCACGGTCGAGATTCGACATGCCCACGTGGAGAAATCCGGCGATCGTGTTCTCTACGGGATCAAGTTCGTCGAGTCGAGTGCTCTCACCGCAGTGATCAACCACATCATCGCGGATGCCCGCGGATCCAATGACAAGCTTCGACGAGCTTGGGAAAGTGCTCGCTGATTCCACAACCACTCCACGACATCGTGGCATACGCTTCGTGGGTGCCAATCGGATGTCATCCGGAAGCGAGTGATCGTCATGCCCTCAGCAGCAATCTTCGACCTTGATCGCACCCTGATCTCAGGCTCGTCTGCGGTTGTGTTCCAACGCCATTTGGCCGAGGCGGGTATCGCATCGAGCACCGACATCCCCTTCGCCGGCGCCTTCATGCGGTTCTACGAAACTTTCGGCGAGAACTGGTTCATGATGCAACCCGCCAGATTGAGCGGCCGCGCCGCCAGGGGTTGGAACGTGGAAGCTGTCGCGGTTGCCATGAGATCAGCAGCGGAAGAACTTGCCGAGATGATCCAACCGTTTGCGCCTCAGCTGATCGAGGAGCACCGCAAGGCTGGACGACTCCTGGTGCTGGCCACAACCTCTCCGGAGCCCTTCGTGCGACCGCTGGCCGATCGGCTCGGATTCGACGACGTGGTGGCCACTCGGTGGCGACGCGACAACGGTGAATTCACCGGCGAGTTCGACGGTGATTTCGTGTGGGGGCCGGCCAAGCTGGATGCGGTACAAGATTGGGCGTCATCGAATTCGGTTTCCCTGCGCACGAGCTACGCCTACTCGGACAGCTACTTCGACGCTCCGCTGCTCGACGCGGTGCGCCACCCGGTGGCCGTCAACCCCGACCCTCAGTTGCGGGCGCTCGCAGCTCTCAAGGGCTGGCCGGTGCGTCACCTTGATGTGCCTGAGGGGGTTGCAAAGATCGCGGGCCGAGAACTTCAAGAATGGACGCGTCCGTTGCTGAGGCCCGAAATTGTGGCCCCGATGGCCCGATTCGAATTCAGCGACATCGAGAACGTCCCGTCCATGGGTCCGGCAATTCTCGTCTTCAATCATCGCAGCTACTTCGACCCGAGCGCCTTGGCCCTGCTCGCCGCTCGCGTCGGACGCAGCGTGAGAGGCTTGGGCAAGAAGGAAGTGTTCGACGTTCCGATTGTCGGCAATCTTGCTCGATGGCTGGGTGGGATACGGGTGGAGAGAGCCAGTGGGTCAGACGAGCCCCTAAAACATGCAGCCAAGGCTTTGGAGGGCGGCGAGATGCTGATGCTCGCACCGCAAGGAACAATTCCACGGGGACCGGCGTTCTTCGACCCCGAGCTGAAGGGCAGGTGGGGTGCGGCCCGTCTGGCCGCCATGACCAAGGCACCTGTCATCCCCGTCGGGCTGTGGGGCACCGAAAAAGTGTGGCCGCGCAGCGCCCGGATGCCACGTCTGGACCTCACCGACCGGCCACTCGTTTCGGTCACCGTCGGCCATCCCGTCGCGCTCGAGTACGACGATCCCGACTCCGACACCGCCGCCATCATGTCGGCGATCGTTGAACTTCTTCCTGACGAAGCTCGACGCCACCACTCACCCAGCCCCGAGGAACTCGCCCTCACCTACCCTTCGGGTTACTCCGGTGATCCCACCGCCGAGGCAACAAGACGACCGGGAACCGACTCATGAGCTCCAACAGGCGGCCGATGCGCTTCGAACAACGAATGTCCGATCACGAAGCGCTCATGTGGAACATCGAAAAGGATCCCTGGCTCAACCCGAGCGGTGCCGCGCTCGTGTTGCTCGACAAACCCGTCGACGTCGTCCAGTTCAAGCGTCGCATTCGCTTCGCCATCTCCGAAATCCCCCGCCTACGGGACAAAGTCGCCCCCGGCCTCGGGCGGCTCTCCCCTCCCTCGTGGATTCCTGATCCGGAATTCGACCTCGACTATCACATTCGTGAGATCCGACTGGCCGAACCAGGCACGACCCGCCAACTTCTCGATCTGGCGGCGCAACTTTATGAGGATCCTCTCGACCGCACTCGGCCGCTCTGGCGATTCGTCCTTGTCAGTGGCCTCGCCGACGGAGCCGGAGCGTTGTGGTCGATCATTCACCACACGGTTGCCGATGGCATGGGACAACTTCGGATGGCCGAAATGTTCCAGGAGCTGGACCGCAACTCGGATCTTCCACCGGAGGTGAGCCTTGAGTCGATCATCGCCGCCGAAATCGACAATGACGATGAAGCGGAACGCAATCCGGCCGCGGCGCTGGCAGACACCGCCTCGCGCACGATGACACATCTCATTCGTCGGCAGGCTGGAGTGATTCGCCGCATCGCCGGCGAGGCGGCCATGTGGCCGGCCGATCCGCGCCGCGCCAAAGACAGCGCCGCTGGTGCGGTGCATCTTGCCCAATCCACGATCTCGCAACTGACCGGAGGCTCGAACGATGTGGCCGGCGGTTCGCCGCTCTGGGCTGAGCGTTCAAGACGGCGCCACCTCGAGACGTTCACGTTGGGCCTTCAAGATGTGAAGTCAGCGGCCAAGCGCCACGATGCAACGGTCAACGACGTGTACGTGTCCGGCCTCGTCGAGGGCGCGCGCCGCTACCACACCAAGCGTGGAGTCGAGGTAGATGCGTTCAACACCAGCTTCGTGTTGAGCACTCGCACCGACAAGGCAGCCGGTGGCAATTCATTCACTCCGGTGCCTGTGCAAATACCCGGAGCCTCGATGTCGATTGTTGATCGCGTTGCCGATGTCAGATCAAGAATTCAAGCGGCGAAGTCTGCCGCCTTGGAAACGGGAGGGATCACGGCATTGTCCGGGGTCGTCAACCTCCTGCCGACATCGGTCGTCACCCAAACTGTTCGAAGCCAGGCCGCGCACATCGACTTCGCCACCTCCAACCTTCGCGGTGCGCCCATGCCGCTCTATGTGAGCGGGGCGAAGGTCCTTCACAATTATGCGATGGGCCCGGTGGCCGGCACGGCGGCCAATATCACCACGCTTTCCTACAACGGGGTCCTCGACGTCGGGATTTTCGTCGATCCAATAGCCATCGACGACCCGGCCGATTTCCGTGAGTGCATCGAGGAAGCGTTCGCGGACATCACCTCGGTCTCCTGAGGGCGACCCGCCGATTACTGCATCGGTAACGATTTCCACTTGAATGGTCGCCGCGTGATCGACCTCGTTCACCGACGACCGCCAAGGGGTTCCAATGGATTTCGAAGTGTCGGAGAAGATGCAGACCATCCTCGACATGGTCAACGCTTTCATAGACAGCGATGTGATACCCCTCGAGGGCGAAATGCTCCATGGCGACCAGGCCAC
>CAZHMP010000152.1:0-4557 GCA_964533595.1 uncultured Acidimicrobiales bacterium | reverse complement strand
AACAGTAGGGTCGTATCCACACGTCAACAACCAATCGGCGCAATGCAATGCTACTCGCCGGTCGATCGTGTGGCCGGCGCGTAGAAGATCGCCCTGAGAACGACAACTGTGTAATGGATCTTACATCCATGTAATTACAAATATTAAAAGCTCCCTTGAACAGGGAATTAAGGGCTCAGCAAATTCTCAAGTTGCGGCTTTCCACAGCACTGCTACGTTCGCCTCTCCACCGGCAAAAGTGACAAGATCCGAGATTCGTCACTTTGAGCCGGTACAAGTTCGAATAAGTCGCAGTGACTGGTCCACACCTGTGGACAGTCTTGTGGATACAGAAATGGATCGAGGAGTCGAGTGGGAGAAACAGAAGACGCCAATCGACTTTGGGGCAATTGCTCAGAGTCGATACGGGCCCAGGTGAGCGACGCCGTATGGAAAACCACCTTCAGTGGAGCACGTGCCGTCGCCTTCGACGAGGGTGACCTAGTGCTGGTCGTGCCAAACGGATTGCAAAAGGAGCGCATCGAAGGTCGTTACCTCGGCCTCGTACAAGACGCGATCGACGAATCCGACAACCCCTGCAATGTCAGGGTCGAAATCGAAACTGACTGGGATGATGTGGCGTTCGACGTGCCAGCGCCCGACCTGACAGTCACCGGCGCTGACCGAGTCAATCTCGTCAACGGGTTGAATCGCGACAGCATCGACGAGAAATTCACTTTCGAGCATTTCGTGATCGGCCCGTCTAATCGTTTTGCCCACGCGGCCGCTCTGGCAGTGGCCGAGACCCCGGCGATGAGCTACAACCCGCTCTTCATCTACGGCGATTCGGGGCTGGGCAAGACCCACCTTCTCAGAGGCATCGCCCATTACGTTGCCCATCACTACCCGGATGCCCGGGTCAGGTACGTCTCCACGGAGACCTTCCTCAACGAGTTCGTCGAGGCGATCCGCACCAACAATCTCCCCGAGTTCAAGCGTCGCTACCGCGAAAACGATGTTTTGTTGGTCGACGACATCCAATTCATGGAGGGCAAGGACGGTCTCCAGGAGGAGTTCTTCCACACCTTCAACGAGTTGCACCAGAACAACAAACAGATCGTCTTGTCGTCGGACCGCCCGCCAGATGCGATCCCCACGCTCGAGGATCGACTTCGCAGTCGTTTCAAATGGGGCCTGATCACCGACATCCAACCACCAGACCTTGAAACCCGCCTGGCAATCCTCCGCAAGAAGGCCGGATCGCACACTCTCGAGATTCCCAGCGGCGTTTTCGCGTTCATAGCCGAGAACATCACAGCCTCTATCCGTGAACTCGAAGGTGCATTGATCAAGGTCACCGCCTACGCCAACCTCACCCACCAGCCGCTAACAGTTGATTTGGCCTCGATGGTGCTCGCAGATCTAATCAGCCAGTCGGCGAAACCTCCGGTGACCGCAGCTTGGATCATCGAGCTCACGGCCGAGATGTTCGGCTTCACCGTGGACCAGCTCACCAGCGGTAGCCGTCAGCGACCCCTCGTGGATGCCAGGCAGGTTGCCATGTATGTAACCCGCAACAGCACAGATCTGTCGTACCCCGAGATAGGGAAGGCCTTCGGTAATCGCGATCACACCACGGTGATGCACGCCGTTCGCAAGATCGAGGCCCGAATGGGTGAGCGTCAGAAGATTTTCGACAAGGTAACCGAGCTCCAGCACCGGCTCAACCACCGATCATGACCTCGAAACCAGCGCATGTCCCTGTAGACGTTGTTGTGGACAGCCTGCTGCCCACCGGTGGATGCCACACGGACAACTTGCCCTACATCCACCGCGGCCACCGATCGGTCGCCCAACCTGTGTTAACACCTGCACATCCTGGGGATACAGAATCGTTGTAATTGCAAGCCAGACTTGCCATGATCCACAATCCACAGGACCTATCAACTCCTATTGGATGAATCTAAAACAACCGGAAGAAGTAACAGCAAATGGGAATCAAGTTCCGCTGCGAAAGAGACATCTTGCAAAACGCACTTGTCTCCGCGGGCCGAGCCGTGAGTACAAGGGGAGGTGTACTGCCCGTTCTCTCGGGAGTCCACATGGTTCTCTCAGGAGATCTTCTGACCGTCACCGGTAGCGATCTCGATCTCACGATCACCGTGAAGACCACCGTGGCCGGCGCCGAAGACGGCGTGGCCGTGGTTCCGGCCAAATTGGTCACCGATATCGTCCGATCGTTGCGGCCCGGAGCGGTCGAGATCTCGATGGACGGCGATGAGCTGGGCATTCTGTCGGCGCCGTCGGAGTTCGCGATTCGCACGATTCCCGCCGACGACTTCCCGGAATTGTCGGTGCCCGAAGGCGATGCGGTCACTCTTCAGGGTGCGGCGTTCCGAGATGCTCTCCAGCAGGTCGTCAAGTCGGCATCGTCCGACGACGCCCGACCGATTCTCACCGGCGTACTCATGACCTCGGAGGCCGATGCTTTGCGTTTGGTGTCCACCGACTCCTACCGACTCTCGGTATGCGACCTTGCGGGCACCTCGATCCTCGGCGACGGCCAGAAGGTCCTGGTTCCGAGCAAGTCGTTGCTCGAATTGAGTCGGCTGATCGGCGAAAGCGAGGAGCTCACTCTGCGCCTGGGTCAACAGGAGGCGAGTTTCGAGGTGGGAAACGTGTCGGTCACCACCAGGTTGATCGAGGGCGAATTCCCAAATTACCGAGGTTTGATTCCCACGAATCACCCCAACAGGCTCACCATCGATCGTGGTGCGCTGCTCGATGCGGTCAAACGTGTGCGTCTGATGGCTCAGGAATCCACCCCCATCAGGCTTTCGATGTCGGCAGACAGCCTCGAGTTGGTCGCCGTCACCCAAGATGTCGGTCAGGCCCATGAGTCGATGCAAGCCGGTTACCAAGGCGAAGATCTCACTGTGGCGTTCAATCCCGAATACCTGATCGACGGCATTGAGGTCGCGCCCGGCGATGAGGTCACCCTCGAGACTGTCGACGAATTGAAGCCGGCCCTGCTCCGTTCCGTCGAAGACAAGGACTTTCTCTACCTGCTCATGCCGGTTCGGGTGAGTTGACCGGTCTCACCAATTGATTGTCCGCACACTCCAACTCACGGACTTTCGCAACCATCGGTCCACCGAGATCGAGTTGTTCGATGGACTCACCGCAATTCTGGGCGAGAACGGACAGGGAAAGTCCAACCTGATCGAGGCCATCGGCTGGCTGGCCGGAATCGGAAGTTTCAGAGGTGCTCCCGACGACGCACTGATTTCGGTGGGGGCAGACTCAGCGGTGCTTCGGGCGTCCATCGAATCCGATGACGGTCGCTCGCAATTGATCGAAGCCGAGATCCCACGAATTGGCCGCAACCGAATCCAGGTGAATCGTCAGCGACTACAGCGATCGAGAGATCTTCTCGGTGTGATTCGGGTGACTGTATTCTCACCGGACGACCTTTCGCTGGTGAAGGGTGGGCCGGCACTGCGTCGTCGTTGGCTCGACGATGCCCTCGTCGGCCGACAACCTCGACACGACTCCCTCAGGTCGGACCTCGAGCGGGTCCTGAAACAGCGGAACGCCCTCCTGAGATCGGCTGGAGGCCGCCTGGATGCCGATGCCGAATTTACACTCGATGTTTGGGATTCGAAGTTGGCCGACATAGGCGATGCCTTGCGAAACGCTCGTTTGGAGTTGCTCCACGAGATCGCCCCCCGCCTGTCGGCCTCATACGACAGCGTCGCCAGGGAGTCCGCGCTTGTGACAGCCAACTATGCTTCGAGCTGGCAGGGGGCTCTTGGAGACGCACTGGCAGGGTCGCGCGAGATCGATGTGAGGAGGGGAGTGTCGACCATTGGTCCACACCGCGATGAAGTCGAGTTCGGCATTGGTGGCGTGCCCGCCCGAACCCACGCTTCACAAGGTGAGCAGCGGTCGATGGCTCTGGCCATGAGACTGGCGGTCGACGCGGTGGTGAGAGAGGCCGGATGGAAGCCCGTGTTGCTCCTCGACGATGTCTTCTCCGAGCTCGACCCTGGCAGGGCGGGTGCTCTCCTCGAAGCCCTCCCAGAGGCTCAGAGACTGCTCACAGCGGCTTCCGGACTTCCCAAGGGTTCGTTGCCGGATCACGTGTTGCGGGTGGATGGTGGCAGAATCACTGTCGAGACATGACATTTAGACCATCCAAGACGCAGCCGAAGACCATTTCAGCAGCCCTCGACCATCTGCTCGGCACCATGAGGGCTCCCTCCACCGATGTCTTGTCGGCTGTTTTCGGCAGGTGGCCCGAAATCGTCGGAGACGACATGGCAGCCCACTCCCGACCAACGGCAATCGACGGGGAGGTAGTGGTGGTTTCGGTCGATGATCCGGCATGGGCTGCAGAGCTGAAATGGCTGCATGGCGAGGTTGTCGCGAGGCTGGCGGAGATCACTGAAACAACACGCATAAGCGACATTCGCGTGAGGGTCGACAACCGCGGATAAGCGGTTGTCGGCTGCTAGAATTCGGGCACCGTGAAAGGGCCCGTCGAACATCGCTCGAGCAGCGACACGACCCATCCGG
>CAZHMP010000151.1:0-4561 GCA_964533595.1 uncultured Acidimicrobiales bacterium | reverse complement strand
GGGGGCGCGTCTATTTCGTGATGTTCACCACCGAGGCCGAGGCGCGGGGCCAGGGGGGTTTCATGGGCAACTACGCCGAACTGACGCTTGACGATGGCCACATCGAAATGTCCGCTTTCGGCAGCGACGAGGACCTCACCTTTTCATCAGAGTCCGACATCGTGATCAGCGGTCCAGAGGACTGGCTCAACAGCTACGGCGCGTTCGGTTTCCGATCCGGTCCAGATGAGGTGTTTGATCCATCGGCCTGGGGCAACATCACGATGTCACCCGACTTTCCGTCGACGTCTCAGGTAGTAGCGGAGCTGTATCCCCGCAGCGGAGGGCGGCAGATCGACGGGGTGATCAACTTGGATGTGTTTGCGTTGCAGACGCTGATCGGATTCGTCGGACCGCTGGAACTCGAAGGCGTCGGGGAGCCGTTGACTGGTGAGAATACGGCCGATTTTCTATTGGTCGACCAATACTCCATCACCGATCGCGGGGCTCGCACCGACATGCTGGAGAGAGTCGCCGGCGAGACAGTCAATCTCCTGCTGCAGGGTTCACCGCCCGATCCGGTGGAGCTCGGCCAGGCATTCGCTCCGCTGGTGCGGAGCCGCAATGTCATGATGTGGGCGCGCGATCCCGACGAGCAGGCCCTGTTGGAGGACGCCCATGCCGATGGAGGTCTGCTGACCGACAGAGGAACCGCTCTGGCGCTTGCGGTCACGGTCAACAACGCCGGCGGCAACAAGATCGATTCGTTCCTGGAGCGCGACTACAGCGTCGACGCTGTCACGGATAATTCCGGCAATATCGTCGGCGGGTTGACCATTGATCTCCGCAACAATGCGCCCGCTGAGGGCCTGCCGCTCTACATCATTGGCAATCAAGTTGGTGAGCCAGTTGGCACCAACCGGCTATTCCTCACAGTCTTCTCGTCAGTTCCGATGAACGACTTCACCGTCGACGGCGAGCAGCGCGACATGTTCCTCGGCTCGGAGCAGAATCTGAGAACGTATTCCACCTATGTCGACGTCGCACCCGAGGGAGAGTCTACGGTTGCGATGCAGTTCACCGGAACTTCCGCGGTCGGCGCCTACGATCTGATCACGCAGAACCAGCCAGGGGTGACTGAACGGCAATGGCACATCGACACGAGGTTCGCGTCCTCACCCGAATCTCAATGATCCGATCACCGGCACAACGATCGTGACCAAACGGGGTCGCGAGACCCGGAACTTCGGCTGGGGCCTAATCGATCAGGGGTTGTCGAGCGCAACAAATTTCGGCGGGTCGGTCCTCGCCGCGAGGGCTCTTACCGCGTCCGAGTTCGGAGCGTTCGCCGTCGGGTTTGCAGTGTATTTGATCGCGCTCGGCATCTCGCGGGCGTGGAGCAGCGAGCCCCTACAGATCCGGTTTTCCGCCGCCCGTGGAGCTCAGCAGCAGGGGGCAATTCGCTCGAGCGCCGGGGCCAGTCTGGCAATTGGCGTGGGCGTTGGCTTGATATCCGGTGCTGCAGGTTTAGTGATTGGAGGCCAAGTGCGGGGGGTTCTTCTGGCTCTTGCGTTGCTCTTGCCGGGCCTGATGCTGCAGGACCTCTGGAGATTCGCGCTGGTGATGACGGGGCGGTCACGCGCAGCCGCCATAAACGATGCCATTTGGATGACCACGATGGTTGGGCTGTTCGCGATCTTGGAATCCTCACTGTCAGCGTGGGCGGGAATTGCTGTGTGGGCTGCGGGAGCCTCGGTAGCAGCAGCGGCGGGTTCCATCCAGATTTCGGCCTTCCCGTCGCTGAGCATCCGAACCTGGTGGTCGTCGCATGCTCAACTCGGGTGGCCCTACAGCGGCGAGTTCCTTCTCACAACAGGTGTGACCTATGCATTGACCTTCGGGGTCGCTGCTCGGCAGGGGCTCACGGAAACGGCGGGCTTTCGGGGCGCGCATGTGTTGATGGGACCGCTGAATGTCATCTTCTTCGGGGCAGGCATGCAACTAGTGCCGACAATGGTCAGGCGAGCGGGTAGATCACTGCATTCCATGTCGAGGACGGTGGTGGCTACATCGACCACCTTGGTGGCAGTTTCGTTGAGTTGGGTCTTGATGATCATTTTCATACCAACGAGAGTCGGAGAGATGCTGATGGGCGATTCCTGGAAGGAGACTTCAGACTTAGTCATCGTCGTGGCGGCCGGTACTGTCGCTAGCGCCGCCACATCAGGTCCCCGTCTTGGCCTCAAGGCACTCGGCGACGCAAGACGAGCATTCCGGGTTCGTCTTCTGCTATCACCGATCGTCCTCCTGTTGGGCGGCGGTGGCGCAATTATCTCGGGGGCAATTGGTGCCGCTTTCGGCCTCAGCGCCGCGGGAGTAATATCCATACCAATTTGGTGGCAGCAATACCACCGATCTGTGCTCCAGATCTCACACCTCCCTGACGCTGGCGATCGTACGTAGGCTCAGGGCTTCCGCAGACCCGTAGACGCCAAGCTGGATTACTAACCGGGACCCCCTCACACAACCCACCCAGCCCTATGAAGGTCCGGGTTACACTTCCTCTAGAATTAGCCGAACATCGTGCCTGTGGCCGAATCCCAAGACGTATCGCTCTCGGGCTCTATACCACACTGGGCCGCGCCCGCAGCCTGTGATTCTGACGGATGTCGGGTACTCAGACCGGGAGGTTGATATCGCTTGGCGAACATAGTTTCAATCGTCAGGAACTTCACCAGACCTCGCTCGCAGCCCCTCAACACCACATATCCTGGTCCATCTCGCTCGTATACCACAGCATTTGTACTCGTATTTCTCGCCGCTGGCTTGATCGATGTCGCATCTGGGCTGCGATTCCGACTTGTAGGCGTCGCAGTTCTAATGGTGCCGATCTTGTTTCGAAGCGATCGGTACTCGCGTCGGCTTCTCGTTCCGGCGATGTTGCTCACAGCTGTGATCGCATTGTCAGGCTTGCAAAGTCACACTTCTCTGACCGCTACGATCGTCGCGCTCCGAACGCCGGTAGTTGTGGTGATCGTTGCACAATTCGCTATCAATGGTCTGGCGAACTGCAGCCAAGCATCTTACCTCACTCTCGTACGACCGGTTGCTGCGATCCAACTTCCTGTAGTGATCATGCAGTGGATCACATACGATTTCTGGCCTTCTGGACTACGGGGCTCGATTATCTTCGTCGATGCAGGGTTTGGTACTTTTGCTGCCAAGACTGACTATGCCGTCGGATTCTTCTTAACTATACTTCTGGCTCTGGAATTATCTGATCGTGGTGATAAGTCGGTTTGGAAGTCAATATGGCTGCTCTACCTTTCTGTAACCATTATCGTTATCAGGGCCGAGATTTCTGTGCTCGGTATGGTCGTAGTATTTGCAATACATTTCTTCGCGCGACTTCGACTCGCGAGACTTCTCGGAACATTGATAGCTGCGAGCGTTATCATTATCCTCATCTATGGGAGCTGGGGCTCCCTTCCAAAGCAGGCCTCAGAGCCGATTCAGATGGCCACCTCGACTTTATTTCTCGATGATAGCGAGCAGCAGGTGGCGATCGCCGACTACCTCGCGAATCGCCAATACTCTAGGGTTGGTGGCTTCGCCTATCTACGAAGCAATGGCATCTCACTGCTGGGTGCTGGCCCAGGTGCGTATGGCAGTCCGATCTCTGGTGGTTACAAACGAGCCAACTACGGTCATCTGTTGACATATGCATCAGAGCTTGGAATCCTCGGCTTAGCCACCTCCGTCGGACTCATGATCGCGATCTCATTCGCCGGCCGCTCGCGAAATCTGGTGGGGGTGTCGATACTTGCCTGCCTAGTTATATGGAGCATCACCGTCAATGTTCTTAACGATGTTGCGGTACTGATGGCTGCCACGTCTGCGGCGGTCGTGAGTCAGCGGGTAGGGCGCGCCGATCGTAGGGTGGCGGGTCAGTAACCATGGATTGTGCCCTGAGCTCCCCCATTTACTGGTCACGTCGGTTGGTGGGCTTCCCCTCGAACAGGTGACCGGTTCACAAGGGAATGCTCAGTTGCCACCTCGGCAGCGTTTTCGTTTCACGCGGAAATGCGCTGGTTGGGGGTGGCCACGGCACTTTGTTGGTCCGCAACTCAGGGCACCATTCGGACTCGGAGCCGCGAGGTCGCCGGGTAGCGACCGTGAGGTGAGCCCCTTGAGTTGAGCCAGTTGTTGTGGGAGTCCGTTGCCGTCGAAGGTGGCAGGAAGGACAATGAACCCATGACGAAGAAGCACAGGCGTCATACGCCCGAGCAGATCATCCGCAAGCTCGCGGAGGGTCACAAGTTGATGGCCGGCGGGATGACGATCGAGGAGGTGTGCCGCGAGTTCGGGATCGCGGAATCTTCTTGGCATCGCTGGTTGAATGACTACGGCGGCATGAAAGCCGATGATGCGAAACGGTTGAAGGAACTCGAGTCTGAGAACGCCGTGTTGAAACGGTTGTTAGCCGAGGCCGAGCTCGACAAGGCGATGTTGAGGCATCTCAACGAGGACGCTCCTATAGATCAAATCGGGGTTTGGAGAGCTGCGTAGTCAGCTCGGAGCG
>CAZHMP010000150.1:0-4675 GCA_964533595.1 uncultured Acidimicrobiales bacterium | reverse complement strand
GATTGGGAATGGCGGTTCGCGGGGCTTAGGGAAAGAGACCCTGTATCGCGTCGAGTGTCAACCATGCGGCAACCAGGATTGTCGGTCCGGCGAAAGCTGTCAGCAGTACGATCGTCGACCATCTGATCCATTTGGGACGGTCGGCGAATCGATGCATGTGAATGATTGAGTCGAGTTCCTCGGCCTCTGTATCGGGCGGTCGATCATCGGTGAGCAGCGACACCGCAATGTCGGCTACCTCGGTGCGAACCGCCACGCGGAAGCTGCGCTCAACCATGTGGTGAGGAGCGATGCTGTAGGCCGCGTCGCCAAGCACGGTCGACTCGTAGCCGGCTTCGAGGAGCAGTGCCGTGGCGAGGTCCGCGCCGAGTCGACTCGGATATTCGCCAACGACACTCATCCCCGGTAACGGCTGCATCGCTACATGATGCACGGTCTGGCGGCGTTGTGTGGGTCACCGAAAGAGACGAGTGTCACCCATGTTAGGGGTGCTTGTCCGGATTCGTCCGAACGCCTAGAGTGACCTGCTTGCGGGGTGATACTCCGGCTCATTGACCCACCGAATCGGAGCATTGCGTGAGGCGTACTGCAGTTATCTTGACAATCACGGCCCTGTTGGCAGCTTCTTGCAGCAGTTCGAGCGACGACGCCGGATCCGCCGCCGCTCCCGCCACAACTTCGGCATCGGGATCCACCGAGGCCCCCGGTTCTGGGTCAAATACCTCGGAGGTATCACTCTGGATGCCGTCATCGATGGCCGCGACCAAGTTCGTCGACATCGCTCTGGCCGACTCGGGCCTTCCCGTCGTCATCAACGAGGCGCCCGCCACCTACGGCGAGACTCTCGATGCAGCCAGAACCGCGGCGGCAACCAATGAGCTACTGCTCGTTCCGGCCACGGTCGGTGCAATCCTCGTTGAGGAGGGCGCGTCAAGAATCGAGCGAATCTTCGAGGACGAGGATCCGGAAGTGGCTGTAACCCAACTTGGTGTGTGGTTGGTCGCCTCAGGCGGCGGGGTGGCACCGGCAGCCGCCCAGCGATCGGACCGCGGCGGGATCATGCCCATCGCGCTCGCTCAGGGGTCGGGTGATAACTCCGTCAATGTTGGTGACGAGGTGGGGTCGCTGCTGAAGGACGAGGCCGATTCGATCGTGGCGTCGAAGACTCAGACGGCGGTGCTGGAAGCCGCAGGCGAGGTGGTGGGAACTGCTGCCGGCCGAATGGGCGGGTCCATGGCGGCGCGAGGGGTGGCCAAATTCGCCGGCCCGGTTGCGGCGGTTATCGATTTCCTCATAACCATGCGGGACTTCACGATCGCGGCGATGGACATGATCGACGCTGAGTCAGCGGCGGCCTCGTCGGCCGTCGATTTGGGATACACCGCGGTCGGCATGCTCTCCAACGCCAACACGAGCCTCGGTGAACTCGAAGCGCAGATCATCGACGGCTCCATATCGCCCGCGGATGCTCGCGAAATTGTGGAAGGCATATCCTCCGCCGGCGAACGAACCGCTCGGATCGGCGAGACGGCCGTGACCCAACTCGAGGAACTCGACCGTGATGATGCCGGCGCTCCGATTGGTCAGCTCGTGGAGGCCAGGCGCAAACAGCTCCAGGAAAAGGTCCTCGAGATGCTGGGGCTAATAACTGATCGCGAGAACCGTCCGGTGGTGTCACTCGGGTCCGGAAGCGAGTTTCTCGACAACTTCATTTCGGTCCTGGCAGGTCCCAGCTTCGAGGAGACTGCATCGGAAGCGTTGCTGAAGATTTTCACCGACGCTCCCGTCAACAACGAATCCCTTCACAGCGACGGAATAAAGAAAGTGATCTCAGGAGGCAACACCGACATCATTCGTACTGGCCAGTTCTGGTACCAGACTCCCGAAATTGGATCAGGTCCCGGGCTCGACGAACTGTTCCCTTGCGGCCCCACGGTGCTGTGCGACTACGAACCGCTCGACCGTGGACTTTTCACTGTATTCACTGTCGAGGTTGGTGGGGATCTACCTGCAGGGCCGTCCGACCTTCGATATCAGTACGGGATCGTGGCCGACGTGAACGGCAATGCGGGCGACAACTACAAAGCCACCGGGGCATACCCTTCCGACACATTTGATGACACTGATACTTGGTATCAAGTGCAGGGCGGCCCGGGTGGGCTCGAATTCTCGGTGACCGATGCTACGGACTTCAGCCCGATCATGTCGGGTGCTCGGGTGGCGATCGGCGGACCACTGATGGCGATAATCGCTCCTCAGAGCGAAGTTGGCGGAGGTCCCGATGCCCCGGCCGTCTCTTGGCGTGCAACCGCCTTCAGCCACACCGGCGACTACGGCCAGTCCGGTCCGTTCAACATTGACGCCTTTCCCGTAGTCGGTCAGCCATTGATGTTGCCACCCGCGATCGTGAAGATCGAGGGTTCAGGATCGGGTGGCCCGCCGGGTGATGCCGTCGACCCGGCAATATTTGATCGACTGAACGAGGTCGGGGCTTCGATCCGGTCGGATCTGGTCGGGTTCACCAGCGTCGAACCCACGGTTGTCGATCCAAATATTTTCAACGACGTCCCAGAATGCTGGGCATCTCAGGAAATGCTCAACGATGCGTCCGTTCTGGGGAACAGTCGATACGCATTTGAACGTGACGGAGCCACCATTGAGGTTCAGCTTCAAGTGCACGATTCCGAATCGGCGGCGCGGGGCGGCTCGGGCTTTCGACTTGGTGGAGTCAACACGAGTTGCCGTGAGAGCCTCATCGGCCAGGTCGACGGCGTCACTGACGTGCGATCCATACCGCCGGATTCGCCCTTACCGTTCGCAACCACGGGCGTGGCGATCACGGAATTCACGGCCAACGGAGGCCAAGGCGAGGCAGCGTCCGGCTCGTTCTACAACGGCGACATGTCGATGTCGTTTTCGGTGACCGCCAGTGGTGACACCGCACCCTATGTGGAAGCCATTCTCGATACTTCCGCGTTCGCGACGGCTCCGTAGCCTGCGGCGACCCGGCGCGTGATTAGATTGCGGGGGTCGACAAAGGAGCAGCCATGAGTTTCGAAATCAGCATCGACGGAATTAGCGACGGAGAGCCGATTCCGTCGAAGTTCGCTTTCTGTGCCGGGGCGGAGATGGGCGACAATCGCAGTCCGGCGGTGTCGTGGTCGGGGGCGCCAGAGGCCACGCAATCGTTCGTGATCACCTGCGTAGACCCCGATTGCCCCTCCGAGGGCACCGACGTCAATGTGGAGGGCCGAACAGTCCCGGCGAGTCTGGCCCGCGTGGAGTTCACACACTGGCTGCTGGCCGATATCCCTGCGGCTTGCTCCGGCCTCGACGAGGGTGCCGACGCCGACGGCATAGTGGCCAAGGGCAAGTCCGCCGAGGGTGGAGCGTGCGGCGGAGTGCGAGGCCGCAACGACTACACCGCATGGTTCGAGGGCGACGCCGAGATGGGCGGCACCTACTGTGGCTACGACGGGCCGTGCCCGCCGTCGAATGATGAGATCCTCCACCATTACATCTATTCCGTGAGCGCCATCGACGTGGCGTCGCTCGGGCTGGCGGGCGAGTTCGATCTTGATTCGCTTCGTGCCGCCATGGAGGGGCACGTGCTGGCCTCGGCTTCCGTCACGGGCACCTACACACTCAATCCCACGCTCGGCTGAACATGAACGCAGTGATCGAGGTCCGGGACCTCGTGAAGACCTATGGGTCGACGCGTGCAGTTGACGGCGTGTCATTTTCGATCAAGGAAGGTGAGGTGTTCACGTTTCTTGGCCCAAACGGTGCCGGCAAGACCACCACGATCGAGATTCTCGAGGGTCATCGGCCACGATCCTCCGGTGATGTTTCGGTGTTGGGATTCGATCCGACGTCCGGTGGCCGCGCCATGCGCGACCGATTCGGAATCGTTCTGCAATCATCGGGTATCGACCGTGAGCTCTCGGTGCGCGAGGTCATCGAGCTTTACCGCTCGGCTTATTCGCGGCGGCGTCCGGTCGATGAGGTGATCTCACTGGTGGGGCTCGACGAGAAGGCCGACGATCGGGTCTCCACGCTGTCCGGCGGGCAGCAGCGCCGGGTCGATCTGGCACTCGGGCTGGTGGGTGATCCCGATCTGATCTTTCTCGACGAGCCGACCACCGGTTTCGACCCCGGGGCCCGCCGCAAGAGCTGGGAACTCATCGAAAACCTCACAAGCCTGGGCCGAACCGTGGTGCTCACCACCCACTACCTCGACGAGGCCGAGCACCTTTCCGACCGTGTTGCGGTGATGAACAGCGGCCGGATCGTGGCGGTCGGAACTCCGGCTGAGTTGCGTGAATCAGCGTCAAGCGACACCAAGATCACCTTCCGGTTGCCGATGGTCGACAGCCCATTGAGCGAGTTGCTTGATGCGCTGGCCGGGAAGGTCACCGGACGTTCCAGAGATATCGAGATTGTCACGCCCTCACCGACCGCAGATCTGGCTCATCTCACATCATGGGCGGTGGCGCGGGGGCTCGAACTTGAGGGCCTCAGCGTGAGTAGGGGAGATCTCGAAGACGCCTACCTTGGGCTGATCGCCGACGATGAAGGTGGCCACTCATGAGCAACCACATGCCAGTTTTGGCGCTGCTCTGGCGCCAGACCCGTGCCCAGAATCGAGCATTCTGGCGCGTGCCGATCGGAGCGT
>CAZHMP010000149.1:0-4711 GCA_964533595.1 uncultured Acidimicrobiales bacterium | reverse complement strand
ATTGGTCCGACTCGCACGACCATTCGGGCAGACGTCATCTGGGGATCGACATTCCAGCTGCGAAAATGACGGAGCTCGTGGCCGCAACCGATTCGGTCGTCACCAAGATTGTCAATTCCAATGAAGGCGCTGAGGGCAACATGGTCATCCTCACCGATGACGACGGCTGGCGTTACCTCTACATCCATCTCAACAACGACACTCCCGGCACCTCTGACAACGCCAACTCTCCGGAGTACGCCTTCGCCGAAGGCCTCGAAGTGGGAACGTCGGTTGCTGCGGGTGAGCTGATCGGATTCGTCGGCGACTCCGGGAACTCAACCGGCCCCCATCTTCATTTCGCCATGACCGATCCGGACGGGCAGTACGTCAACCCGTTTACAAATCTCGCAATCGCTGACGGCGTTCCAACGGTTGCCGTGTTAGGGGACACGGCAGCCAACGGAGCGGCCGCTCAAGGCACCAACAATCCAAACCAACTGGCACTCACGGGATTCAATGAGATTGCTCTCATGTGGGCGGCCGCAGCGCTGGTCCTGATCGGAGCCTCCGCGAGCACAGGGGCGCGACTGGTGGAGCGCAAAGTCCGACACTGACAGGCGCCCGCTGGCCGCAAGTTCAGTAGGCAGGTGGCGGTATTGTCCGGTCCATGGATCGTGCCCAATCGACGAGTCGGCGCCCCGATGATCTCGACCCGCTGGAAGTAGCGCTGCTCGACCGCGTGGAAGCGTTGTCCACTTCAGGTCGGGGGGTTGATCGCCAGGCGGCGCCCGGCCATCATGATGCGCTCACTGTGGCCTCTCTCCTGGAGGCGCAGATCGGATCGCGGGTGATCGACCACACCGCCAGGTGGCTGCGAACCGAGCACGGCATCGGCTACTACACGATCGGGTCGGCCGGTCACGAGTCGAATGCCGCGGTGGCACTGGCTCTTCGTCCCACCGATCCGGCACTGCTTCACTACCGGTCCGGCGGGTTCTACTTCGCTCGGTCCGGTCAAGTATCGGGCCAGGATCCGATCGGGGATGTGCTCAGGGGAATGCTCGCTCTGACCACCGATCAGATATCCGGCGGCCGCCACAAGGTGTTCGGGAATCATTCGCTGGCGATCCTCCCTCAGACGTCCACCATCGCATCCCACCTACCTCGAGCCGTGGGATTGGCAGTGAGTCTCGGGAGGGAAAGTTCGGTCCACGATCGACCATGGCCCGACGATTCGGTGGTGGTCTGCAGCTTCGGAGATGCCTCGCTGAATCACTCGACTACTCAAGGTGCCCTCAACTGGGCGGCAAACACGGCGCATCGGGGCGAACGTGTGCCGATCCTGTTCGTGTGTGAAGACAACGGGCTTGGGATAAGCGTGCCCACTCCCGGTGGATGGGTGGAGGCCGCTACTTCTCGTCACCCTTCGATCGAGCATCTAGCCGCCGATGGCCACGATCCCGCAGGTGTGCTCGACGCCGCGGTCCAACTTGTCAGCAAAATCCGTACCACCGGGCAGCCGGGTCTGTTGCATCTGCGAACCGTTCGTTATCTCGGTCATGCCGGAACCGATGTGGAGACTGCCTACCGTTCGCCCGACGACATTCGTGGCGATCTGGCGAGGGACCCGATCGCCGCCACGGCCGCGCTGGCCGTGGCAAATGGTGTGTGCAGCCCGAGCGAGATAGCCGAGTGGTACTTGGACCTTCGATCGGAGGCCCGCGAGTTTGCCCTTGCTCTGAGATCGGAGCCGGAGCTCGCCTCGATAGATGAGATCGCGGCTCCCTTGGCACCCCGTCGGGTGTCGGTTGTGCGAGAGCGCGCTGAAGAAATCTTTCCCGAAACCGACCCCGATGCCGAGCCACTAACTCTGGCTCGCACCATCAACCACACGCTCGACCAGATTCTCACCCAGCACCCTCGGACATTGGTGTTTGGTGAGGACGTTGGGGCCAAGGGTGGCGTCTACGGAGTCACCCGTGGTCTGCAAAACCGGCACGGAGCCACACGGGTGTTCGACACCATCCTCGATGAGCAGTCGATCCTCGGCCTGGCCCTGGGTTCGGCTGTAGATGGGTTTCTTCCCATCCCCGAGATCGAGTACCTGGCCTACCTTCACAATGCCGAGGACCAGCTTCGCGGTGAGGCGGCCACGCTGTCGTTCTTCTCGCAGGCTCAATACCGCAACCCGATGGTGGTGCGAGTGGCGTCGTATGGATACCAGAAGGGATTCGGCGGCCACTTCCACAACGACAACTCGGTGGCGGTGCTCAGAGACATCCCTGGAATCGTGATCGCGTCGCCGTCTCACCCCGTTGATGCCGGCGCCATGCTCGCCACCTGCGCGGCAGCGGCCGACGCCGACGGATCGGTTTGTGTGTATCTCGAGCCGATCGCCCGGTACCACACCGTCGATCTGCACGAACAAGGCGACGGTGGCTGGACCGCGCCGCCGAACTCGGTGCACGTGCCGATCGGTTCGGCACGCACGATCGGCGATGGCCCGGACGGCACCATTCTCACCTGGGGCAATGGTTCATTTCTCTCGCAACGGGCCCAGAGGCGCCTGTTGGTCGACCATGGTGAGCGGTGGAGGGTGGTCGATCTGCGTTGGCTGGCCCCGCTGCCGGTTGATGACCTGGTGCGCGAAGCCGAGGCGACAGGTCGGGTGCTGGTGGTGGATGAGACCCGACACAGTGGCGGGGTGGGGGAGGCCGTGGTGGCAGCACTCGTGGCCAACGATTTCCGCGGACCCATCACCCGCGTCTCGGCAGCCGACTGTTTCATTCCGCTGGGCGCGGCCGCTGATCTGGCCCTCGTCAGCGAGGACCAGATCGTCACGGCAGCTCTCGGGTGAACGTTTGTGCGCGAGACGAGGCTCACCCGGCCCGAGGTTGATGCCACTGGGTGGTGTGATTGGGGACGATGGCGCCGTCGGGGCGTTGGATGGTCCATGTGCCATCGCGGTTTCGCCAGGCGTGGTAGCCCTGTTCTTTGACCAGGTTGTGGCCCCGGCACGCCGGTTGGCCGTTGAGAGGGTTGGTCTCGCCACCTTCGCGGAACGGAACGATGTGGTCGACCTGGCACTTTGTGGCCGGGGTCCAACAGCCGTGCCAGTAGCAGCGGGTGTTTTGAAGCATCGCCGCTAGGCGAGGGGATCCGGTGAAGAGCCGTTGGCTGCGGCCAACGTCGATCACAACGCTGGATGAGTTGATGACCACCCGCCGGACCTGGTTGGTGAGAGCGCGGGCCACGATCTCTGCCGGGTTGACCCAGGTGCCGCCGGCGGTGCGACTGAATCGGGTGCCGGCAATTATCGCGGTGGCGATCTCAGCGGGGACGGTCGGCTCAGGTTCGGTGCCGCACAACAACGCCAACTGCCTTTCGAAGCTTTGTTGGTCGATCACGACGTTGGTGACGATTTCGGCATGGCCACCACCGGGCCTGGCGACTGCGCCCCTACGAATCAGCGACATGAACGCGTCGTATCGAAGCTGAGCAGATGATCTCGGCAGATGGAGGCGCCATTCGTCTCCGTGTTCGGCTTGGGCTGCTTCGATATCTGCGAGGCGTTCGGCATCGGCGAGCCTGGTGAGGATCTCGTGGAACTCAGCTCCGTCGAGTGACATCATCCGGCCGTCGACGCTCCACATGCCGTTGAAATCTTGGGTGGGATGGATGTTGCGGCGTTGCCAACGCTTTTCGGCTTGTTTGTGAGCGCCGTCGGCATCGATGGCCTGCTCCCACTGGCCGCAGAATGAATCGAAATCCGGAAACTCCATGGAACTAGCCGCGACAAGAAACTCGGACTCGCATGCAGACATGAAGCTCCGCACACGCGGATTGGACCACACCCGCGATAGACGGCGGACTTGGTCGGTGCCGACTGAGCCGGCGCTGTAGGCCTCGGCCACGCTCGGGAGATCTTGCAGGGCCCGATACACCCCGAAGCGTTTCGATGCCTCTGTACCGGATAGCTGAGCGTGGTGTCGCATCATCACCCGAGCTGAGAAGTGCCCGTCGGCTGAGTAGACCCCAGAGGAATCGATCTCGCCAAGCAACTCGACTTGTGCGGATTGCAAGCGACGACATTCCCGCTCGAGAGCGGCGATTGAGGCCGCGGCCGACTTGGCGTCGAGCCCGCCGAATTCGGCTTTGAGCATTTTGTCGATGGCCGCGCTGACCCCGGCCAGAGCAGGCGCGCCATCAACGGCGTCGACCGTCTTGCTCTCAGGATCGAGTGTCGCTGTTCCTACGAACATATGTTCGATTATGACAGGGGGGTGTGACATTTTGGGCCACAAGAGAAGAGAATCTCCGAAATCTTTTCACTGCTGATTGAGCGGGGGTGGATCCGAGCGAAGGTAGGAGGCGTTGTTGCCGTCGGGTGCGTCGATCACGTTGAACCACTGCCAATCCTTGGTGACGTAACGAAATCGACCTTGGGCGATTGCCGGAGCGATTCCGGGCTGTTCGCTCTGATTGAGGTACACGTCAGTACCGACGTTGGCGATGAAGCGAGCCTGTTCACAGTCGACCGCTAAGGCAGTGTCGGCTGTGATGAGACGGATCTGCACCGTGGTGAACACACTCTCCACGTCGATCAGATCCACAGGATGACGGCTGGGAGGGTAGAAGTGAAAGACGTTGCCATTGCCGGGCAGGGCAGAGATTCCCCCTCCCAGCGACTCGTCAAGTGGGTAGTGATCCGACGGGCGGTTCACGTCCG
>CAZHMP010000148.1:0-4728 GCA_964533595.1 uncultured Acidimicrobiales bacterium | reverse complement strand
CAACGATGTCGGAAGTCGACTCGATTCCAACGCTCAACCGAATGAGATCGTCGGGAACTTCGAGCGGCGATCCGGCTGCCGAGGCGTGAGTCATGGCCCCTGGATGCTCGATCAACGATTCGACCGCGCCCAGAGACTCAGCCAAGGTAAACACCGTGGTGGACGCCGCGAATCTCATCGCCGCGTCCCGGCCCGCCGCGAGCCTGAACGACACCATTCCGCCGAATCCCGACATCTGCGTTGCAGCCACGTCGTGGCCTCGATGATCGGGAAGACCCGGATAGAGGACCTCGGAAACTTTTCCGTTGGACAACAGCAACTCGACAACGGCCGCGGCATTATCGCAATGGCGATCCATTCGGACGGGAAGGGTCTTCAACCCCCGCAGAGTGAGGTAGTTGTCGAACGGGCTGCCCACGGCGCCGACCGCATTCTGCAGGTAGGCGAGACGCTCGGCCAGTTCGTCGTCATTGAGAGCCAGGAACCCGCCGACCACATCGGAGTGTCCGCCGCAGTACTTGGTGGTGGAGTGCACAACCACATCCGCACCCAACGAAAGCGGCTGCTGCAGGTAGGGGGTGGCAAAGGTGTTGTCGACCACCAAGAGCGCCCCGGATTTGTGGGCGATCTGCCCCACGGCAGCGATGTCGATGATGGTGAGCAGAGGATTGGTGGGAGTCTCAGCCCAAATGAGGCGAGTCGTGGAGGTGATCGCCGCATCCAGCGCATCGAGATCGGTGAGATCGACAGCCGTCCAGTTGACACCCATTGGCGCCAGCACTGCTGAGATGAGCCGAAAGGTGCCGCCGTAGGCATCGTTGCCCAGAACTATGTGATCGCCCGGCGACAGTGTTCTCAACAGCGTGTCTTCGGCCGACATGCCCGACGCGAAAGCCAGACCGTGCGACGCGCCCTCCAACGATGCCAAGCAAGCTTGGAGCGCGGCTCGAGTCGGGTTGCCGGTGCGCGAGTACTCGTATCCCCTGTGTACCCCCACCGCCTCTTGCGCGAAGGTGGTAGCAGGCGATATCGGCACGACAACCGCACCACTCACCGGGTCGTGCGGTTGACCGGCGTGGATTGCTCGAGTCTCGAATCCCCAAGTGTCACCGTCGATGAAAACGTCGTCAGCCATTTTGTGAACCCTTCGAAAGGAACGACAGTACGTCGCTGCTGGAAACAACTGCTCTGGGTCGGCCGCCATCCAACACCAGCAAAGCCGAGTTCGAGTCAAGCAGCTCCACGGCCATCGCCACTGGCTGACCAGCACCGATAGTGGGCAGGTGTGAGCTCATGATTTGCTCAACTGGAGTGTCGAGAAGAGCCTGGTCTCCGAAGGCCAGATCCATCAACTTGAGTTCGCTCACCGACCCCATCACCTCGGCCGCAGCCAACGGCATCTCACCCTTGGCGACCGGCAACTGCGACACGCCGTGCTCGTGCATCAAAGCAACGGCATGGCTGGCGGGATCTTCGGGCTGCACATATACAAGATCCGGGACCTCGGCCCGACGGCTCTCCACCACATCGGCCACGACCGGGCCGTCGCTGCGAAGGAATCCGAAGCCGGCCATCCAGTCATCGTTGAAGACCTTCGAGAGGTAAAGGCGCCCGGAATCGGGCAGGAGAACCACGACCAGATCGTCGGGGCGGCAGTCGGCGGCAACATCCAAGGCCGCCTGCACCGCTGTGCCGCACGATCCCCCGATGAGCAGGCCCTCCTCTTGGCTCACCCGTCGGGCCATGAGGAATGAGTCCCGGTCGGACACAGCGATGGTGCGGTCGATCACATCGGGGTGATAGTTGGTGGGGAAGAAATCCTCACCAACCCCCTCCACCAGATACGGACGACCGCTGCCGCCGGAGTACACCGAGCCTTCGGGATCGGCCGCGATCACCTGCACCGCCGAATTCTGCTCCTTGAGATAACGACCAATGCCGCTGATCGTGCCGCCGGTACCCGCACCCGCGACGAAATGAGTGACACGTCCATCGGTCTGGTTCCAGATTTCGGGCCCGGTGAAGTCGTAGTGCGACTGCGGGTTGACCGGGTTGTGATATTGGCTCGGCTGGTAGGAGCCCGGGATCTCCTTCACCAGACGAGCGGCCGTCGAGTAGTAGGAGCCGGGATCCTCGGGAGGAACCGCCACCGAGCAAACGACAACTTCGGCCCCGTAGGCGCGGAGCAGGTCGACCTTTTCTGGCGACACCTTGTCGGTCATCACGAACACGCACTTGTAGCCACGCTGAGCGGCCACGATCGCCAGCCCCACGCCGGTGTTTCCGGATGTCGGCTCGACGATTGTTCCCCCCGGCTTGAGCAAGCCATCACGCTCAGCCGCGTCGATCATGGCGATCGCCGGGCGGTCCTTGACGCTTCCGCCGGGATTGACCATCTCAACCTTGGCCACCACGGGACACGGAAGTCCCTCGGCAACCTTTCTCAGCTTGACCATCGGTGTATCACCAACGAGGTCGAGAACAGATTCTGCTATTTGCATCAGCACTCCTGATCGAACGGTCCCATCATGCCTGAACCGCGTAGCAATCGTGGAAAGTCCCGCGAGGCAGGGGTGAAGGAGATTTCCGAGCCGACTGGTATGCCGGTTTGCACAAACGCTGCTCGTTGGGCTGACATGGCACGTCGTATGCATGATCGACTTTCCAGGCTGGGCGTGTGGTTCTTCACCGACGCACTGTCGGCAGAAGAATCGAGGGACCTCGCCGCGAAGGTGGAGCAGCTCGGCTACTCGGCGCTTTGGATTCCCGACACAATCGGTCGAGACCCATTCGTCAATGCGGCAATCCTTCTGCAGGCCACATCCGATCTTGTCGTCGCCACCGGAATCGCCAACATCCACGTTCGTCACCCCGGGATGATGAAGCAGGGAGCGATGAGTCTTGCCGAGCTGTCTGCCGGCCGCTTCATTCTCGGCCTCGGCGTGTCGCACGTACCAATTGTTGAGGGGCTCCGCGGTCTCGACTACGGCAAACCTCTCACCACAATGTCGACCTACCTTGATGCCATGGAGTCGTCGCCCTACCGCGGAGTTGATCCCCCAGATCCGCCTCTCACAGTCCTTGCTGCGCTCGGCCCAAAGATGTTGGCGCTGGCCGCGGAGAAAACGGCCGGGGCCCACCCCTACTGGACGACACCAGACCACACTGCCACCGCCCGAGAGGTGATGGGGCCCGAACCACTTCTGTGCGTCGAGCAGAAGTGCGTGTTGACAACCGATCGCGAAGTTGCCCACGACACTGCGCGCAAACAGCTGTCGTTCTACATCGACCTGCCGAATTACCGAAACAATTGGAGGCGTTTGGGATTCACCGACGACGAGATTGCCGACCGACACCCGCGATTTCTCGACGCCGTGATGGCGTGGGGGGATGAAGCCGCAATTGCCCGGCGCATCCGGGAGCACTACGACGCCGGCGCCACACACGTTTGCATTCAACCGATCGACCCCGCTGGTGACGGCAAGCGGCCTGATTGGCGACTACTCGAGCTGCTGTCCCCGAACGGAGAGTCTTTGTGACCGAGATACCCACAGGAATCAACGCTGAAGCTGTCACGGATTGGTTGACCGATGCCCGACCGGATCTCGCGCCCCCGCTCACATTCGAGTTGATCACCGGTGGCGCATCGAATCTCACCTACTCCGTCACCGACTCAGCGGGTCGACGCTTCGTCCTCCGCCGGCCTCCCACGGGGCATGTTCTCGCCAGTGCCCACGACATGGGGCGTGAGCATCGGATCATCTCGGCTCTTGCCGATACCCCGGTGCCCGTGCCGCCGGTTGTAGGAATATGCCGGGACGATTCGGTGAACGACGCGCCGTTCTATGTCATGGGTTTCGTCGAGGGATCCATCATCTTCGACCGCAACGACGGGCTTGCTGTGGCTCCGGAACTTCGGCCTGCGATGACCCAATCTCTGGTCGACACCCTCGTCGACCTGCACGCCCTTGATCCTGAAAGCGTCGGTCTGGGTGATCTCGGCCGTCACGAGGACTACTGCGCGCGACAGCTACGGCGCTGGAAGCGACAGGTCGACGAAGGATCCGATCGCGCCATTCCGTTGGTCGGGGAAGTTCACGATCGCTTGTCGCGAAGCATGCCACCACAGCAGGGATACGGAATCGTTCACGGCGATTACAGGCTCGACAACTGCATGATGGGCCATGACGGCAGCGTTGCTGCCGTTCTCGACTGGGAACTTTGCACCCTCGGCGATGTGTTGGCCGACCTGGGTGGGATGGCGATGTGGTGGGGAACAGACTCCACCGCGACCGGTCGACTTGCCGACGTGCCCACCAGCGTTGACGGGTTCGGGTCCACAGCCGAGATGGTGGATCGATATGCAGCACGAAGCGACCGAGACATCTCGGATCTACCGTGGTATGTGTCGTTCCAGCTCTGGCGGCTGGCCTGTATCACCGAAGGGGTTCGGGTTCGCTACGCGGCTGGAGCCATGGGCGACCAAGACTCCACTCAGACCGACGAGATGGGGCTGGCCGTGGATCACATGCTCGAACGTGCCAAGCAGAATCTCGACGCGTCGTGAGCCGGCGATTTTCAGCCGAGGGCTGACAGCGCCGAGTCGTAGTCGGGTTCTTGTCCGATCTCCGGAACGAGTTCGGTGTAAAGCACCTTGGCATCCTCATCGAGAACCACGACGCTGCGGGCGCAGAGACCGGTGAGAGCTCCGTCGATCATGCCCACGCC
>CAZHMP010000147.1:0-4783 GCA_964533595.1 uncultured Acidimicrobiales bacterium | reverse complement strand
CGGATCATTTCGAACCTGATCTCTGATCAGACTGCGGGCAATCCGTCAGCAAACACCGCCGCGGGTGGGCCAGGGCTCACAGCAGGGCCGCCACTGCCGCCGTGCACGCCGACCGTGTTGCCCGCCGACCAGCCCCCATGCGAACCACTGGCCGGTGAGTCCTACTACATCGAGAACGTCGCGCCCGATCTCGGAATCTCGCGCCCCTTCAGCACGGCGTTCACCTTCTTTGGCCAGTTCTTCGATCACGGACTCGATCTCACCACCAAATCCGGTGAGCCCGTGTTCATGCCGTTGCAGCCCGACGATCCCCTGATTCTCGAAGGCGCTGTGCCCCCCGGGCTCGAGTTCATGGTGATGTCGAGAGCCATCGAAGCCGGAGTTCCCGGATTCGAACCCGTCAATGAGGCGTCGCCCTTCGTCGACCAGAACCAGACCTACACCTCGGATCCTGCTCAGCAGGTGTGGCAGCGCGAATACGTGAACAACCCGCCCGTCGACACTGGACGACTACTCGCCGGCAACCCCGCAGTTGGAGCCCCCGGCACCGGGCTCACCACATGGGCCGACATCAAAGCGCAAGCGCTCACGGTCCTCGGGTTCGAGTTGCAGGACACCGACGTTCTCGACGTTCCGATGACCGCCGCGGATCTCTACGGAAACTTCCTGCCGGGTCCCAACGGATTCCCGCAGATGATCACCAAAGGACCTGATGGCGATCCGGGGACCATCGATGACGTCCTGGTGGAAGGCGACCCGGCCTCGCCAGTGGCGACTCCCGCCGACGTGGTGCGCACCGGCCACGGATGGCTGGTCGACATTGCCCACCACGCAGCGCCGGGCGAGGCTTCCCCCGGCGTACCCAAGGTTGCCGATTCGGGTCTGGCCGACACCGGACCGTGCACGGTTGGCACCCCCGGATCACAGCTGATCGGGTTCTGTGACGACCTCGACCCGACCACCTACGACAACGAGCTGCTCGATGCCCACTTCATATGCGGCGACGGTCGTTGCAACGAAAACATCGCTCTGAGCTCCGTCCATCACGTGTTCCACAGTGAGCACAATCGCATCGTCGATCAGATCAAGACCACGCTCACCGCCGAGGCCAGCCCGGCCTTCCTCGCAGAATGGAAGCTGGCGCCGTCGGAATGGAACGGCAAGCGGTTGTTCCAGGCAGCCAAGTTCGCCACCGAGATGCAATACCAGCATCTGGCGTTCGAGGAATTTGCCCGAAGGGTCCAGCCCAATGTCGACGTCTTCAGCGGCTACGACACCACGATCAACGCCGGAATCATGGGTGAGTTCGCCCACGCCGTCTACCGCTTCGGTCACACCATGCTCACCGAGGACATCACGCGCCGTGACACCGCTACGGGCACGACCCACTCCCTGCCCCTAATCGAAGGGTTCCTCAATCCTCCGGAATTCTTCGAGGGCCCCGGTGGTGTGGCGTTCGCCAAAACACCGGAGGAAGCAGCCGGCGGGATCCTGTCGGGTCTTGCTTCGGTCAACGGTCAGGAAATCGACGAGTTCGTCATCGAGGCGCTACGCAACAACCTTCTTGGCCTACCACTCGATCTGGTGGCGATAAACCTTGCCCGAGGCCGCGACACCGGGATCCCCCGCCTCAACTCGTTCCGCCAGCACATCCTCGACATCACCGGCAGCGTCTTGTACGAGCCCTACACAAGCTGGCTCGACTACGGGTTTGCCCTGTCGCATCCCGAGTCTTTGGTGAACTTCATCGCCGCCTACGGCACCGACCCAACGATCACGTCGGCGACCACCAACGTCGACCGTCGCGCTGCCGCCACTGTCTTGATGGGCGATCCCGACTTCATGAGAGGCACGGGCCCCTGGGATGGCATCAACACCGGAGTCGACGACATCGACATGTGGATCGGATCGCTGGCGGAGAAGGAGGAGTTCTTCGGCGGGCTGCTGGGCCCGACCGCGAACTACGTCTTCGAGCTGCAAATGGAGAATCTGCAGAACGGCGACCGCTTCTACTACCTCTCTCGCCTGGCGGGCATTCCGATGCTCACCTCACTCGAAGGCAACTCCCTGTCCGAGCTGATTGAGCGAAACACAACCGCCACGCAACTCGCCACGGATGTCTTCATGACGCCCACATACACATTCGACCTCGACGTCGTGCACCCGGACTGTGTGGCGCTGGTCGATGACCCGGCGACGTCCTACGACGAGACATCGCTTCTGGTCCTCATGCCCAACTGCACGGTCCGCTTCCCAGTTCTGGAACCGGCCGCCTTCAGCGGACGAACCGGCGACATCCCAGGTGTGAGCGCCGATGACATGATCATCGGCGGCATCGATGACGATTCCATTCGCGGCCACGGCGGCAACGACCGCATCAACGCCAGCGAAGGAAACGACGTCGTGGTGGGTGGTGCCGGAAACGACATCATCTACGGCTCGCAGGGCCTCGACAATCTGAAGGGCGGTCCGGGTCACGACGCCATTTCGGGCGGCACCGGCGAAGACCTGATCCAGGGTGGTGACGGCAACGACTTCATGCTCATCGGTACTGATCCCGGCGAGGTGCTGGGTGGTACCGGCAACGACGTGGTGATCGGCGGCGACTCGTTCGACACGATCTTCGGCGACGAAGGTGACGACTGGCTCGTGGGCGGCGGCCAAGCAGACCTCGTACAAGGCGATGCCGGCGCACCGTTCCAGGACAATCCCGTCGGCACCGATGGCCACGACGTGCTTGATGGTGGCCTCGGAAACGACGATTACGACGCCGAAGGTGGCGACGACATCATGCTGGCCGGCCAGGGCACCGAGCGCTTCGAGGGAATGACCGGATTCGACTGGGTCACTCACAAGGGCGACCCCCTGCCTGCTGATTCCGACTTGATCAGGCTCGGCCTGCTCCCTCCGGCGGTCGACACCATTCGAGACCGATTCGATTTCGTCGAGGGGCTCTCAGGCTGGATGTTCGATGACGTGATCCGCGGCAACGATCTCGGACTGCTTCCCGTTGGACTTCCGGATCGTCCGCTTGGTGCGGATGCTCTCGACGCGGCTGGCATAGCTCGCATTGCGGGGCTGGCTGATCTGCTCCCCGCGGGCGCAACATCATTCGATGCCGGCAACATTCTTCTCGGTGGAGGCGGAAGCGACGTCCTCGAGGGTCGCGGCCAGGACGACATCATCGACGGTGACGCTTGGCTCAACGTGCAGTTGAGCGCTCCGGATCCGACCGGCCCGCCAGGTGCGATGTTGCTGGTCGACTCCCCCGCCGAGTTGCGTGCCGACGTGTTCTCCGGCCTGATCAACCCGGGTGACATCACGATCGTCCGAACCATCGAACCCGGCACTCCGGGAACCGACGTCGACGTGGCCGAGTTTGACGGGCCGATGTCGGATTACAACATCACCGTGCTGCCCACGCACGTTCTCGTCCAGCATGCCCGCGGTCTCGGGACCGGTGGCGGTGGCGGCGGGGGCGGCGGAAACTGCCCCGATCTCACCTCACGGTGTGATGACGGAACCGACACCTTGTTCAACATCGAGTTCCTCCGGTTCTCCGATGTCGACCTCAACGTGTCGGGCATCCCCCTTCCACCACCACCTGTCCCCACGGTGACCGCGCCGAGCGCGCCGCTCGCCGCGGCGGCCACGGCACTCAACCGATCTGCGACCGTCTCCTGGATCACCCCATCCAATGACGGAGGCGACCCCAATCTCAGCTTCACCGTCACCGGGTCGCCGGCCGGGTCGTGCACGGCAACCGCGCCAGCCTTGTCGTGCACGGCTCTCGGCCTCGCCGCAGGAGTGCCACACACCTTCACCGTCACAGCGACAAACAGCGCCGGCACCGGGCCGGCGTCGGACCCGTCGGCTGCTGTCACTCCGACCGCACCGACATCACAAGGGCCGGGCCCCGCCCTGCCTCCACCGGTCGTGCCTACCCCGGTGGCTGCTCCTCCAGCACCTGCACCTACCGTGCTCGGGACAACGCTGCTCAACTGTGATGCGTCGCTCACCGATCCCTTCACGGATGTGCCGGCCGGCTCGTTCGCCGCCAGCGACATCGCCTGTCTGTTCAATCTGGGCGTGACCACCGGAACGGCACCGGACGCGTTCTCGCCACGACGCGACGTCACCCGAGAACAGATGGCCTCCTTCCTGGCCCGCCTCTACCGAGTGATCACCGGCGAGGCCTGCACTGGGGGCACAACACCATTCACCGACGTGCCGGCCAGTTCGTTCGCCGTCGATGACATTGCCTGTATCTACAACCTCGGGGTCGCGAGCGGAACCGCACCGGACGCGTTCTCGCCGCGGCGAGACGTCACACGAGAACAGATGGCGGCGTTCCTGGCCCGCCTCTACCGGGTGATCACCAACCAGGCATGCACCGGGGGCACAACACCGTTCACCGACGTTGCGGGAGGCTCGTTCGCAGCCAACGACATTGCCTGCATCTACGGGCTCGGTCTCACCACCGGAACAGCTCCCGACACGTTCTCGCCGCGGCGAGACGTCACCCGAGAACAGATGGCGGCCTTCTTGGCCCGCCTCTACCGGGTGATCACAGCGTGACGGCGCGCCTCTTCGGGGCCGTCGCCATTGGAACTGCGCTGATCGGTCTGCTTTTCACTGCCAAGACCATGGCCGGGTTCACCCCGCTGGTCGCCCTCAACACCGAAGCTCAGGGGCGTTCCCTGTCGGTGTGGGTGACCAGCGCGGAGATGCTCCAACACGAGCATTCCAAGCACGATCACGGTGACGACAACAGCGACGACGA
>CAZHMP010000146.1:0-4788 GCA_964533595.1 uncultured Acidimicrobiales bacterium | reverse complement strand
GGCGCGCCGGCGGTTGCAGAACTCGTGGACTCGGATTTCATCGTTGGATCTGGCTCACGTCGCGCACCGCGCCACGATCGGCCGATGTGGTCATGGCGGCGTAGGCCTGCAGGGCCGGGGAGACGACGCGGTCGCGAGTGGTTGGCCGCCATGCGTCGGAACCGCGATCCTGCATCGCCGACCGTCGAGCAGCGAGCACTTCATCGCTCACCGCCAGATTGATGGAGCGGTTCGGAATGTCGAACTCGATGATGTCGCCGTCCTCAATGAGCCCGATCGCACCACCTTCGGCGGCTTCGGGCGACACGTGACCGATCGACAGTCCGGATGTGCCACCGGAGAACCGGCCGTCGGTCATCAGGGCGCACTTCTTTCCCAGATCGCGCGACTTGATGTAGGAGGTGGGGTAGAGCATTTCTTGCATACCGGGACCGCCCTTGGGGCCCTCGTAGCGGATCACGACCACATCGCCGGCGCTGATCACGGATTCGTCGAGGATGGCATCGCATGCCATCTCTTGGCTCTCGAAAACCCGCGCCGGCCCACTGAACCGGAAGATCGATTCGTCGACGCCGGCCGTCTTGACGATGCAGCCTCGTTCGGCGATGTTGCCGAAGAGCACGGCCAATCCGCCCTCTTGGTTGTAGGGGGATTCGACGCTTCGGATGCACCCCGACTGCCGGTCGGTATCGAGTGAATCCCATCGCTCGCTCTGGCTGAATGCCTCCTGGGTTGGGATGCCGGCCGGTCCGGCAAGGTAGAGCTCACGCACGCTGTCCGGGCAGGTGGATCGCATGATGTCGAACTGGTCGAGCGCTGCCGCCATGGTTGTCGAATGGATGGTCGGCAGATCCGTGTGGATGAGCCCAGCACGGTCGAGTTCGCCCAGAATTCCCATGATCCCACCGGCACGGTGGACATCCTCCACGTGGTAGATCGGAGTGGACGGCGCAACCTTGCAGATGTTGGGGGTGGTGCGGCTGAGGCGATCGATGTCGGCCATCGTGAAGTCGACCTCAGCCTCTTGGGCCGCGGCGAGAATGTGAAGCACCGTGTTGGTGGAGCCGCCCATGGCGATGTCGAGGGTCATGGCATTCTCGAATGCGCCCTTGGTGCAGATCGACCGCGGTAGCACCGACTCGTCGTCTTTTTCGTAGTAGCGACGGGCAATATCGACCGCCCGGCGACCGGCCTCCAAGAAGAGCCCTCGCCGGTCGGAGTGTGTGGCCACGACTGTTCCGTTGCCGGGCAGCGACAGCCCCAGCGCTTCGGTGAGGCAGTTCATCGAGTTGGCGGTGAACATGCCGGAGCAGGAGCCGCACGTGGGACAGGCCGATCGTTCCATCTCGAGCAGGTCTTCGTCGGATACCGACGTATCGCCGGCCTTGATCATCGGGTCGATCAGGTCGAGCTTCACGCTCACGCCGGCCAGCTTGGTCTTGCCGGCTTCCATCGGCCCGCCCGAAACGAACACAGTGGGAATGTTGAGACGCAGCGACGCCATCATCATCCCCGGTGTGATCTTGTCGCAGTTGGAGATGCACACGAGGGCATCGGCTCGGTGGGCGTTCACCATGTATTCCACGGAGTCGGCGATCAACTCTCGTGAGGGGAGGCTGTAGAGCATGCCCGAATGGCCCATGGCGATGCCGTCATCGACGGCGATGGTGTTGAATTCCTTGGCCACTCCGCCGGCCGCCTCGATTTCCCTGGCCACCATCTGGCCGAGGTCCTTGAGATGCACGTGGCCCGGCACGAACTGGGTGAACGAGTTGGCGATGGCGATGATCGGCTTGTCGAAGTCGTCGTCGGTCATGCCGGTGGCACGCCAGAGGGCGCGTGCGCCTGCCATGTTGCGGCCGTGAGTGGTGGTGCGTGATCTGTACTCGGGCATGACGCTCAGGTTAGGCCCAGTGCCCGCCTGTCGTAGAGTCGATTCCTCACCCGGTATTGCGGAGCCCCGCTGCCACCCCGTTGACGCTCAGCAGAAGCGCTCTGCGTAGTCGTCGAGTCTGATCTTCCGAGTGGCCTCCAGCGGGGTGTTCACGACTCCGAGCAAGCAGATCCACCTGGAGCACATGGATCGGGTCGAGATATGTGTCTCGAACCTCGAGCGTTCGTCGCAGCACCGGATGGTTGGCAAGAAGCTGGGCCTGTCCGCTGACCTCGAGAATCATTTGAGTGGTGAGCCGGTACTCGTCGGAGATCACATCGAGTAGGTGTCGGTGTTGCTCGGGCACGAGTCGTTCGACGTAGGTCCTGGCAATCCCGAGGTCGGTCTTGGTGAGGGTCATCTCCACGTTTGACAGGAATGTGGAGAAGTACGCCCATCCGCTGTGCATCTCGCGCAGATCCTGGAGATTTCCGGATTGGATGGCTGCCTGCAAACCGCTGCCGACGCCGAACCAACCTGGGATTATCTGGCGTGATTGCATCCATCCGAACACCCACGGGATGGCCCTCAGATCGTCGATGCCGCTGGTGGAACCGGAGCGGCGAGATGGCCTCGACCCGATGTTGAGTGCGCCGAGCTCCTCGACGGGTGTGGAGCTCATGAAGTATTCGACGAGCCCCGGCGTATCGATGAAGCGCCGATAGGCGGCGTGGGCCTCCGTCGACACTTCTTCCATGAGAGAATCCCAGCATTCGCGCTGGCTTTCGGTGAGGCGGGCGTCGCGGTGGGCGATCGAGCCCTCCACCACCGCCGACAACGCCAGTTCGAGGTTGCGGCGGGCCAAACCGGGTTGGCCGTACTTGTCGGCGATCACCTCGCCTTGCTCGGTGGTCTTCACCTCGCCGTCGAGCAGGCCGGCGGGTTGCGAGAGAATCGACGCGCTGGTGGGGCCACCGCCTCGCCCGATGGTGCCTCCCCGGCCGTGGAAAACTACGAGCCTCACGCCGTGGTCGGCGGCCACGTCTCTGATTTGGCGCAGCGCCTTGTGGATCTCCCATTGGGAGGTGGTTATGCCACCGTCCTTGTTGGAATCGGAGTAACCGACCATCACCTCCTGATGATTTCCCCGCAGCTCGACGACGCGCCGGTAGGGCGGACATGACAACAGCGCGTCCATGGTCGGGCCGATGTCTTGGAGGTCGTCGATGGTTTCGAAGAGCGGAACGAACCCGATGCGGGCCACTCCGCGGGGCAGGTCGACGAGCCCGACCTCACGTGCGAGCACCGCGGGCGCGAGCACGTCGTCGACCCCTCGGGTCATTGAGATGATGTAGCTCTCGATCAGGTCGTCGCCGTTGGCGTCCATCAGGTCGCGCAGCGTTCGGAACAGGCCGAGGGCGTCGCGATCCTCCAAGGGCGTGCCCGGAGGGGCGAGAGGCCTGCGGCTGGCCAGCTCGCGTGTGAGATACAGCGTGCGGCCGGCCGGATCGTCGATCGGATATGTCTCACCGGCGTCAGCCACCAGGCGGGCAATGCTCTCGTGGTGGCGATCGGCATGTTCGCGGATATCGAGTGTGGCCAGGCGAAACCCGACCACCTCCACGAGTTGACGAACCCGGGCCAGTCGTCCGTGGGCCATCGTTGCGCCACCCGACGACATCAGGGCGTCGTGCATCAGACGGAGATCGTCGGAGAGTCCAGTGTGCGAGGAGTAGCCCCTCGGATCATGAGCCAGAGCACCGCGAAGCCGCTCTCTCATCACGCGGCACATCATGCGATGCGGCTCCGATCTGATCACCGGGCTCATATCGGCGAACAGAGACGGGAAATCGGGCCTGTAGAGATCGATTCGCTCTGCGAGTTCGGCCGTCGCCGGCCGGATCAGCTTCGACACTGACAGCTCACCGGACAACGACTCGATCTCGCTGATCAGTAGTGCGATGGCTCGTTCCCGATGGAGATCCACCACCGCGCGGGTCACGTCGGGAGTGACGTTGGGGTTGCCGTCACGATCGCCGCCGACCCAAGACCCGAACTTGATGGGGGTGTGGTCGACATCGTGATCGATGCCGTGCTCGGCCAGCGCGAACCGGACGTCTTCGAGAACCTCGGGAAGCCCTTCGGCAACGAGCTGCTCGAGATACCAGAGCGCGGCCCTGGCCTCGTCGTAGGGGGTTGGCTTGTCGGAGCGGATCTCGTCGGTCTGCCAGAGCGTGTCGATGAGTTCGTCGATCCGTCGATCGATACGTGCCTGGTCGCGACTGCCACACTGCCCGCGCGCCTCGAGGAGGCTCGAGATCTCGGCCCGCTTGTCGAGCACGGTCCGCCGTGAGGCTTCGGTCGGATGGGCGGTGAACACGGGCCGGAAATCGGCGCGATGCACGAGGCCGGCAATGTCTGCAGGATCGATGCCGTCGGCGACGAGACGGTCGACCGTGTCACCGAAACCGTCGACGGGACCGCCATGAGCAGTGAGTTCCTCCACGCGGTGAACCTGTTCGGCCACGTTGGCCAAGTGGAAATACAGCGTGAACGCCCGAACCACGAGGATCGCCTCGATCTCGCCCACCGAACCCAGCAGCGCCCTCAGCTTGGCGCCGGCGTCGTCGTGGTCATCGGAGCGTTGCGCCCGAGCGAGAGTTCGCACCGACTCCACCAGATCGAGGAGATGCTGGCCTTCTTGGCGCACGAGAGACGCGCCGAGTTGATGGCCAAGGCGATTGATGTCGGTTCGCAGAGCCGTGTCGGTCTGTGAATCAGGAGGCGGTGTCATGAGTGGAGGCTAGGTCACCAGCCCCTTCCCCGGGCCTTCTTCCTCCCCCCCCCCCCCCCCCTTTTTTTCTGCGTGGGCCTCCCCGCGGCGGCCCGCCGGCGCCCCGCGCCACCCGGGGCGG
>CAZHMP010000145.1:0-4820 GCA_964533595.1 uncultured Acidimicrobiales bacterium | reverse complement strand
GCGGTCCCACGCAGTCAGAAAAGCAGGGTGGGAGGTGGCGACGAACTTGAGGCCGTTGATTGGGTATCGTGGCCACTCCGAGTCTCTCTTCCGCGCTCGGTCACTTGAGGAGTCAAGACATGGCAAATCCCCCGTTCCCAGGTACCCGAATCACCACCAACGGCAACCAATTGGTCGCCTACCACACCGAAGCTCGACTGACGCAAGGTGGCGTTTTCTACCCAATCACTCCGTCCACCGAGATGGGTGAAAACTACGAGCTGGCTTTTGCCGAGGGGAAGCTCGATGTTTTTGGCAATCGGAAGGTGGCGGTCGAGGCTGAGGGGGAACACGCTGCGCAGGGGGGCGCAATCGCCCTGTCGGTGACGGGACGACGAGTCGTCAACTTCACCTCGGGCCAGGGCCTTGTCTACGGCCTTGAGCAGTACTACCACGCCCCGGGCAAGCTCTCGACGCTGGTGGTGGAGGTGGCAGCCCGAGCCCTCACCAAGCATGCCCTCAACGTGCATTGCGGCCATGACGACTTCTATGCCGTGCTCGACACCGGCTGGACCATGCTTGTCGCCAAGGACGCCCAGCAGGCCGCCGACCAGTCGCTTATCGCCCGTCGCGTTGCCGAACTGTCTCTCAACCCCGCGATGAACATTCAGGACGGATTCCTCACCTCCCACTTGGAGCGCAGTTTCTATCGCCACGAATCCGAACTGATCCGCCAGTTCTTGGGTGCTCACGATGACATCATCGACTGCCCCACCGATGCACAGAAGCTTCTCTTCGGTCCGACCAGGCGTCGGGTTCCCGAGATGATCGATCTTCGCAATCCCATGCTCTTGGGTCCTGTGCAAAATCAGGAGCACTACATGAACGGCGTGATCGCGCGTCGCGACAACTTCACTCAGTACATCGTTGGCTTCCTCGAGGAGGCCTACGAAGAATTCGCCCGCCTCACCGGCCGCCGCTACGGCATGCTCAGCGAATACAAGACCGACGACGCCGAAACCGTGTTCGTGTCATTGGGCTCGGCCGCCGAAAACATCGAGGCTGCGGTCGATTACTTGCGAGAGCAAGACGGCGCCAAGGTGGGGTCGATCCATGTCAACGTGATCCGGCCATTCCCCGAAGCGGCCCTGATCAACGCCCTCAGGGGCAAGAAGCGTGTGATCGTGCTCGAACGCACCGACGATCCCCTGTCGGGCGACAATCCGCTCACCCGCGAGATCCGTGCTTCGATCAACAAGGGCGTTGAGGTCGGCCGGGAGCATCCGGCTGGAGACATTCCGATGCTTCAGCCCGACGAAGTCCCGCTCATGTTCGACGGAAGCTACGGGCTGGGTTCACGCGACTTCCGCCCCGAGCACGTCATCGGAGCCTACGAGTTCGCGAACGGTCAGAACACACGCCAGGACGGAAGCGGCTACCACGACGGTGTCCGCAACTTCGTGCTGGGAATCGATCACCCCCACGCATTGATCGCTGATCGCACTCCATCACTGTTGCCGGAAGGCGCCATAGCGGTTCGCTTCCACTCGATTGGCGGGTGGGGGATGATCACCACCGGCAAGAACCTCAGCGAAATCATCGGCGCATTCGGTGAGGACCTCACCCGGAAACGCGACGAGGTCGACGAGTTCGGTCGCCCCAAGGAGTTCCTCCACATCTCGGCCAATCCCAAGTACGGCTCAGAGAAGAAGGGCGCTCCCACCCAATACTTCCTCGTTGCGGCGCCAGAACGGGTGCGGGTCAACTGCGATCTTCGCCACGTGGATGTTGTGCTGTGTTGCGACCCCAAGGCCTTCACCCACACCAACCCCCTCGAAGGCATGAACCAGGGCGGCACGTTCATCATCGAATCCGACGAGGACCCGGCTTCGGTATGGGAACGGATACCACCGAAGGCCCGCCAGGAGATCATCGACAAGGACATCAAAGTCTTCTCGTTGCCGGGGTTCCGTATCGCTCGCAACGCCACGTCACGCGAGGACCTCCAACTGCGTATGCAGGGCAACGCCTTCCTGGGCGCCTTCTTCCACTTCTCGGGATTCCTCGAGGAGTACGACGTGAGCGAAGAACACTTCCACGAGATAGTGCGAGCCCAGTACCAGAAGAAGTTCGGCCGTTTCGGAGACGCCGTGGTCGAATCCAACATGGTCGTCATGACCGACGGCTTCAGCCAGGTGCAGGAGATCCCCCACGGTGCGGTCGACGCCCCCGATCGTTCCGGAATGCGTGCACCCGCCCTCGAGGCCTGCTCCACCTGTGTGCCGTCCCCCATCTCTCTCACCGCGCCGTCCGAACAGAAAGTGCGGATCCCGCTGGCCCGCACCGAAACCTTCGACGCCGAGTTCCGCGCCGGCCTCGGCTACCACCAGCCGGCGTCCGCGCTTGCCTCGGTGGGGATGATGGCGTCGGCAACCGGCGCCATTGCCAGCAAGTACGGCGCCCGGCGCCGCACCCCGGTGTGGGACCCGGAAAAGTGCACTCAATGCATGGACTGCATCACCGCCTGCCCCGACACCGCTCTTCCCAACACCGCCCAAGACATTGGCACCATTCTCGCCACCGCGGCCAACACCTACGTGGCCGATCTCGACGATCGCCGAGCCGTGCTGGCCGCTATTCCGGTCATGGAAGAGTCGGTGCGCGAGAAGATGAACTCGGCCATCAAGGGCAAGGCCTCTCGCACTTTCGCCGACCTGCTGCGTGAAGAGGTCGAAGCGTCAACCGATCTCGCAGCCACTGCCCGCCAACAGTTCCTGTCCCTGTTCGAGCGAGTGCCGTTCGCGTACTTCAAAACTCCAGCTGTCTTTCGCACGTTGGAGCGCAAGGAAGCCGGCTCCGGCGGGCTGTTTGCGATCATGGTGTCGGATCTCTGCAAGGGCTGCGGCGAGTGCGTCATCGAATGCGGCGAGCACGATGCTCTCCACATGATGGAGGAGACCGAGGAACTCAACGCCGAACATCTGAGCGGCACCAACTTCCTCAAGATGCTGCGTGACACGCCGGAGAAATACCTCGGGCGTTTCGATCCTCAGCACCCGGAGGATTCCCACGTTGCGCAGCTGAAGAATCTCATGATGCAAAAGAGCAAATATGAGGCTCTGGTCAGCGGTGACGGCGCGTGTGCCGGCTGCGGCGAGAAGACCGCATTGCATGCCATCGCGTCGCTAACCGAGTCCTACATGAGGCCGCTGTATCACGCCAAGGCCGACCGCCTCACCGCAAAGGCTGAGCGTCTTGTCGCCACCGGAGAAAGCCGTCTGGCTGCACTTCGTGAATCCAACCCGGCCGAGCACGAACTGTTCCATCGGGCCGTCGCCCACCTGCTGATGGGAATCGGCGGCGACACGCCCGAAGACACCGACGCTCGCCTCCTACAGCACGGCAAGATCACCGACGCCGAGATCGTCGACGCCATCGCCACCACCATGCGCCAGGACGCTTTCAACCATCGCGACCTGCAGGCTGTGGATGGCACGATGGCCAACGGCATGTCGGTCATGGCCATGGGCGCTCACACCGGCTGCAACTCGGTTTACGGGTCCACCCCGGTCAACAATCCTCACCCCTATCCGTGGATGAACTCGCTGTTCCAGGACGGCGCCACGATCTCGTGGCTCTTCGCCGAGAGCTTCATCATGGATCATGCACGCCGTTCGGTGATGCCCGAACGTCTCTGCGACTCGTTGCTCGGCGGCGAGAGCGAGTCGTTCAGCGATGAGGATTACGACCTCATGGTGCACATGTCCGACTCGCACATGACCGCCCAGGAAATCCGTGAACTTCCCAAGGTTTGGGCGGTCGGCGGTGACGGCGGCATGGGCGATATTGGCTACCAGAACGTCTCCAAGGTTGTGCTGCAAAATCGGCCGAATGTCAACATGATCCTTCTCGACACCCAGGTGTACTCAAACACCGGCGGCCAGAACTCCGATTCCACGCCGATGCCCGGTGGCCTCGACATGAACCAGTTCGGAGCGGCGTCGCAAGGCAAACTCACCGAGAAGAAGGGCGTGGCCGAGAGCTTTATCAGCGGTCACGGATCGCCGTTCGTGGCTCAGATCTCGGCGGCCAACACCGCTCAGTTCTACAAGGCAATCTTCGACGGTCTCGAGTATCGAGGCACGGCCTTCCTGCAGTCATTCACCACATGCCAGCCCGAACACGGCGTGCCCGACGACATGTCGACTCAGCAGGCAACTCGCGTCCGCGATTCTCGGGCCATGCCCCAGTTCGTGTTCCGGCCCGAGCGCGGCGAGATGTATGCCGATGCCATCGACCTTGGTGGCAACCCGAGCCCCGACCGCGACTGGTATCAGAAGACCTCCAAGGCCAGCGGTCGGCACTTTGCCTACACCATTCCGCACTGGGCCGTCACCGAGGCCCGTTTCAGGCGCCACTCCAAGCCGGCCAAGTCCACCGACGGGCTCATCGACCTCGACGACATGCTGTTGATGATCACCCAGGACGATGTCGTGAAGCGGCACATTTTCGACCCGACTCATCACTCCTTCGTTCCCGACTTCGGGGTGTTCACCGAGGTCGAAAACGACGCCGGCGACGTCAGCGCAGTGGTGCTGTCACGTCAGATGGTGCTGTACTGCGTCGAGCGTCGCCGCGGATGGCGGATGCTGCAGAGCAGGGCCGGCATCACCAACGTCGACTATGAAGCACAGAAGGTCGTTCTGGCCGCTCTGCGTGCCGACGATTTCGACGTCTCCGACCGGGTGGCCACCGCCCATCGGATCTACCACGAAGAGCTCGAGAAGCTCCTCGCCGACGACTAACCCCTCCCTGGATCTGTGACTGCGTAGGACTGCCAC
>CAZHMP010000144.1:0-4833 GCA_964533595.1 uncultured Acidimicrobiales bacterium | reverse complement strand
CTGATACCAATTCCGGTTCCGCGGACGATCAGCGGGCCCCCGATACCGCCCATTCTGATACCGCCGCCACCGACCCCGACGGATCATCGTCGTCAGCGCCCTCCGCCCCGCGTGAACGACTGGAGCCGACAGCGGAATCTGAGCAGCAGGCACTGCGTCTACCTGCCGGATCCAAGTGGAAGCTGCCGCCGACAGCGTTGCTCGGCCGTTCCAGGCAACAATCGGTCGACGAGAATCTCGTCGCCCATCGTGGCCGGCTGCTGCAAGACACCTTGGCGCAGTTCGGGGTGGAGACCACCCTGCTCGCACCGGTGATCGGGCCGACCGTCACCCGATTTGTTCTCGAGCTGGGCGAGGGGGTGAAGGTCTCGAAGCTGGAGAGCCTTCGCAAGGACATCGCCTATGCCATGGCGTCGCCCGATGTCAGGATTCTGGCTCCGATTCCAGGGCGTCGAGCGATCGGGGTGGAGGTTCCCAACACCGATCGACAGATTGTGGCCGTCGGCGACATTCTCGCCTCACGTGAGGCACGAGCCGCCAAGCATCCCCTCGAGGTGGCAATCGGTCGAGACATAAACGGCCGCAACGCCATGATCAATCTGGCCACGATGCCCCATGTTCTGATCGCCGGCGCAACGGGAGCCGGAAAGTCGTCGTGTCTCAATTCGATAATCACCTCAATTCTCATGAGGTCCACTCCTGAGCAGGTCAGAATGATTCTCGTCGACCCGAAACGGGTCGAGATGGGGCAATACGAGCGGGCACCCCATTTGCTCACCGCTCCGGTCACGGATCCGCGCAAGGCGGCGAACGCTCTCGCCTGGGCGGTGCGGGAGATGGACCGGCGCTATGGCCTTCTCTCCAAAGTCGGCTTCCGCGACATCACGGGCTACAACAATGCAGTCGACGGTGAGAAGTTGCAGCCCGGGCTCGGAGAAGTCGATGAGGCCGGGGAACCTCTGGTCTACAAACGGCTGCCGTTCATCCTCGTTGTGGTCGATGAGCTCGCCGACTTGATGATGGTGGCAGCACGTGATGTCGAAGACTCCATTGCCCGCATCGCCCAGATGGCTCGCGCCGTCGGGATCCATTTGGTGATCGCCACCCAGCGGCCATCGGTGAACGTCATCACCGGCGTTATCAAAGCCAATGTCCCGGCACGTCTCGCATTTGCCGTGTCGAGTCTCACCGATTCACGTGTGATTCTCGACCAACCCGGAGCTGAGCGACTTGTCGGCAAGGGCGATTTGTTGTTGCTGGGCCCGGCGTCATCGTCCCCGCATCGGATTCAGGGCTGTTGGGTTGAGGAGGAAGAGGTCCGCTCAATCGTCAAGTTCTGGCGAGATCAAGCCACCGAAGTCGCCGATGACAATTCTGTGGTGTCCGAGGCGGCACCAGCGACCAACGGCGGGAACTACGACGGCGGGCAGTACAGCGCCGATCCGACAGCCTCGCCCGTGGCGCTCGCCCCTTCGATCACCGATGCGGTGCCGGCACCTCCGGACAAGGGCGATGAGTTGCTCGATCAGGCCACCGATCTTGTCGTGCAAACCCAGCTCGGGTCCACCTCGATGTTGCAACGCAAGCTCCGCGTCGGTTTTGCCCGAGCAGGCCGAATCATGGATCTGCTTGAGCAGCAGGGAATTGTTGGTCCATCCACGGGTTCGAAGGCCCGAGAGGTGCTCATCTCGCCGGAGGAGTTGGCGGCGCGTCGAGCGCAAGGTTGATGCCGACCGAAGAAAAGGCAGCCTCGCAGTTTCGGGTCTGCCGATGATCCAAGGATTGCTCGCCGCTGTGGGTGGGCTGGCCGTGTTGGCCATTGCGGCCGATCAGTTCGTCGAGGGCGCGGCGCGCATTGCCGTCATCCTGCGGGTGTCTCCCGTGGTGGTGGGTGCGATCATCATCGGTTTCGGCACCAGCGCCCCGGAAATGGTGGTGTCTGCGATCGCCTCCAACAATGGCGATCTCGATATTGGCGTTGGCAATGTGATCGGCAGCAATGTTGCCAACATCTCATTGGTGTTGGCGGCCGCCACCTTGGTAGCGGTCATTCCTGTCTCTCGCCGCACCCTGACCCGTGAGGCGCCGTTGTCTGTCGCGTCGGTCGTTCTGTTCGCATTTCTCATCCAGAACGGAATCACCCGTTCCGAGGGCGTGATACTTCTGGGCGTTCTTGGCGTTGCGCTCGGGTTCATTCTCGTCAGTAATCGAGCCACCGTTCCGCTCGAGGATTCCGTAGCTGATCTCATAGGAGAGAAGGGGCGTGGCCTGGCCTTTGAGGTAGTGCGCACCGCATTTGCGCTTGTCTTGGTCATCGGGTCTGCGAGCGTGTTGGTCCATGGCGCAGAAACGATGGCAGATGAGCTTGATCTCTCGGGCGGTTTCGTTGGATTCACTCTGGTCGCCCTAGGGACATCGGCCCCAGAGTTGGTCACTGCACTTGCCGCCGCTCGCCGCGGCCAGACCGACTTGCTGGTCGGCAATCTCCTCGGCTCCAACCTGTTCAACAGCCTGGCTGTTGGCGGCGTGATCGGGCTCGTGGGGCCTGGTCAGCTCACCGACACGACTCTCGCCGGCGAAGGTGCGATTCTGATGATTGCTGTGGCCGTCGGAAGCTGGCTGATGATGCTCGGCAAGGGCGTCAACCGGCCCAGAGCGGTGGCGCTCGCCGCAGCTTGGCTCTTGGCGGCGGTATTGCTATCGGGAGGGGAGAGCGCGGCGGTAGTTGCCCTAGGCTGATCCAATGGCCGCGTTGGTTCCCAGGTACCACCTCACCACTTTGGGTTGCCCCAAGAATCAGGTCGACTCCGACAAGCTCGAAGGAACGCTTGTCGCCGATGGGCTGACCGCCACCGACGAGATCTCAGACGCCGACGTTGTGGTCGTCAACACCTGCGCATTCATCGAGGAAGCCCGCCGCGAGTCGATCGACACGATTCTCGCTCTTGCCGATCAGCGACGGCCCGGAGCCCGTCTTGTGGTCACGGGATGTTTGGCCGAGCGTCATGGTGATGAACTGGCGGCTGAATTGTCGGAGATCGATCAGGTGGCACCGTTTGGTGTCCACATCGAGACCGGAACAGCGCCTGACGAGACCGGAACAGCGCCTGACGAGACCGGAACCGCACCACACAAGACTGTTGCCGCACCCCACAAGACCGCCGCAGCTCCAGCAAGCACGGTCGCGGTGAGTTTGGGCAAGACTCGACGGGCTCCCGACTTCGACCTGCTCAATCTGCCCCGCCCGGCATCGACTCGGCCTTGGGCCTACGTGAAGATCGCCGAGGGTTGCGACCGGGCGTGCGGGTTTTGCGCCATCCCATCGTTTCGTGGCCCCCAGCGCAGCCGAACAATCGAGCAGATCCTCGAGGAGGTCGATCAACTCGACGCTCGCGAGATCGTGTTGGTGGCGCAGGATCTCGCCTCGTTCGGTCGGGATCAGGGCGTGGGTGATCGGTCGATTGTGCCGCTGACAAAGCGGGTGGCAGATCGGGTGGATCGTGTCAGGTTGCTGTATCTCTACCCATCCGATCTCAGCGACGACCTGATCGACACAATGTGTCAGACAGGCATGCCGTACTTCGATCTCTCGCTCCAACATGTGTCGGCCCCGCTGATGCGCAGAATGCGCCGGTGGGGTGATGGGGCCAAGTTCCTCAAGACCATCGACACAATTCGCAGGCGGGAGCCCGACGCTGCGTTTCGTTCCAATTTCATCGTCGGCTACCCGGGCGAGACAGAAGCCGACCACGATGAGCTGCTTGGGTTCATAGATGCAGCACAACTCGACTGGTGCGGCTTTTTCGCCTATTCAGCTGAGGACGGCACCTACGCCACCACGCTCGATGGCGACGTCGACGTTGGGCTACGAGACGACCGACTGGCCGAGCTCCGCGAGATGCAGGACACAATTACTTCGCAAAGACGTGACCTTTTGATCGGGCGACGGGTCGAAGTTCTCGTGGATGAACCAGGCGTTGGTCGAACCCATCGAGAGGCACCAGAAATCGACGGAATTGTTTCTGTGCCCCATGATCTGGCCGTGGGTTCCATTTGTGATGTCACCGTCAGCTCGGCCATGGGTCCAGATTTGGACGCGGCATGACCGACGTCGTACCGCCCAGGCAGGCCGGGCTCACACATCCGGCAAACATGCTCACGATCACCCGTTTGGTACTTGCCCCGTATTTGTTCTGGCTGGTGCTTGATGCCCGTGACACCCGCGGCGTGTCGTGGGCAGCGTTCGGGCTCGGCGTTGCTCTGGCTTCGACCGATTTCTTCGACGGCAAGGTGGCGCGACGGGCCAACGTGGTGAGTCGAAGTGGGGCGTTTCTCGACCCGCTTGCCGACAAGGTGGTGATCCTTGGATCGGGGTTCGCGTTGGTGGAGGTGGGCCGTTACTGGTGGTTTCCAGTCACGATCATGGCCGTGAGGGAGCTCGGAATAACCGCATGGCGTACAAAGCTGGCTCGAGAGGGGCTGGCCGTTCCGGCCAGACGCTCGGCCAAGTACAAGACGTTTGTTCAGGGAGTGGCGTTGGCCATGGCCGTTATGCCGACTCTCGAGACCGCCGACACGGCGATAGTGGTCGCCCTGTGGGCTGCGGTGGCGTGGACCGTGTTCACCGGGTTGCAGTATCTCCTCGATGGCCAGAACGCCACCAGCACCACCGGGAGTCCCACCAGCACCAACGGGAGTCCCACCAGCACCACCGGGGGTCCTGGGTGAAATGCGAGGTGGTGGCTGTGGGCACCGAGTTGCTGCTCGGTCAGATTGTGGACACCAACTCGTCGTGGATAGGTGAGCAGCTGGCTCTCTCCGGTATCGACTCAT
>CAZHMP010000143.1:0-4868 GCA_964533595.1 uncultured Acidimicrobiales bacterium | reverse complement strand
TGATCCGAGCAATGGACCATCTGCCCGGTGATGTGGGACTCGTGGTGGCCGGCGCAGTCGGTGATGACGAATCCGCCGTTCGAGAGGCAATTTCCGTCGCCGAGCAGCACCGGTCGGTTCGACGGCTTACCGATGTCGACGATACGACGCGAGCCGACCTTCTGACCGACGCATCGTTGCTCGCCTACCCCTCGCTGGATGAGGGATTCGGATTCCCGCCTCTCGAGGCGATGTCGGTGGGAGTTCCGGTCGTCGCCGCCGACGCCGGATCAATCCCTGAGGTGGTCGGCGATGCAGCATTGCTGGTCGATCCCTCCGACCCGTCTTCGATTGCCCAGGCGATGCTGAAAGCCATCACCCCTGGCGGTGCCGCCGAATTGGTTGCCAAGGGATATAGCGCGGCGGCTCGATTCGACTGGGCCGTCACCGCTTCGGAGATGATCGAGGTCTACAAGCGAGTGGCTTCGCAGGACTGAAAAGTAGATCTTCGCCTCAAGCCGCGGGATCAATCTGTCGACTGTGCGTTATGTTTCAACTGCGGGCTGGTCGGAGAACCGTGCCACACAACTCAGTCGAGTCGAACTGACATGCCGCAGTCGTCGCTGCTGACGCGGCCTGACGCAATCCACTTCCTGCGACGAGCGGGATTCGGTGGAACAAGCGCTGAGATCGATTCCTACGTCGGCCTCACCCGATTGCAAGCCGTCGACCGGGCTATGAACTTCTCGTCGGCCCCTCGCGTCGCTCGCCCGTTTGCCACCTCGGAGGACTGGTGGATCTCCCACCGCAAGGCGCACGGCTGGTGGATCGATCGCATGGTCACCACCCCTACTCCGCTTCAGGAGAAGCTCACTCTCTTTTGGCACTCCCATTTCGCGGTGGGGGCGCGCAAGGTGGCGCACATGGACACGGTGTGGGACCACGTGCAGATGCTTCGAGCCGGCTCCCTCGGATCGTTTCAATCTCTGGTTCAGCAGAGCTCTGTCAGCCCGGCGATGCTGGTGTATCTCGACAACCAGTCGAATGTGGTTGGTTCCCAACAAGAAAACTTTGCGCGCGAGTTGATGGAACTCCACACCATCGGAGTTGGCAACTTCACCGAGAGCGACGTCATCTCGATGGCTCGGGCATGGACCGGATACAACACTCGCCAGACACACGAACACAATCACGACATCTCTTACTTCTATGCCGATTTCGCTCACGATCACGGCCTGAAGACGCTGTTCGGCACCACAAAAGATTGGTCGGGTCCACAAGCCATCGATGAGTTGTGTTTCGGAGCGGGCCGACTGCCAAACGCGCAACGCATCACTCGAAAGCTGTGGAGGTTTCTAGTTCGTACCGACCCGACCACAGCTGTGCTCGATCCGATCGCTGGGTCGTTCGCCTCTTCGGATCTGGACATCGCGACACTGGTGCGATCGATCCTGCTCCATGACGAATTCTGGGCGCCGACCTCCCACAGTGCTCTGGTGAAAAGCCCGGTTGAGTTCATCGTCGACGTGATGCGGCGCTTCGGGTTACGCGTCGACGAGACGGGAAAAGGCGACAACGGCAAATGGCTCGGAGGCGGAGACGTCTTCTATTTGATGGGATTCACCGGCCAGCAGCTCTTTGAACCACCCAATGTCAACGGATGGGGTGTCGGTTCCACTTGGTTGTCGACTGCCACGATGTGGGCCAGGGCGCGAGCGTTGAGCAGCATTCGATGGCGCGCCAACAGGCTCAATGTCTTCGGTGACCCGAACAGCACCTCAGCCCTCAGATTCATGTCGCCGGCCGCGGGAGTTCAGCGGATCTTCGACCAGATGGGCATCGACAGCCCCTCCGCAGCCACAAGATCGCGGCTCCAGTCATGGTTCACCACCTTGCAGCAGGGCGACGACTGGGCCATACACCCCAACGCCGTAATGGTCGGCGGACTGTGCCCGGAGTTTCAGCTCACATGACCTACCAGCCCGCTACCCAATCAGAATTCCGTCGGGCGTATCGCCGACTGCAACGGCCACAGGTCACGGGTCCGGAGATCTCTCGTCGCCGGTTTCTCGCCGGGAGCGTGGTGCTGGGCGGGATGGCGTCGCTGCCGGGATGGATCCCGGAGGCGGCTTTCGCCGGACCTCCCCTTGGACCAGATGACACCGTTCTCGTTGCGTTGATGCTGGGCGGAGGAGTCGACTACGTCAACACGATCGTCCCCTTCGAGGACCCCGCCTATTCCGGTCGTCGGGGCACGTTGGCACTGGCGGGGTCTGAGGTCATCGCCGTGGCGCCCGGTAAATACTTCAACAGTCGTCTCGCCCGACTTGCGGCGCGATTCCGGGCTTCACAGGTGGCGATTGTGGAGGGTGTCGGAGACGCCGCCGATGATCACAGCCACTTCTCCTCAATGGCCACCAGACTCGCCGGCAAGGCGACCGGCGCACCGGACTCTGGATGGTTGGGACGGTGGGTGGGACAGACCAACCTCGATTCTCTCGGAGCGGTCGCCATCGGAGACCGTGGTATCCCACTTCATCTCCAAGGAGCGGCCGTCGGAGCTACCGCCTTGCCAACTGAAGGTGGCTTGTACGGGGGTGACAGAACTCGGCAGTGGGAGGCCGACACGGTCGATGCTCTAGTGGCTCTGGGCTCTGACTCGATCGGAGTTGGGCCGTATGGAGATTTGGCGAATCGCACATCTGCCAATGCCCTTTCGCTGGCATCTCGGCTCGAACCCATCTACGCCGGCGCGGCCAGCACCGGCCTGGTTCGGGACATGGAGATAGCAGCCGACTTGATCAATCTCGATATTGGTTGCCGCGTGCTCAGCGTCGCCCAGGATGGCTATGACACGCACGCCAACCAGGCACCAGTGCTGTCGGGTCTGCTCGGCGATCTCGATCTGGCAATCGACTCCTTTTTCAACCGTTTGAATCCGAGCTTGAAGCCACGAGTGACTGTGATGTTGTTCTCCGAGTTCGGACGGCGGGCCGAGAGCAACGGGTCGATCGGCACCGATCATGGCACGGCCGGATTCATGGCATTGATCGGGGATCGAGTCAAGGGCGGGTTCCACGGATCGGCACCTTCACTCTCCGATCTCGACCGACGACGGGACCTCAAACACACCGTCGACTTCCGAGCCGTTTACAGCAGTGTCGTCGACCAGTGGTTGGGAGGCAGTTCTGCATCGGTCATCGGTCAGACCTTCACCGGACTCGATCTGTTCGGCCGGCGCGGACCCGGTGGTTTCTATGATGTCGATGCCGGCGACTACTTCGGTCCTGCCGTGGCATGGCTGGCCACCACCGGGATCACCAACGGCACCGCGCCCGGACAGTTCTCCCCCGGCGCGCTCGTTACACGCGAGCAGATGGCGGTGTTCTTGTGGAACATGAACTCCAAGCCCAACGCCGCGTCGTACGGGTTCAATGATGTGCCCGTCGATGGATGGTCGACGCCCGCAATCGACTGGCTTGCCGGCACGGGAATCACCGTCGGTACCCGCACGGGTTATTACTCGCCGGGACAGGTCGTGACACGTCAGGAGATGGCCATGTTTCTTTGGCGAATGAGGGGTGAGCCGAGCGCTCCGACCAGCAATTTTCGCGACGTGTCGCGGACCAGTGAGTTTCGTCCGGCGATTTCTTGGCTGGTCGACGCCGGGGTCACCAGCGGGTGGACTGCCAACACCTTCGCTCCCGATCGACCGGTCGACCGCGCCCAGATGGCAACTTTCCTCTGGAAACTGAACGGGAGCCCGGTCGTGTGAGAATCTGGCGCCGGCCGGATGGCGGCGGTGTCAGCCCAGATGCTGACCGGATTGGGCCGGGATCACGCTCTGTGGACGCTTGTTGATCTGCACGATCAAATCCGCCATCACTCCCAGCATCAAGAGCAAGCCACTGGTGCCCAGCACCACCAAGGTGCTGCCCGCAATCACGAGATCGTGGTAGATCAGGTCCGAGATAACCTTTCCGGCGCCAATCAATCCCACCAGCGACGCGGCCGGCCCGAAGATCCGCAGCGGTTCGTACATGAGCGTGAGCCGCACGACTTGTTGCAGATATCGGCGGGTGTCGGACCACCAGTGGAACTTTGAGGTGCCGGCCCTGGGCGAGTAGTCGATGTCCATGTACTCAACCGAGTACCCGTTGGCAAGGAACGCCATCGTGATGGTGGTTACGCATGAGAATCCGCGCGGCAGGAGGTGGAGGTACTGCATGGCCACGTCGCGACGGAATGCTCTCAACCCCGAATTGAGATCGGGGATTCGAGTCTCCGTGAGAAAGGATGCAAGTTTGCGGATCAGCCATTTGGCCGGGGTTCGCAACAGGCGCTTGGTGCCCTGTTCGGACGTGCGTGCCCCGACTACTTGGTCGCACCCGACGAGGTTGTCGACAAGTTCCGGGATGCGGTCGTTGGGGTAGCTCATGTCGACGTCCGTCCATACGACAACCCTGCCACGTGCCGCCATGGTTCCGTATCGGCGAGCAGACCCGGTGCCGCGATTCTTGTCGAACGGGAGTAGTCGGATCCCCTCTATGTTTCGTAATCGATCACTCGATCCATCCGTGGAACCATCATCGACAACAATGATTTCGAACGAGTACTTGGACGCGTTGAGAGCGTCGCGAACTCGATCTATCTCCTGTTCCAAATGACCTCGTTCGTTGAAGACCGGGAGGATCACCGAGACATCGAACAAGGGAGTTGTCATGGCCCGGGATTGTAACGACCATGGCCTCCGGGGTGTACGGCCGGGCCGGTAGTTGCGAAAGTCTGAGGGTCGGCGATGATCTCGGCGAATCTCTCTCCCGTGGCATGCCAGTCGCTGAAGTCGCGATCGATCGTGTCCAAGGCACCACGGCCGAGCCTGACCCGAT
>CAZHMP010000142.1:0-4966 GCA_964533595.1 uncultured Acidimicrobiales bacterium | reverse complement strand
ATTGGCGACAAGGTGGTGATCGTTGAGGTTTCTGGGGGAGTCGCGATGGTCGCCTCCCTCGATCCGGCGCTTGGTGCCGGTCACGAATTCGACTAGGAGGAGTTTGTAATGGACATTGCGCTGTTGGCGGGGTTCGCCATTGCTTTGGTGGTGATCTTCGTGATCATGGTGGTCAAGTCGTTGATCGTGATTTGCCCGCCGAATCGGGTGGCTGTGATTTCCGGCCGGCAAAGAGTGCTGTCCGACGGTCGCACGGTCGGATATCGGATTCTCAAGGGTGGCCGCACGCTTCGGGTTCCGCTTCTGGAACGAGTCTCGTGGATGGACCTCAACACGATCCCCCTCGATGTGTCAGTCACCAATGCGTTCTCTCGGGGGGCAATTCCTCTCAACGTTCAGGGAATCGCGAATGTGAAGGTGTCGAGCACGGAGGGGCTGTTGGAGAATGCAGCGGAGAGATTTCTCGACTTTCCGTCCGCTCATATTGGTCAAATTGCCAAGGAGACATTGGAGGCCAACCTCCGCGGAGTTCTCGCAACACTTTCTCCCGAGGAAGTCAATGAGGATCGCCTGAAGTTCTCCCAGGTGCTCATCGACGAAGCCGATGACGACATGAAGACGCTCGGTTTGAGCCTCGATGTCTTGAAGATCCAGAACGTCACCGACGACGTGCTCTACCTCGAGTCGATCGGTCGGAAGCTCACTGCCGAGGTAATCCGCGATGCCAAGGTCGCCGAGGCCAACCGCAAATCTGAATCCCAGCAAGCCGAGGCCAAGGCCAGGCAGTTGGCCGAGATTGCTTCGGTGCATGCCGACCAGGCCATCGTCGAGCAACAGAATGAACTTCGAGTGCGCACGGCCGAACTCGACGCCCTCGGGCGCGCCAAGGAAGAAGAGGCGAAGGTGGCCGGCGACATTGCCCGCGCCGTTGCCGAACAGGAACTGCAGTCGGAACGCATCGAACTCGAGAAGCGCCGGTTGGAGGCAAGCGTGGTCACACCTGCTCGCGCTGATCTCGAGGCCCGCCAACTCAATGCGCAGGCGGCGGCCGCGTCAATCATCGAAGACGGCAAGGCGCAGGTCGAGATATTTCGCCGGATCACCGACCAGTATCAGATCGCCGGCGACGATGGTCAGCGAATCTTCGTTCTCAACATGTTGCCGGAACTGATAGAGAAGATCGTTTCGGTTGTCGACAACGTCTCAATCGATCGTGTCGCGGTAGTTGATTCCGGAGCGTCCAATGGTGGGGCCATCCCAGGGTTTGTCTCTCAGCTCCCGGCGACGGTCACCGGCCTGGCCGAGCAAATCAGCGCCATGACCGGTGTCGACATTCTCGGAGCCATGCGAGCAAAATCGGACACCGGTGAGGAATCCGAGAGCGACAACACATCGAGTCTGCCCCCTCCGGCACCCACCGATTGAACCCATCCACCCGAGGGTGTGTCCGAAGTCACTCTCTCGATTGGCGATGTGGCGCGAGTTTCGCGAAGATCCCGGGCCATGCAATCCGACACCACAGTTCGCGACCGAAACCGGGAGCGACGTCGAATCAGGGTGATCGAATCCGCCATGCGGCTGGCGCACGAAGGCGGGTACGACGCAGTCCACATGAGGGCGGTCGCCGATCATGCCGAAGTGGCGCTGGGCACGATCTACAGATACTTCTCCGGCAAGGACGAGATGCTCATTGCCGGGTTGGCTGGCTGGCTGGGGATCTTGCGTCACCGGCTGGAGAAGGCTCCGATCGAGGGAGATACGCCGTTCGACCGGTTGGCCACGGTCTTGTCATCGGCTTCCGCATCCACTGATGAGGCTCCGGTGTTGATGGACGCGCTCGTCACCGCCATGGGAACCACGGACCGAGCGGCGGCGAAATACAAGCTGGCGGTGGAACGCGAGGTTGGCAAGCTTGTCGTGATGGCCATTGGCGCAGATGACTCAATCGACGCCATCGGAGTGGCTCGGGTGATCGGCCATGTGTGGGGGTCGTCTCTCAGCCGCTGGGCCGGTGGCCTGGCCGAGACCGGCAGCGTCGGCGTTGAACTTCGTCATGCGGTGTCGATGCTCGCCAAGGCCTCAGATGGGCCCGACTCAACGTAGGTCGAGAACCTGGTCGAAGTGATTTGATTCCTTTGGCTTGGAGAAGAAATACCCCAGAGCCTGGTCGCAGTCGAGCTCCTTGAGAACGTGGAGCTGCTCCTCGGTTTCGACTCCTTCGGCGATCACGATGAGCCCGAGGGCGTGTGCCAAGTCGATGATGGCCGCCACGATGGTGGCCGAGTCGCGGTCGGTGGCCAGGCCGGCCACGAACGACTGATCTATCTTGAGAACATCGAGAGGAAGTCGGTGGAGGTAGGCGAACTGCGACCAGCCCGTGCCGAAGTCATCGATACCGAGACTGATCCCGAGCGTCCGCAGCTCATCAAGTTGCAGAGCCGCGGCATTGGCATCGCCCATGAGCGCCGACTCGGTGATCTCCATACAGATCTCGTCGGTGGTGATGCCGGCAGCGGTGATCGTGCGTTTGATGAATTCGACCAGGTCGGGGTCGCCGAGTTGGCGGCCCGAAAGGTTGACCCAAATGCGCACAGGTTCGCTTTCTGGATCCCGAAACAGACGCCACGCAGCCGCCTGACGACACGCTTCAGTGATCACCCACTTGCCTATCTCGACGATGATCCCGGTTTCTTCAGCGAGGGGAATGAACTCACTGGGCGGTACGAGTCGGCCGTCGGGGTGCTCCCAGCGAACCAACGCCTCGAACCCGACGATGGTTCCGCTATCGAGATCGAGTTCGGGCTGATAGTGGAGTCGCAGCTCGTTGTTGGATACTGCCCGTCGCAAGGCTTCTTCAGTGTCGAGCCTCTCAAGCGCGATGGTCTGGTCGACTTCGTCGTGAATGGCGAAACGACCTCGCCCGGCGTGCTTCGCTTCGTACATCGCAGTGTCGGCGTTGTCGAGTAGCAGGGAAGAGCTTTCCGCTCCAAGGGATGTGGCGATGCCGATCGATGTGCTCAGAGCAACAGGATGACCTCCGAGGACGAACGGATGATCGAATGCCCCAAGGATCCGTCGAGCAACTGCCGTTGCTCCACGAGCACCGTCGGTGCCGGCACAAAGCATCACGAACTCGTCGCCACCGATTCGGGCAAGGGTGTCTCCGGGCCGAACGATCGCCGAGAGCCGCTCGGCGACTTTGCTCAGCGCGGTGTCGCCGGCCTGGTGGCCGAGCGTGTCGTTGATCGTTTTGAACCCGTCGAGATCGATGAACAGCACGGCGATGGGTTGTTGCGATCGCCGGCTCACGGCAAAGGCTTGGTCGACTCGATCCAGTAACAGGGCCTTGTTGGGCAAGCCTGTGAGGTCGTCGTGGAATGCCTGCTTGATGAGGCTTTGCTCGGTCTCGCGCTGTTGGGTGATGTCGCGACCGGATGACTGCAGTTGGCGAACCTCGCCCGAGGCGTCGCGTATCGGCGTGAGGGCGGTTTCGAACCATCGGTATGAGCCATTGCGGTGGCGAATGCGGTGACGGAATCGGGTGGGGTCGGCGCCTCTACGCGCGGCGTCCTGAAGAGCTTGAACGAGGGCGTCGCGGGTGTCGGCATGGGACAGGTCGACCGGGTGGGTTCCGACCAGGGCGGCGGGATCGAGATCGAGCAGGCGGCGCGCCGACGGCGACACGTAGGTGAAGGTGCCGTCGGGGTGATGAAGACAAACCAGGTCCGAGGTGTATTCAGCGACCGCCTGGAAGATGTCTTCGGCTTGGGCCAGGGCGCGAGTGGTGGCTTCGATGATGGCCACGGACTCTCGATCGTCGGACAGGGTTCGCAATTCGGCGAGAAGAATTACGGGTGTGTCATCGGGGGCGATGACCGGCGTCAACTCGATGGAGATCGGATGCCCAGTTGGATCGTTGGTGTCGAGAGTGCGGGCTCCGGCGTGTCCGGCGGTGGCCTCCTGGACCAGCGGGCCAAGCGCGGTGCTGGGGTCGGCCGCACCCCACACGGGCGCTACCCACAGAGGCCTGCCCATGACCTCCTCGGAAAGAAGTCCGAGAGAGCGGGCACGCTCGTTGCATTCGAGAACGGTGCCGTCGAGATCGACGAGAAGAGCGGCGTCGGGGATGCGGCTGAGGATCACGCGCAGTTGGAGATCACGTGTGAGATCGTCGATCTCGGAAAGGATCAGCTCCCCCAACTCCGCAAGAAGGGATGCCCGCGTGACGGCCGTTTCCTGCTGGATTGCGCTTTCCGACTCTTGCACTGGAGCTCCTGCGTTGCGCCGTGGATGGCGCGTCAATTCACTTGTTCTGATCTCCGCGAAAAGTTACTCGGGCACTTTCAGCTTGGGGTGGATGGGGCGACGCGCGGTGCATTTTTTGGCCACTCACCGCGGTCACTTCGCAGAGGCGAGTTGAGAATTTTGTTCACGGATGTCCAGCGACGGTAGGTCGGAGGTGGCCGGATTTGTTCGCTCGCACGAATCTGGTCCAATGTGCATGACGCACGATGTAAGTGTCGCTGACTGCGGCTCTTCGAGATGGGGGACAAATGTTGGGTAAGTTTGATTCCGTTGGCGTTGGCCGATCGCGTCGACGCCTGGTGGGAATAGTGGCGATAGCACTGGCCGGGTCCTTGGTGGCTGCAGCGTGTGGCGATTCATCATCGTCAACCTCACCTGCCGAGTCTGTAGCCACCACAACGGCACCGGCCACGACGGCGGCACCCGCAACCACTGCGCCGAGCAGTGATGCCACGAGTGGTGCCACAGCAGACGATTCCAATTCGGCGGCAGACAGCTCCCAGGTGGATCTGACCATGACCACCGAAGGCGCCGCCAGCGGCGGCACGTTGCGAGTCGGCGTCGAAGCTGAGGCCGACGGCCTCAACCCAACCGTCAACAGCTACGCGGTGTCGGCGTTTCAAATGGCCAACACCGTGATCGAGCCGCTGTTCACGTGGGA
>CAZHMP010000141.1:0-5016 GCA_964533595.1 uncultured Acidimicrobiales bacterium | reverse complement strand
CGTTGCACCGGAGCCTGCTCCCACCATTGCGGGATGAGAGTGTCGAGAACACGGCCGTAGATCACGCCGCCGTACATGTTCTTCGATCCGGGGAACGGCCCACGTTCGATCAGGCACACCGACTTGCCGGCACGGGCTGCCACCAGTGCGGCGGTGGACCCGGCGGGCCCGGCTCCGACGACGATGATGTCGAAGTCACTCACCTCACTCGCCCCCTTCCGCTGACGCACGCAAGTCGGGATCGACGTCGAGACCAAGACGGTCGGCAAGAGCGATCAGCACCGATGGAGCATCGCAGACAATGTTGATGTCGGCCAGAGCGGCCATCGGGCATGAACCGTCGGTGTTGATGCTCACGATCCGGTCGGGTTCGCCGAGGCCGGACACATGCTGGACGGCTCCGCTGATGGCCATGGCCACGTAGGTCTCGGGGTCCACCATCGCTCCGGTGGTCCCGATCTGACGTTCGAACGGCAACCATCCTCGGTCGGTGACCACGCGGGTGGCGCCCAGCGACATTCCGAGAGCATCGGCCACCGCTGCGGCGAGTTCCGCGTGTCGCCGGTCGGTGAATCCGGCCCCAATCGACAGGATTCTCGTGGCTTCCGCCAGGTCCAGATCTGACGCATCGGGCTCGCTCACCCCGATCACCTCGACGTCGGAAGGCTCGGTGCCACCAACAGGCGGAGACATTGCGGTATCAACCCGCAGCTCCGTAGGTGCGGGGAGTTCCATTCCCGCGGGGACGCCGCGCACTCCGGGCAAAATTGTCGCCACGAATGGGCCGTCGACCGTGTGATGTTCCAACGTGAGGCCACCTCGGCGGGCGAGCAGCGCTCTGCCCGGCGCGACGGCAACCGCCCCGGCCAGCAGTGGACGACCCAATTCGGCAGCCAGGCGAGGGGCGACGTCCCGTCCGTCGGGTGATGCCGGCAGCACCACCAACTCGTGTTTGGCCACCATCCCGGCGAGCGTTCTGGCCAACGATGCGGGGCGAAGGCCGTCGATTTCGACCACCATGGCCCGCCCTCCGCATTCGGCGATCGCCTCCATCCCGCCGATCGGGGCCTCTCCCCCACGGCTGATGACCACGGCGATCATGTCCGGATCTGCCGCTTCATCGGGCGTTGTGCTCACAGCACTCTCCCAACTCGGTCGCCATCGATCACCGCGGCGTGAATGCGCCGGGGCGCCACTGCATCGCCCACGCGATGGACCTCGATGCCGAGATCGTCCTGCGCGGCCGACAATTCGAGATACAGACCATCGACGGCTTTGGGCGGCAGGCTCATCACCAACCAGTCGACGATTCGAGTTTCGGCCGCGCCGGTGAGGTGGTACATGAGCCCGACCTCGATCCGACCGTCGACAGGCGCGGTGTGGGTGACGATGCGGTCGGTCGTCTGGCGAATGCCCTTGGCTTCGGCGCGCATCCACCAGTTTTCCATGTCGAGAGTGATGCCGAGGTCTTGGCCCACCACCATGGCCGGGGTGACGATCTCGACGCTGCATCCCCGATCGGAGAGGAGTTCCGCCACCGAGGTGGCTTCATGAAAGCCGAGAAGGTCGACGATCAACACGTGGCCCGAAGGCTCCGCCCCGCCCCGCAGGACCGACACCACGTCGGTGGTTCGAGCCAGAGATTCTTCGTCGGTGGGCATCCAGTAGGGAGAGTTGAACTCGGAACCGGTGGCCACGATCACCGCGTCCGGCCGTCGCGACGAGACAAGGCTCACGTCGGCAGAAACGCCGTACTCGATGGCGACTCCGTGGCGCTCACACTCGACAAGCTGGTTGCGGATCACGTCGCCCAGCTCGGCCCTGTTGGGCACCGATGCAGCCCACCTGACGTTGCCACCCGGCGCGTCGGAGCGCTCGACAACCGTGACGCTGTGACCGTGGGCCGCAGAGGAGATCGCGGCCTGCAGGCCGCCGGGGCCGGCACCGATCACCAGCACATCACGCGCCTTCTGGCGATTGACGGGTTGGCTCAGCACACTCTCGCGGCCGGTCATCGGATTCTCGATACAGCCCAACCACCGGTTGAGCCCCATGCGGCCGACACACTCCTGGTTGCACGACAAACACAGACGGGTCTGATCGGTCATTCCAGCGCGTGCTTTCGCCGCGAATTCCGGATCTGCGATCTGGCCGCGTACCACTCCGACGAGATCACAGTGGCCGTCGGCGATGGCCCGGTCGGCCTGGAGCGGGTCTTTGAATCGTCCGACGCCCACCACCGGCAGATCGACCTTGGCCCGAATCGCTGACGGAATGAACATCGCGTAACCGGGCGGGATGTGCATCGACGCTTCGATCACGAACAGCGACGCTGTGGCCACCCCGATCGAGGTGTTGATGTAGTCGATCCGTCCACGCTTATCGAGCTCGACCGCCACCGCTACGGCATCATCGATACGGGTGCCATTCTCAATCAGCTCATCGCCGCAGAGTCGCACGCCGAGCGCGGTCTTCGGCCCGATTGCTTCGCGCACCGCGGCAACGATTTCGTGGAGGATCCGGCTTCGGTTCTCCAGCGAGCCGCCGTATTCGTCGGATCGCTTGTTGGTGGCCGGAGAGAGAAACCCCCGCACGATGGAGCTGTGCGAACACTGAAGTTCGACGCCATCGAATCCGCCCTCCACGCAGCGGGCCGCCACGTCGGCGTATCCCCGTACGATCTCGTCGATCTCGTGGTGGTCGACCTGTTTGGGGACCTCACGAAACATCGGGTCGGGCACAGGCGAGGGAGCCCAGACCGGTAGACGCGAGTACATCGAGGAGGCCTGTCCGCCATTGTGGTTGATCTGGGCGAATATCGGCGTGCCGTGGGCGTGAACGGCGCGGGTGATACGGCGATACCCGTCAACCACATCGGGTTTGAAGGCATGGATCATCTTCTCGTAGGGCCAATCGGTTGGATGGACCGAATGCTCCTCGGTGATGATCAGACCGGCGCCGCCGCGGGCGCGGGCTTCGTAATAGGCGACGTGCTGGTCGGTGGGAAGACCACCCTCGGCGTAGTTGGTGAGGTGGGCGCTGAACACGATCCGGTTGGGGATGGTGACCGGGCCCAACTTCAACGGCTCGAACAAATACCTGAATTGGCGGACCCCGCTCACAGTTCCAACACCGCCCTGCGCGCCTCGAGAATCGCCTCGTGAATGGTGCGCGGTGCCACGCAGTCGCCCACCCGTGTGCCTGTTCGCCCGGACTCATGCCAGAGACGATCTTCGGGAAGCCTCGGGCCGGCGTCGATGACGATGCCTTCGATCGTTGTGGAGATACCCGAATAGCGGTGCTCCACGGTGACCGATTCAGCCGATGCCGACACCACCTTCACCCGGCCGACAATCTCGACTCCAAGTTGGGCGAGTCGGGTATTGCAGGTGGCCAGATCCCCGGTGAGCGCGAGCATCTGCCCTGCGAACGCGTCGCCGGTGACCAAAGTGACATCGTAGCCGAGCGGAGCCAACAGCTCGGCCACCGACACGCCGATCGGTCCGCCGATCGGGTCGACGATGATCACCGCCGAACCATCGGGGATCATCTCGGTGAGACGGTCGGTGCGGGCGGCCGAGAGAACAGCCGGCGCGGTTAGCAGCGCAGCGTCGCCACTGAGTGGCGCGGACGGAGGGCCGTCGACTGAGCCGGTGGCCAGGATCACCGGGCCGTCATGGTCGGCGATCTCGGTGGCGGTGGCCCGCCGACCGGTGACAACCTCCACCCCCAACCGACGGATCTCGGACTCGAGCCAATCGGTGACCGCTACAAGGGGCGCTCGGCCAGAACCCGCCGCGGCAATCGGCACCATCCCGCCGAGATGGTCCGCCGCCTCGATCACTTTCACCCGACGCCCCCGGCCCGCGGCAACCCTGGCCGCTTCGAGACCGGCCGGTCCACCGCCCACGACCAGCAACGTCGAACCCACGGACTCGCGGGGAGCCGACGGCGATACGGCCGGGCACGGTTCCGGGTCGTCGAGCTCGTGCCCGGAGCGGGGGTCGACAACACAGGTGATGACCGGGTTGCGGTTGTCTCGCACTTGGCACGTCTGGTTGCACAGGATGCAGGGCCGGACTCGGACCGGGTCGATGCCTGCTTTGGCCACCAGTTCAGCATCGGCGATCTGAGCACGGGTCATCTCCACCAAGTCGCAGCGATCATCGTCCAACGCCCATTCGGCCTGGCCGACATCGACAATTGATCCCTGCGCCACCACCGGCACTGCCTGGTCGATCCCGGCCCGCACGTCGCGGACCAAATCGAGATTGAAACCTGCCGCTACATGCGTGTCGGGCCGTGTGGCCGACACGGAGAAGATGGAACCCCTCACCACCACCACGTAATCGACGAGGGCAGCCAGCTCACGGGCAATGTCCACAGCGGATTCCGGAGTGATACCAGCCCACGGAGCCAGCTCGTCACAAGACAATCTGAGCCCCACAATTCCGGTTCCACTGTTCTCACGAACCGAAGCGATCACCTCGCGAGCAAACAGAAGCTTGTCGGACCCGTACTCATCGCCGCGACGATTGGTGAGCCCGGATATGAACTGACGAACCAGCGAATGCTGCCCGGCGTTGATCTCAACTCCGTCGATCCCGGACCGAGCCGCAATTGTGGCCGCCGACCCGAAGCCGCTGATCACGGCCCGAATGTCTGCCCGTTCCATGATCTTGGGGATTTCGCGGGTGTTGACCTCGGGCTCATCCGATGGCGCCCACAACGGAGCCTGCGACCAGTGAGAGGTGCCTTGCCCACCGCTGTGCCCAATCGCCGCGATCACCAGAGAGCCATGGGCGTGGCACGCTTCGGCGACTTCAGCCCATCCGGCTCCACATTCCGAGGCGAGCGGAGCGCGCTCGTATGGCCAGTCGGAGGGATGAACCGACGCCTCCTCGGTGACGATGATCCCCGCCCCGCCGGCGGCTCGCCGCCGGTAATAAGCGACGTGCCTTTCCGACAAAGCGCGGCGAACGCCGAGGTTGGTCGTGTGAGGGCCGAACATGACCC
>CAZHMP010000140.1:0-5061 GCA_964533595.1 uncultured Acidimicrobiales bacterium | reverse complement strand
CTCAACATCGTCTACCAGAGCTTGACAAGCAAGCATGCAGAAGACCCAACCGATGCCAAGGACTCATCAACGAATACAGAAATGTAGCTGACCTGCGACAACGTACTTTCTGGGCAGCACAGGCCTCTGCTGGCGATTCTGAGGACATCGTGATGACAAGCGACACAAGTCATCGTGCGATCCGAAGCCGAGATCGACGCCGGAGCCCGACTCGCTTCCACCGAGTCGGTGCTGCTCAACTATTCCCTCAACATCCTCGAGATCAACGCCTGCATCCGGGTCTCAAGCACAGTCGCTGATTCGGCCGAGAGGTTTTGGGCCCGCCGGATCTGATCTATCGCCGCGCCGCCCCTCGAAAACTCGGCGGCAAGAACATGCCGCACGGCTTCCTCGTCCGCTCCAAGGTCGATCTCTTCAATCCCGGCGGCGTGGCAGACCTCCAGCGCCCGCCAAACGTCAACGGCATCCCGGTCCTCGTTCCGCACCGTCCGCGCAAGCACCTTGAGGATGAATGCGCCCGCTTCGTCCGGCAGCCGCACATCGATGTCCAAGTGCTCACCGTCGAGCATCATGACCTCTAGCTTGAGATCTGCCGGAGGCCGCTTGAAGGCAGTCGCAAGACCAGGTACCTCCGTAGTCACAAGATGATCACCGAAGGCCCTGTTGGTACGCGCCCTGCTCGTGTAGGCCGGAACGAGAATGTCAACAACCGCTTTCGGCGGCTCCGCCGATTCGATCGCCAATTCTGGGACAGGCTTCTCGAAGCGGTTGCCAGCGCTTTTGGAGTAGCCCATCGAGATCAGCCGATCTGTGAGCTCAGGCGTTCGCACGACGACGGGGCGAACTCCCAGGTCGGCGTCCTGCGTTGCGCGATACAGGTCAAGCCCCCACCGAAACACGTGCAACGTCACCATGTGACCGCCGATTACGCGTCCATCCTCTCCGTTCATCGCAGCAGCGACATCGCTGAGAGCGACATATCCGAGGTGTTCGGCGACCGAACCGCAACTGAGGATGAGCGGGTCTAACGGGACAGCAGCCATGACCGAACCCGTTCTGCAGCCTCATCGCGGTCGGCACCACCATGTCGTTTGAGATCCCAAATCACCTGCGTCGGGTGGGCCAGAGGCAATTGCCCAGCGGCTCCCACCTCGAACACCGACGTGTCATCTGGGATGATCAGCTCCACATTCGCATCCTCGCTCCCCTGAGCCGCCACGACATCAAGGTCGCTGATAGCTCCCGGAACGGTCACGTAGAAGGTCACTTGCGTAGGGGCCCGCCACGGCGAGAACTGGTCAGCGGCCACGTCACCGGATACAGCTAGCTCGCCGCTTCCAACCACCCCAGACTCGACCACCTTCTTCGCTACGGCCATCGGGGGATCGAGCGAATAGAACCAACTCGTTGAACCTCCAGGGCCGCCGTATTGTTCGAGGAACGCATCCAACAAACGTTCGCGATCCACCCTCCATTTGGAACGACTCTCACGCACGAGATATCCAGCAGCAGTGAGCCTCCCTAGGACTTGTGACGCCCGCGGTTGACTGACCCCGGCCTGTCGTGCCGTCACCGTCGCGCTCTCCACGAAACCACTAAGGACTGCCGAGCGGATGATCGCCCAAGATCCGCTGCCCGAAGGAAGCGCTTCACTGTCGACCCTTGGCGGACTGCTGCTCACACGTCGCTGCACGCGAATGCCCGGCGCACGGACATCGGCATTTCCTTCGGCATCTACCCATGACCAACGCTCACGCGAGAGCGCACTTCCAAGGGAAACTGAGATGTACGGCGCTACCAGGAGTGGCCTCCCAACCCCTTCCAGCCGCTCGTGAAGTTTCACCATCGCGCGGACTTCACCGGTGTAGGGCGCTCGACGTCTTGCCTCGATCGCGAATCGTACGTCCGCCCCGTCCAGAACGACGTCAACCACCGCATCGACACGATGATCACCGGCACGAACTTCGCGGCGCGACCGAACTTCTGCACCAAGCCCTTCGAAGAGTTGCACCACGTCCATAAGCACAAGACCTATTATAACCACAGTGCTTATGTTATGCAAAGGCTTATGTTTGCTCGCCCAAACTCTGCATCTTTAAGAGGTCCAGATCGGCACGCGATAACGCGTCGCCGGTGAACTGCGCGGCGAACCGCATGGCAACCCATGACCCCTTGCGCTCTCGGATTTCCCTCGCCGCACTTCGGAGCATCAAAGGCCCTGCAAACGACCAGTTCCAAGATCACGATATGGGACACCTTCTCGAGCCAGCATGGGACCTGGAGAATGCATAGCGGACTTCGGGCCTGGGCTGTATGACCAACTGATCGACGAGCTACCAAGCGAACGGCTCGACGCGCTAGCTCAACAAGGCCTGGCCGCCGACATCCAGGATGTCGACCCAGCCGAGGTGCCCGACCGGATCGGTGGATTGAGGCTAATGACACGCCATGCCCTAACCGTCGACCACCATGTATCGTGCATATCTGGAACGCATGGCCATGATCGGATTCCGATCAGACCCGAAAAGACCGACCCTCGTACCACCCGGATTTCGTGCAACAAGCGTGCAACTAACAACGGTTTCCGGTGCTAACCAGCGAACAAAACGCATTTTGCCGCACCCCCTCTGACCAGCGCCTTTAGACGGCCGTCCGAGCGCGTAACAGCCACGTGGAGCTTTGGGAGCAGGGGGTCGGGAGTTCAAATCTCCCCGTCCCGACCAACAAACCGCTGATTGGGCACGGTCGATGCCGTCCTCCAACATGGCGGGGCGGGGTGCGATCGTGCCGCATGACTTGTACGTGTTGGAGCTCCCATTTCCACCAACGGCTCGTCGAACATCGAAATTGCATCGGCAAACTTTCCGATCTCGCCAAGATTCGCTTCGTGGAGTCGCATCGAAGCACTGCACCGGAAAACGTTGACATGGGTGACACAGACTTGCTACTTGTGCTTCGCGGAAGCAGCGGAATCAATCCGCGGCAAGCTGAGCCGCTAACATTCGCACCCATGGCAGCGGAAATCATCACGGCTGAAGAACTCGAGAAGATGACACCAGCCCAACGACAGGCTGCCTTCGACGCCAGCATCGTCACCAACCTCGACGACGCACCGCCGGAGCTTCTCGCACGAACACGTAAACGTGTACGACAATTGATCCGCGAGTCAGACTCCCCGTCGACGACTTGACCGACGATCGTTTCGAAGTACGAGCGACGCTGGAGTTCTTTGCAGATCTCGACCGCCAACTCGGCTCTGATCGAGGCCCTCACGGCGAACCCTCGGCAAACGACTTCCAGGTATTCGAGCTATTCGCCATTGTCGAGCGGTTCGCCACCCACTTCGCTGGCCTACCCGAGCTGATCCCCGGCCGATCTGACTACCGAGTGATGATCGCCACCGGCGTGCTCGTACGTGGCTACTCAGTTGTCGGTCAGCTCGTTTCCGACGGGGCTGTCGAACTCGTGGCGCTCGAGCTCGATCCGGGTGGCGACTGGTCCTGAGAAACAGCACCGATCAGGAACCCGCTGATTGTGACATCCCAACCGATGACTGCTGTCCACCGGTAACAGGATCGGCTCGATCGTCGCCCAAGTCACCTGATCCGCTCAGGGTCCAGTGCGCGTTTCATGATCGAAATGCCTCCACCGGTTCGTCTTGGTTGGTCGCACCCGGAATCAAGACCGGAACAAACCGACAGCCAGTGGATGGTCACCTACCAGCGCGGGTCCGTATTTTGTTCTTGAGCCCGTTGTCGATTCGCGCCGCTGGCCTCCCGACAGCTTCTGCCGCTAGGCCACAGCGTGCGTGGATCTGGTCGTTCCCCCCGAATATCAGGTGGCTCGACAGGACTTGGTGGGCCACGTCGGTCAAGCTGGCGGGATGCGGACGAGATGGATCGGCGCGGTGCCCGGTTACCTCAGCGCGCTGGCGCCTGCGGAAACCGGCGCTGCGGTGGTGGTCATCGATCAAACTGGCGGCACCGGAGACTTCGACGGCTCGGGTGAAACGCTTCTGAGCGGCTATCAGACATCCGACGGCAGCCTGATATGGCAACGCCCCGCGCCGCTCATCAGCTCGAGGCTGTATCCGACACAACCGGGAACCATCATCGTCGCCGCCGGCACGGAACTCGTGGCCATCTCAGTTGATACGGGTGAAACGCGCTGGACCAGCAAACACGACAACCCGGGCCGCGGTGGCCCCTACGGCGTCGACGGCAACTACCAAGACCTCATTGACTCACCGACTACCGGCGCCTACATCGGTCTCATCACCGCGCAGCGTCCCTACCGCGACTAATGGGCCTGGGACAGGGTTGCCGGTTCGGTGATGCTGGAGTCGGACCCCAAGCAACCGCCGGGCTGGCGACGATAACGATGTCGATTTCCTGATCGACTTCCAACCAGGAAGCTCCCTATTCGACCTCCTGCATCTCCAAGACGCTCTCGAAGGACTCCTCGGGTGCGACGTCGACGTCATCTCCACTGGCGCTCTCGCCGACCGCGATCAGCACGTCCGGCGCGAAGCTGTCCCACTGTGACCCGGGCCGACGAGCAGCCGGACGGTTGCTAGAGGTCATCGGCGAAGCATCCAACGTCCTCGGCGAAGTGCCACAGCGCGCCATCCTGACGTGCCGTGGAAAGACATCGGTCGCCTCAGAATCCCGTTGGCTCACCACTACCACCGAGTCGACCCCGACCAGGTGTGGGCGATCGCCACGGCCCACATCCCCAACCTCGTCACCGCGATCGCAACAACCGGCGGCTGAGTCCGTCCCGCGGGATATGCGCGCGTAGCGGTGGCGAACAGGGGTCAACCACTATGACCACGGTGCAGTAGGAAACCCTCCTTGCCCAGGCACTTCATACGAAACGCCTGCTCACCGGCCTGGCTCCACTGTGCTTTGGGAGGAGGGGGTCGGGAGTTCAAATCTCCCCGTTCCGACAGAGAAACCGCTGATTGAGCACGGTCGAGGCCGTCCTCCAACGTGGCGGGGCGGGGTGCGATCGTGCCGCATGACTTGTACGTGTTGGAGCTCCCATTTCCACCAAAGGCTC
>CAZHMP010000139.1:0-5295 GCA_964533595.1 uncultured Acidimicrobiales bacterium | reverse complement strand
CCGTCGGCGCCGATTTGATCGGCGTATTCCTGGGTGACGGGAGCTCCGCCGACGATGATCTTGGTGTTGTCTCTCACCCCGGCGTCGGTGATGGCGTCGATGGTGGTGGCGAGTTCGGCCATGGTTGTGGTGAGGAATGCGCTGAGCCCGACCACATCCGGGTTGTGTTCCTTGATCGCCTCCACGAATTGGACTGCCGGCACGTTGATTCCCAGGTCGATCACTTCGAACCCGGCGCCTTCGAGCATCACATCGCAGAGGTTCTTCCCGATGTCGTGGATGTCGCCGGCGATGGTGCCCATGACGAATACGCCAACGCGGGCCGAGGCGGCATCGGCGAGCAGTGGGCGTAGGAGGTCCATGCATGCCTGCATGGCTCGGGCCGATATGAGCATTTCGGGCAGGAAGATCTCGCCTGATTCGAACAGCCGGCCGACCTCTTCGAGAGCGGGGATCATGGCATCGAACAACAAGGTGAGGGGGTCCATGTCGTTGTCAAGTCCGGCGCGGGTGGAGACCACTGCCTGATCAGCGTTGCCGGCCAACACGGCGTCGTAGAGCGCGTCGAGGCGAGTGTCGTAGGCGTTGCTCGGTGTCTCGTCGGTCATAGCGAATACTCCTGGACGGCATCGACCATGGCAAGGATGTTCTCGGCGGGTACGTCGTCCATGACAGTGTGCACCGACGACAGCATGTAGCCGCCGCCGGGTCCGAGGATGTCGACTACCCGGCGTACCTCTGCCCGGATCTCGGCGGGTGTGCCGTGAGGAAGGATTCGTTGGGTGTCGATGGCACCGCAGAACGTCACCTTGGTGCCGTAGCGGTCACGCAGAGCTTCGAGATTCGACATTTGGCCGGCTGAAGTCTGGATCGGGTTGAGAATGTCGATTCCCATGTCGACGAATTCGTCGATGAGGGGGAACACATCACCGTCGGTGTGAAACATCACCTTGGCGTCGGTGCGTGCCTTGATGAACTCGATCCAGTCGGCGTGGATTGGCTTGAGCACACGTCGGTACATGTCCGGCGACATGAGCAGGCTTTCCTGTGTGCCAAGGTCGTCGCCGATCTTGATGATGTCGACGTTGGGCCCCAACTCTTCGAGGAAATGCACCATGAGTTGCTTGCACACATCTTGGAGCTTCCAAAGAAGCGCCTCGGCGAACTCTGGGTAGAGGGCCATGTTCATCAAGAACGTGTCCATGCCCTGCATGGCGAACGCCCGTTCCAGCGGGAACAGGAGCCAGGGGGTGGCGACGATGGCGAACTCGTTGTCGTCGGCAAGTTTCTTGGCCTGCGCCGCCACGTGGGCCACGCGGGTGGGATCGTCCATGTCGGGCCAGTCGTATGACTCGATTTCGTCGACGGTGGTGGCTGCGGCGAGGGGGTGAACCATCGGGAACCATTGGCCCGGCTTGATCTCCGCCGCTCCCGAGCCCCACGAATCGATGTAATCGGCATGGTCGGGTCGGGTGCGGTTGCGATCCAGAACCGAAGCGGGTTCGAGATCGAGCACACCTCTCACGTCGCTGTGCAGCCGACGCATGGTTATCTCGTCGATTTCGGCGGTGCCCAGTTCCGGCCAGTCGTAGAGGTAGTTGTCTGGCGCTTCGATGCCGAGCAACTGTTTGAGGTCGCGGTACGGCTTCATTTTGATGCCGGTGGCGTTGCTCACGCCGAGAAGAATCGGAGGGCGGTCACATTCTTCATGGTTGATGGCCGCCAAGACCCGTTCGCGAGATGAAATTTCCATGAGCCACTCCCAACTGAACAGCCATGGTCGCAACCCGGCGACCACATCGGAAGGGCCGATTGTCACACCCCGATGTCATAGTGGCCACATGCCGATCTCACCTGTAGCCTTGCCGGGTCTTTCAAACAGACAAATTTCTTCGGACGTTCCGAAGATTGACAACCGATACCCCTGCCCCGGGAAAGGGGCCCCGGTTCGCCGGGTCCACAGGAGGTGAGCTCGTGAAGCGAGCATATGAATTGATGATCATCGTCGACCGCGATGTGCCGGATGCCGACATCCCCGACGTGATCACCCGAACCGAAGCAATGGTCACCGAGGAAGGTGGCACCATTGCGTCCACCGACAATTGGGGTCGGCGTCGGTTCGCCTATGAGATCAACCACAAGTTCGAGGGCACCTACGTGGTGTGGGAGGTCGTCACCGAGACGGCAGGGCTCCCCTCCACCGAACGTCAACTTCGTCTAGCGGACGACATCGTCCGCCACAAACTGTTCCGTCTTCCCGAGAAAGAGGCTGCTCGTCGCGGCTTGCTCGGTGAGGCAACGCCGGTCGAGGCCGGCTGATCCGGAGGTATTCAAATGGGATTCGACAACACCGTCACCGTCGTGGGAAACGTAACCCGCGACCCCGAACTGCGATTCACACAGGGCCAGATGGCCATCGCCACTTTCGGCGTGGCATGGAACAAGAAGAAGCGTGAGGGCGAGGATGAAGTCTCGTTCTTCGATGTCACTTGTTTCCGTCAGTTGGCCGAGAACGTGGCCGAATCGATCACCAAGGGAACTCGCGTGGTGATCTACGGCACACTCAACCAAGACAGTTGGGAAAACAACGAGGGTCAGCGGCGTTCCAAGGTCGTGATTCTCGCTGATGATGTTGCGCCGAGTCTCAAGTGGGCGTCTGCACAGATCTCACGCAACGAATACAAGGGCGGCGGAGCCGACCAGGGCTCACGCCGGCAGGTGTCAAACCAGCCTTCAGGTGGCGGTCAGGCCCCTCAAGGCGCACCCGCCTACAACCTCGACGAAGAACCGTTCTGAAGTCCGGCCCAGCCGAGATTTCAACCACATTTCAAAGATTTGACTGGTCGGACGAGTCCGGCCGAAAGGGAAGACAATGGCCAAGGTAAAGAAGCGGGGCAAGTCCTTCAAGGACAACGGCCGCCGCGGCAAGAAGAAGATAAGCATTCTCAAGACAGAGAAGATTGAGTACGTCGATTGGAAGGACTCCAATCTTCTGCGTCGGTTCATGTCGGAGCGAGCCAAGATTCGTGCCCGTCGAGTCACCGGCAACACCGTCCAGCAGCAGAAGATGTGCGCGGATGCCATCAAGGTTGCCCGCGAGATGGCGCTGGTCCCCTATGCCAATCGGGTCACCACCCAGCGCAGCGGACGAGGCGATCGCGGTGATCGTGGTCAACGCGCCGACGGCCCGGCACCACGTCCGAGTGCCCCGCCGCCGCGTGACGAAGACAAGCCCGTTGAGGCCGAAGCATCCACTGAGGCAGCCTCAGAACAAAGCACGGAGGTCAGCGAGTCGTGAAGGTCGTACTTCGTAACGACGTGAGTGGCCTCGGCCACAAGGGCGACGTTTGTGATGTGGCCGACGGCTACTTCCGCAACTACCTCGACCCGAATCAGTTGGCATTCAAGGCCACTGCGGCCAATGCCGGCCAGGCCGACGCCATGCGTCGCGCCTCAGCGCTTCGCAACGCTGCCAGCAGAGCTGAGGCCGAAGAGGTCGCCACCAAGCTGGTTCCGATGGTGTTCTCGATTGCCGCCAAGGCCGGCGAGGGCGGTCGGTTGTTTGGTTCGGTCGGGTCATCCGACATTGCTTCCGCCGTCGGTGAACAGGCCGGCGTCGAGATAGATCGCCACGATCTCGCCCTCGAGTCGTCGATCAAGGAACTCGGCCAGACGGTTGTGATGTGCAAGCTCCACCCCGAGGTGGAGTTTCCGATCACGGTCGAAATCGTCGAATCGTGACATTCGGGCTGGCACCGCGGGGTGTCGGCCCGATATTTCACACTCTTGTCCCCAGTTTCTTCACCGCGTCTGTCATGGTTGTCCACAGAGATCTGGCGTGAAATCCCCCTATAAACCTTGGGTATCCACTGGTGAACCACAGGATGATCGGGGCAGGCTCGGTGGGTCTCGCGGAGCAGTGAGGAATTCATGGTTGCATATGACTTGACCGATGCACGCACGTCGCGTGTACCGCCCCACAATCTCGAGGCCGAAGAGTCGCTGCTTGGCGCCATGTTGTTGTCGCGCGACGCCATCGCCGACGCGGTGGAGACCGCCCGAAGCGAGCATTTCTATCGTCCGGCTCACGCCCATATTTTTGATGCCATCTCCACTCTCTACGCGGCGGGAGATCCGGCCGACCCGGTAACGGTCGCCGAGGAACTCGACCACGCCGGTGTGATCGAGTCGGTGGGTGGAATTGATGCGCTGCTGGCGCTTCAGGTCAACACGCCGGCGACTTCGAACGCCTCCAAGTACGCGAGCATCGTCGCCGAGAGATACACGCTGCGTCGTCTGATTGCGGTTGGCGGAGAGATCGCCGAAATCGGATACAGCCTTCCCGACGATGTCACCCGCGCCGTCGACGAAGCCGAAAACATGATGTTTCAGGTGGGTCAGGGGCGGGTGGCCGACACGATGGGGGAGATCAGAGATCTTCTCGATGTCACCCTCGACCGCCTCGAACAGCTTTACGAGAATGGCCAGGGCATCACCGGCACACCCACTGGATTCATTGATCTCGACGAGTTGTTGTCGGGTCTGCAACCGAATTCGTTGGTGATCGTCGGGGCGCGGCCCGCCATGGGCAAGACATCATTTGCTCTCAACATGGCCGCACATGCGGCGGTGCGCGAATCGAAGTCGGTGTTGGTTTTCAGCCTGGAGATGGGTCATCTCGAGCTGAGCCAAAGGTTGCTTTGTTCGGAAGCCAACGTCGATGCCAAGAACATGCGCGATGGCAAGCTGAGCGAAGAGGATTGGACCCGCATTTCCAACGGCATCGGTCGTCTGGCCGAGTCGAAGATGTGGATCGACGACAACCCCAATCTCACCATCATGGAGATCCGTTCCAAGGCGCGTCGGCTCAAGAGCAGGGTGGGCGATCTGGGAATGGTCGTGGTCGACTACCTCCAGCTCATGACGGGTAGATCAAGTGCCGAGAATCGTCAGGTCGAGGTGGCCGAAATCTCGCGTGGCCTGAAGATCTTGGCCCGCGAGCTCGAGTGCCCGGTGGTTGGTTTGTCGCAGCTGTCTCGAAATCTCGAAATGAGGGCCGACAAGCGGCCGATGCTGTCGGATCTTCGCGAGTCGGGCTCGATCGAGCAGGACGCCGACGTGGTGATGTTTCTCTACCGTGATGAGGTCTATAACCCCGGCACCGACAGCGAGGGTCTTGCCGAGGTGATCGTGGCCAAACATCGAAATGGCCCCACCGGAACCATCCAACTCGGATTCGTGCCCCGGTTCACGTCGTTTCGCAATCTCACTCGCAGGGCCGGCGCCTGATTCGAT
>CAZHMP010000138.1:2849-5399 GCA_964533595.1 uncultured Acidimicrobiales bacterium | reverse complement strand
CCGGCGGAGAACACTCCGTCTTCGTCTCGCTCGAGGAATCCGGCTTGTTGCATGGCCAGCAGATGACGCAGAGAGGTGCTCACCGGCAAATCGGCCGCCTCGGCTGCCTCGGTGAGTGTGCTCTGGCCGACCGTCACCACGTGATCGAGCAGTGCGAGGGCCCTGGTGGCGGATCTTGGTAGCTGCAAGCTTGACTCAGCTTGGATCATGTAACTTTCACCTAATGAAATAGATCAGTCAGTAGTTGACAAGATAGGCACAATTCCCCCAGACTTGCAACGGTTTCTTCCCGCCATGAAACGGAGTGATCCATGACGCAACGACGCATCACAGGACCGGCACCTCGAGGCACCGCACTGGAGTGTCTGGGATGGGGACAGGAGGCCGCCTACCGAATGCTCCAGAACAACCTGGATCCCGAGGTGGCAGAGCGTCCCCAGGATCTTGTTGTGTACGGAGGCACCGGCCGGGCCGCCCGGTCATGGGATGCCTACGACGCGATGCTGCGCACCCTGCGCACCCTTCGGGCCGACGAGACAATGTTGGTGCAGTCGGGCAAGCCGGTCGGGGTGTTCCAGACCCACGAGTGGGCGCCGCGGGTGCTGATCGCCAATTCCAATCTGGTGCCTGATTGGGCCAACTGGGACGAGTTTCGTCGGCTCGAACATCAGGGCCTCACCATGTACGGCCAGATGACGGCCGGTTCCTGGATCTACATCGGCACCCAGGGGATCCTCCAGGGCACCTATGAGTGCTTCGCCGAGATAGCCCGGCGGAGATTCGGTGGGACTCTTGCCGGCACGCTCACCGTCACCGCCGGATTGGGAGGAATGGGTGGGGCCCAGCCGCTGGCGGTAACCATGAACGACGGCGTTGCACTGTGTGTGGAGGTCGATCCCGAACGAGCCCAGCGCCGTCTCGATCATCGCTATCTCGATGAGATCGCCGACGGCTACGAGGACGCCCTGCGGCGATGCCGGGCGGCCAAGGCCGAGAAAAGACCGCTGTCGGTCGGTCTGATCGGAAATGCCGCGGAAATGCTGCCGCGAATGCTGGCCGACGGCCTCGATGCCGACATCGTCACCGATCAAACGTCGGCTCACGACCCGTTGTCGTATGTCCCCCACGACATGAGCGCCGAGGCGATTGCCAACTTGCGAGCAACCGACAGTGCCGAACTCACGCGAAGGGCCCGCGCCTCGATGGCCGCACATGTCGAGGCCATGGTTGGGTTCATGGATGCCGGCTCGGAGGTGTTCGACTACGGCAACAGCCTGCGTGCCGAGGCGAAGTTGGGCGGTTGCGATCGTGCCTTCGACTACCCCGGCTTCATTCCTGCCTACATCAGGCCGCTCTTCTGTGAGGGCAAGGGACCGTTCCGTTGGGTGGCACTGTCAGGCGATCCCGCCGACATCGCCGCCACCGATCGGGCGGTGCTCGAGGAGTTCCCTGACGACGAGGCATTGGGCCGGTGGATACGGATGGCCGGTGAGCGTGTGGCGTTCGAGGGGCTCCCGGCTCGAATCTGTTGGCTTGGCTACGGCGAGCGCCACCGACTCGGCCTCAGATTCAACGACATGGTGCGCAGTGGCGAAATTTCCGCGCCGATCGTGATCGGCCGCGACCATCTCGACTCGGGTTCGGTCGCGTCCCCATATCGAGAGACCGAGGACATGGCCGATGGATCCGATGCGATAGCCGATTGGCCTCTTCTGAATGCCATGCTCAACACATCATCGGGTGCAACCTGGGTGAGTATCCACCACGGTGGAGGAGTCGGGATCGGTCGCTCGATTCACGCCGGTCAGGTGAGTGTCGCCGACGGTACCGATCTGGCCGCCCAGAAGCTCGAACGGGTGCTCACCAACGATCCCGGCACCGGTGTGATGCGTCATGTCGACGCCGGATACTCGCGCGCCGCCGAGGTGGCCGCCGAGCGTGGAGTTCGAGTACCGATGACCGAGGGCCCTCAGTGAGCGTTCTCGAAATCGCCATGATCGGTGATCCGATTCTCCGACAACGGGCCTCGGAGGTCTCCCCAACCGAGTTGAGATCGCCCGAAGTGCAACAACTCATCGACGACATGATCGACACCATGCGCGATGCCAACGGCGCCGGTATCGCCGCCAATCAGGTCTCGGTGGCCAAGCGCATCGCGGTCGTGGAGGTCAACGACAATCCTCGTTACCCATACAAACCCAGAATCCCCCTGACGGTGCTGGTCAATCCGGAGATCGTGCCGATCGGTGATGACGCTGTGATTGTGAACGAGGGGTGCCTCTCGGTGCCGCTCAGAGGCGACGTGGAGAGGTTCGTCCACATCAAGTTGACCTATACCGATCGTGAGGGCTCACCCTGCGAGACGGCGTTACGGGGCCTCACAGCGGCGACCATGCAACACGAGTGCGACCATCTCGACGGCACTCTGTTCGTCGACCGGGTTGCTGATCCTCGATCTCTCGCGACCTGGGCTGAGTTCGATCTCCATCAACGCACGGCGTTCGTGGATCGAATCTCGGAATTCGTCGCTCGGATCGGCTCGTGACTTCG
>CAZHMP010000138.1:0-2749 GCA_964533595.1 uncultured Acidimicrobiales bacterium | reverse complement strand
TCTTGCCGCCAAGATCCAACCTGAGAGGTTCCTGCGCCTGGCCCGTGCCACTTTCGCGGAGATGGCCTTGGCAGGAATCACAGTCGTGGGCGAGTTCCACTATCTGCGCAACGATCCGAGCGGGAACCGCTATTCCGATCCGAACGTGATGGCAAAGGCTCTTATCGCAGCTGCCGGTGACGCCGGGGTTCGTCTGACCCTGCTCGACACCTGCTATCTCCACGGCGGAATGGGATCCGATGGGTATGCCGCTGTGTCCCCACCGCAACGTCGCTTCGTGGACCCCGATGCAGAAAGCTGGGCGGCGCGTGCGTCCAGCATTCCTGGAAACGTCACCACCCTCATCGGGGCAGCTGTTCATTCGGTGCGGGCGGTCGATCCTGAATCGATCGCTCTCGTATCGCAGTGGGCAAGCGACTCGCGTTCACCGCTCCACGCCCATGTGTCCGAGCAAGTCGTGGAGAACGACGCCTGCGAATCTCTTCACATGATGTCGCCTACCTGCGTGTTCGCGGAGGCGGGCGCCATCGACGAGCGATTCACCGCCGTCCACGGCACACATCTGAGTGAGACAGACTTGCAACAGCTCGGCGGCGGTCGGTCCACCGTGTGTTTGTGCCCCACAACCGAACGAGACTTGGCCGACGGAGTCGGACAAGCCGCGGCGATGTCTGCAGCCGGCTGTGATCTTTCGGTCGGGAGCGATTCACAATCGGTGATCGACTTGTTGGAGGAGGCGAGGGCGATCGAGCTCGATCAAAGACTCACTACCGGGCGACGCGGCCACCACTCCCCCGCCGCATTGCTGCGCGCCGCCACCTCGAGCGGCTATCGATCACTTGGCTGGTCCAACGGCGGCACATTGCAAGCAGGCGCGCTGGCCGACTTCACCACTTTGCGTACGGACTCCCCGCGACTCGCCGGTCAACGAACGTCTGATCTGTTGGCCGGAATCGTGTTCTCCGCCGCCGCTTCAGATGTCACGAATGTGGTGGTGAACGGCGAGATGATCGTGTCCGATGGTCAACATTTGTCGGTTGAGGTCGGATTGGAACTTCGAGAGGCCCTCTCATGACAACAACCGTGCTCGACAACATCGGATTGCTGGTCACCAACTCCGATCGGCTTGGTGATGGGCCGCTCGGCACCCTCGAGAACGCTGCGGTTGTCTACGAGTCGGGAGTGATCGTGGAGGTCGGGTCATCCGGACTTGTGGCCGACGAGCGTCTGGATGCCCGTGGCATGTGTGTGATTCCGGGATTCGTCGACTCTCACACTCACCTTGTGTTCGCCGGTGACCGATCTGTCGAGTTCACCAGCCGCATGGCTGGTCGGCCCTACGACGGTGGTGGAATCCGCCTCACGACCTCGGCCACGAGATCCGCATCCACCGCGGAGCTCATGACGCTCACGGCCGGCCGAGTCGAAGAGGCGGCGCAGGCCGGAATCACCACCATCGAAATCAAGAGCGGCTACGGGCTAAATGTGGCCGACGAGACACGGAGCCTCGAGGTGGCGTCCAATTTTACTTCCGAGACGACCTTCATGGGCGCGCACCTCGTGCCCGAGGAGTACTTGGGCCGTCAAGATGAATACGTCGAATTCGTGTGTGGACCAATGCTCGACGCGGCTGCACCGAAGGCCAAGTGGATCGACGCCTTCTGCGAGACGGGTGCATTCGACTCAGACCAGTGCAGGAGAGTTCTGCAGGCCGGGCGCGACGCCGGACTGGGGCTTCGACTTCACGGCAACCAACTCGGATTCGGACCCGGAGTGCAGCTGGCGGTGGAGATGGGATGTGCATCGGTTGATCACTGCACCTACATGACCGACGCAGACATTGAGGCGCTGGCCGCTTCGGACACGGTCGCCACCTACCTTCCCGCCACGGATTTCTCGACTCGTCAGCCGTACCCGGACGCCCGAAGAGCGATCGAGGCGGGGGTCGAGGTGGCCCTCGCCACCAACTGCAACCCCGGCTCGAGCTACACCACCTCGATGTCGTTTTGCATCGCCTTGGCCGTGCGCGACATGTCGATGACCATTGAGGAGGCGCTGCGTGCTGCGACTCTCGGCGGTGCCGGGGCATTGCGCAGGAACGACATCGGCAAACTCGAGGTCGGCTATCGAGCCGATATGGCCGTGTTGGATTCCCCGAGCTACAACGACCTTGTCTACCGGCCCGGCGTACCTTTGATTTCCAGAACGATCACGTCGTCGCGGACGTGAGCGATGAGGCGTATCGCTCTTGGAACACCTCTGTGCTGTAGCCCTCGAAGAATGCCCCCAGCTCGCTGTGAAGCCACTCGATCGACGGCACCGAGAACAGCACCGGTTGATATCGACTGATGTCGTAATCGAGGGCACCCATCTGCGAAATATCGAATTCTCGAATCTCAGCGTTGTGGAACTGCTCGAGCTCTCCAATCGAAGACGCCAATCCCGCTCCGTATGCGCGAAGGTCACCGTCTTCTTCCACCACACCGAATTCCAGGGTGAACCAGAAAACCCTGCTGAAGAACTCGAGACTCTCTTCGGTAGTGCAGCGGAGTGAGGCCCGGCCGGCGAGATAGTGCAGGTCGGCGAATACCGGATTGGCGATCATGTTGATGTGCCCGACGATCTCGTGGATCACGTCGGGTTCGGGCGTGTAAAGCGGCGACACCGGATGCCGCACATATTGCGTCGACATGAACGTGAGATCGGCGAGGCTTCCGTAGAAGGTCCGCATCGGCACCAGGCCGGGAAC
>CAZHMP010000137.1:0-5407 GCA_964533595.1 uncultured Acidimicrobiales bacterium | reverse complement strand
GGATCGAGGTAGCGCAGGTAATACCAGCACGACCCCGCCCATTGGGGCATCGTGTTGAGCTCGCGCCGGTAGTTGCGCGGGCCATCTCCGAGGTCGAGTTCGACTTCGCGCCAAGCGTCCACCCGTCCCAGCGGCGGTTCGGGATCCGAGTTCTGGTCGAGTTCACGGGGTGCCCAATCCATGAGTTCCGGCAAGACCACGGGCAACTCGGATTCGGGAACGGCCCTGGGCACACCGCTTTCGTCGAAGACGATCGGGAATGGTTCTCCCCAGTAGCGCTGCCGACTGAACAACCAGTCGCGCAACTTGTAGGTGACCGTGCTCTCGCCGTGCCCGTTCTCGGCCAGCCAATCGATCATTGTCCGCTTGGCATCGTCAACCCCGAGTCCGTCGAGGAATCCCGAATTGATCGCCGGGCCGTCGCCAAGAAATGCCTTGCCATCGAACCCATCGGAGGGCTGAACCGTTCGGACGATGTCGAGTCCGAACTTCTCGGCGAATTCCCAATCTCGTTCGTCTTGCCCGGGCACAGCCATGATCGCCCCGGTGCCGTAGCCCATGAGCACATAGTCGGAGATGAACACCGGAATCTTGCGACCATCCACGGCCACCAGCGCGTCGGCGCCGATGTAGACGCCCGTCTTCTCCTTGTTCTCTTGGCGATCGAGATCTGTCATTTGCGCCGCTTTGGCCCTGTAGTGGGCCACCGCTTCGACCGGCGTCGCCTCCCCTGCCGTCCACTCGGCGGGAGTTGCGGCCGGCCATTCGTCGGCCACTATTCGGTCGATCAACGGGTGTTCGGGGGCGAGCACCATGTATGTGGCACCGAAGAGGGTGTCGGGCCTCGTTGTGAATACACGGATCGTCTCCGACTCGGAACCCGACACTTCGAAGTCGATGTGTGCGCCCTCGGACCGCCCAATCCAGTGGCGCTGCATGGCTTTGATCGAATCGGTCCAGTCGAGCAGATCCAGATCATCGAGAAGCCGATCGGCATATGCGGTGATACGCATCATCCATTGCCTGAGCGGCCGGCGATAGACGGGGTGATTGCCTCGCTCGGAGCGGCCGTCGGCGGTGATCTCCTCGTTGGCCAGAACAGTTCCGAGCGCGGGGCACCAATTGACGGGGGCGTCATCGACATAGGCCAGCCGGTAGGTCTGAAGCAAGGCGCGCCGACCGGAGTCGTCCATCTCGGCCCACGAAGAACCGTCTGAGGGGGCGCGCAGGCCGGATTCGAACTCGGCGACCAACTCGTCGATGTGACGAGCACGATTTTGCGTGGGGTCAAACCACGAGTCGAAGATTTGCAGAAAGATCCACTGTGTCCAGCGGTAGTAGTCCTCGTCTGTTGTGGAAATGCTGCGACGGTCGTCGTACCCCAACCCGAGGCGATTCATTTGTCGCCTCATGTTGGCAATGTTGCGCTCGGTGTTGACCCTTGGATGTTCACCCGTTTGACGGGCGTGTTCTTCGGCAGGAAGTCCGAATGCGTCGAATCCCATGGTGTGAAGCACGTTGAAGCCGGCCATGCGTTTGAACCTCGAGTACACATCGGTTGAGATGTATCCGAGGGGATGCCCCACATGAAGACCCGATCCGGACGGATACGGGAACATGTCCATCACAAAGATCTTCGGACGATCGGCGAGATTCGCCGGGTCGTCTGACAGAGACCCCACTGGATTCGGAGCGTTGTAGGTGCCATCGGCCGACCATCGCGACTGCCAGCGTGTCTCGATCGAATCGGCGAGAGCCGCGTCATATCGGTGACTCGGTAATTCCGTCTCGTCTGGCTCGCTGTTTGGCATTTCTGACATGGCGGAAAGGCTATGCGCCGACGAGGGGTCTGGCGCCACTTTTGGGCAGACTCGTGCTTCGTGCCATATCAGATCGCCGCCTTGCTCGCCGCCCTTGCCTGGGCCCTCAGCAGCCTCATCGCCGCCGATCCGGTGCGCGAACTCGGCGGACCACGTTTCACGCGGCTGCGAATGATCGCCGTCACATTGATTCTGTCCGGTGCCGCGTCGCTATTTGGCGACTGGGGTTCGTTGCGGTCGGTCGACATTGTGATGCTGAGCGCGTCCGGATTGATCGGACTGCTGATCGGCGATGCGGCCCTCTTTACCGCAATGGCCCGTATCGGGCCAAGGAGGACCGGCCTCGTCTTCACCGTCAATGCACCGTTCGCGGCGATCATGGGAGTGATCGTCTTCGGAGAAACTTTCAGCATTGTGGCGATCTTGGGGGCTGCCCTCACGGTGTCGGGCGTGGCGATCGCTGTCGGATTTCGCCGGCGGGTCACCACCGTGCGCAATTTGTCGATCGGGGAACACTCCTTCGAGCAGGTCGACGGAAAGCTGTGGATTGGAATCGCCTGGGGAATTGTTGGGGCGCTGGGACAAGCCGGCGGGGCGTTGTTGGCCAAACCCGCACTCGACGCCGGTGTGGACACCATCACTGCAGCGGCAACGCGCACCGTTTTGGCAACCATCGGATTGTGGATATTTGCCCGCCCGATGGATCGCACGGCGGGCGCTGAGAGCCGCATCCGGCTGACCTGGCGGCACGTCGGATACCTGGTTGTCAGTGCCACGCTCGCCATGGCGATCGGCATGTCGCTGGTTCTCTACTCGCTCGGCCACGGCGACGTCGGCGTGGCCACCATCTTGTCAGCGACCACCCCCGTGATCCTTTTGCCGCTGCTGTGGATCACCACCCGCCGACGGCCAACAGCAGCTGCCTGGGCGGGAGCCGCATTGACAGTGCTCGGTGCGGCACTGCTCATCTGAGCCCACCGGCGGTCGGCATCCAGCGGTACTTCTCGCCGGGGGGTGAGCCGATGGCCCACCAGTACCCTTTTGTTTGGCAATTCTGTGCCGGTATACGGTACAGTTCCACGATGCGGCACAGCGCCACCCAATTGGCGGCTGACGCAAGCCCAAATGTGCCCTGAACACCATCTGGAGTGCACCGATGTCAAACGAACCAGCCGATGATGACATTGTCCTCGCCGACCTGAGCGACGAAGACCTCACGGCCCAGATGCATGACGACCTCTATGACGGTCTGGCCGAAGAGATCGAGGAGGGCACCAACATTCTTCTCGAGCGCGGCTGGTCGGCAGACAGGGTTCTCGGAGAAGCACTTGTCGAAGGCATGCGAATAGTCGGAATCGATTTTCGCGACGGCATTCTGTTTGTTCCTGAGGTGCTCCTGGCCGCCAATGCCATGAAGGCCGGCATGGCCATACTGCGCCCCCTGCTGGCGGAGACCGGGGCGGAACCAATCGGCACCGTCGTGATCGGCACTGTGAAAGGCGACATCCACGACATCGGCAAGAACCTCGTGGCGATGATGCTCGAAGGAGCCGGATTCGAGGTGTTCAACCTCGGGATCAACACCGATGTCGACCAGTTCCTTTCTGCCATCGAGGAACACAAGCCCGACATCCTCGGGATGTCAGCCCTTCTCACCACCACGATGCCCTACATGAAAGTGGTCATCGACACGCTGGTCGAGAACGGCACTCGCGAAGATCTGATAGTGCTCGTCGGTGGAGCACCGCTCAACGAGGAATTCGGCGACGCCATCGGAGCCGACGCATATTGCCGCGATGCGGCCGTTGCCGCGGAAACCGCCAGCGCGCTCGTCACCGCCAGACGCGCCGCCGCATGACGTCGGCGGCTCCGTCAAGATCGCTGATCGTGGCGTGCGGGGCCCTGGCCCGAGAAATCGGGGCGATCATCAAAACCAACAACTTGGACCACGTCACCGTGGAGTACTTGCCGGGCCGGCTGCACAACCGACCCGATGACATTCCCGAACGGGTCAGGGACAAGATTCGCCGTGCTCGAGGCGACTTCGATCACATCTTCGTCGGCTACGCCGACTGCGGAACAGGAGGCAAGCTCGACGAAGTTTGCCGCCAAGAGGGGGTGGACCGACTGCCGGGGGCTCACTGCTACGAGATCTATGCCGGCCCAACCGACTTCGCCACCATGGCCTCGGAGCAACCCGGGACGTTCTATCTGACGGATTACATGGTCAGACTCTTCGACATCATCGTGTGGCGTGGACTCGGACTCGATCGCCACCCGGAACTGCGCGACACCTATTTCGGCAACTACACCAGGGTGGTCCATCTCGCCCACAACCACGATCCCGACCTCTTTGCGCTCGCTCAGCAACAGGCGAAGCGACTCGGTTTGGAATACACCCGACTCGATTGCGGATACGGCGATCTTGAGCGGCACATAGTCGACCAAGTCGAAATTCGGAGTCGCGTGTCATGACTCGTCGCCGAAGAGGCCCAATCGCGGTCACCACGATCTACTGGCGGGATATTCCTGCTCAGGTCACCGCCACCACCGATGAGGGAACCAAGAGGATCCTTCTCGATGACCGCTTCCAGGTGGCCATCGATCGCGCCGCCACGGTGGCCGGACTGACCGACACCGACGACTATGTCAATCAGTGGCGCAAGGTAACCTCGCCGGTGATCGCCGACGGTGTGGTTGAGGCTCAAACCCTCGCCGCGACCCTTGATGCCGCATTCACCAAAGAGCGCCTCGACGCCTTCGTATCAACCGGAGGAGCCGACCCCGACAGCCCGGGGACCTCGTCAGAACCTCACCCAATGGAAGCAGACACACAATGACCGAGACAGTCATCAGCTCAGCCACGAAAGAAATCGTGATCGGATTCGGCCGCCCATTCGTGATGATCGGTGAGCGGATCAACCCCACCGGCCGCAAGTTGCTCGCCCAGGAAATGAAGGACGGCGATTTCAGTCGGGTCGAGGCCGACGCCATTGCCCAAGTCGAGGCCGGGGCGCACATGCTCGACGTGAACGCCGGAATTCCACTCGCGGATGAGCCGGCGCTGATGGCCCGGGCCATCAAGTTGGTCCAGTCGGTCACCGACGTGCCACTCTCCATCGATTCGTCGATCATCGAGGCCCTCGAAGCCGGAATTGAGGCATACGAGGGCAAACCACTCATCAATTCAGTCACCGGCGAGGATGAAGTTCTCGAGCGCGTGCTTCCGTTGGTGGCCAAATCGGGCGCAGCGGTGGTCGCCATCTCCAATGACGAAACTGGCATCAGCGAGGATCCGGATGTGAGATTCGAGGTTGCCCGAAAGATCGTGGGGCGGGCTGCCGATCACGGAATCCCGGCTTCCGACGTGGTGGTCGATCCGCTGGTGATGCCGATCGGCGCGATGGGAACGGCCGGCCAGCAGGTGTTTGCTCTGGTCCGGCGGTTACGCGACGAGCTTCACGTCAACACCACGTGCGGTGCATCCAACGTCAGCTTCGGCCTACCGAATCGCCACGCGGTCACCGGCACTTTCCTGTCGATGGCCATCGGGGCCGGAATGACCTCAGCGATCATGAACCCGATGC
>CAZHMP010000136.1:0-5461 GCA_964533595.1 uncultured Acidimicrobiales bacterium | reverse complement strand
GCAACGAGGAGACCGCGAGCGCACTCCAACGCTGGACATCGATGTCGATCTCGGATTGTTCGTTGATGGAAACGACTGTGGGTGGCATCTCGGTGTTCTACGACTCGAGGTTGGACGAGTCGGCTGACCTCTCGTATGCATCGACGATGTCTTGCACGATCCGGTGACGAACCACATCTCGGCCCGACAGGCGCACAAACCCGATACCGGTGATGCCGCCGAGGATCGGTTCGAGGCCACCAAGCCCACTTCTGTTGTTTTGCACGTCGACCTGGGTGACATCGCCGGTGACAACTGCCTTGGATCCGTACCCGATGCGGGTCAGAAACATCTTCATCTGCTCAGGCGTGGTGTTTTGAGCCTCATCGAGGATGATAAATGACGAGTTGAGGGTGCGTCCTCTCATGAACGCGAGCGGCGCCACTTCAACGAGGCTGCGGTCGGTGAGGCGCTCGACGCCATCGTTGCCGACCATATCGTGTAGGGCATCGTAGAGAGGCCTCAGGTAGGGGTCGACCTTCGCCATCAGATCACCGGGCAGAAACCCGAGGCGTTCTCCGGCCTCAACTGCGGGACGCGTGAGAATGATCCGCTCGACCTCCCCGGCCTGCAAAGCGCGCACGGCCATTGCTACCGCCAGCCACGACTTGCCGGTGCCGGCCGGGCCGATTCCGAAGGTGATCACATTCTCGTCGATCGCCTCCACATATCGCTTCTGGCCAACGGACTTGGGCCGAATTGTGCGGCCGCGGGCGGCGTGAAGTATCTCGTGGGCGAACACCACCGACGGGTTCTCGTCGGCCCGCACCATCGCGATCGCTCGGTCGATGGTGCGATCATCTATGTGCTGTCCGCTCTCGACAACTGTGACGAGCTCTTCGAACAAGGTTCTCACCCGGTCGCTGTCGGGGCCGGAAATGTGGACCTCATCGCCTCTCACGGTTATGCCGTTTTCCGGGAATGACCGTTCGATGAGCCTGAGGCTCCGATCATGTTCACCTAGTAGCGCCTCGAGAAGGTGGCGCCCGGGAATCCTCATTGTCAGAGATGTATCGGTCATGTGGCTGAGCTGAGGCTACCGCTAGTCTCTGTTGTCGTGAACATGTTTTCGCAGGGGGACGCCGCACCAATGTCTGCTTCGGCAAATGATCCGCTGGCCGGTCTGGCCAGATGGACCTCCGAGGGCGCCGTCGACCAAGCCGCAGCCGAGAGGTCGAGCGAGGCGTGGCTGCGTTTGCAGTCGTCGGAGGCCTCGAGCATTGCCGAGGTGCTCGGGGCCCATGCCGCCGCCGGAACACGGGTGGCAGCATCCACATTGGGAGGGCGCCGCACCAACGGGTTGGTGGCTGCGATCGGTGTCGATTTCGTGATCATCAGAGAAAGCAATCTCGGAGACGTGGTGATCCCGCTCGAGCGGCTGGCGATTGTCAGATCCGCACCCGGCGATGCAAGCACGGGTGCTGATCGACCACACAATTTCGACCTCACCATGGCACATGCTCTGGGCGAACTCGCGGCCGACCGACCTCCCGTGCTGGCGGCCGCCGGCAATGAGGGTGCAAGGGGAACGCTCGAATCCGTGGCCGCCGACTTCATTGCGGTGTCCACCAACGATCCGAGGCGCTCCACGATCCACGTGGCGTTGATCGCCATCGACCACTTGGTGGTGTTGGCCGGTTGATCGACACTCACCGCCGACGGCGCTGCTGACGGTCGAGGAACCGGTAAACGTCGGTGATGTCGATGCCGGGGAACGGGCTGAACAGTTGATCCGATGGCGGCAGCGCTGACAGCACATGGCTGCGTTCCGCCGCAGACGGCCAGGCGCGCTCGCTCCATCGTTCGAGGAGCTTTGGATCAGGTTCGATCTCGCGAGATCTGGCGAACTCGCGTCGGAGCGTGTCGGAGCCCCGGAAGTAGCGGGCATACTCGGCGGTCGTACCGAGGCTGATGGCGTGAGGAATCCGATCTCCCTGGGTCTCGATGAACGTCACACAGAAGTTCTCGATCTCGTCGGTAACCGTGTATTGGGTGTGCATGAGAAACGAGCCTTCGGCGTTCCATGCTTGCCGTGCCCCCCATTGGCGTGGCACACGTTCACCCTCGAGGCCGCCATCGGCTGAGACCGGGAATGCCGTGCCGTCGTTTTCGTAGGCTTTGCTGATCACGCCCTCGCTGTCGGTTCGGAGAAAGTGACAGGGCATGTCGAGATGGACGGTGGCGAGGTTGGTGAAGCGATGCGCAGCCATCTCATATGAGATGTAGAACAGCTCCTTTAGATCTTCAACTGAGATGTCGCCGGCGTCTCGCGCCTCTCGCAGGAACTCCACGGCCGGCTTCTCGGGAGCCAGCACGGCGGCGGCAAAGTAGTTCGATTCGATTCGTTGACGGAGGTAATCGCCGAAATCGTTGGTGTCGGAGTGGTTGAGTGCGAAGTGACCGAGGGTTTGCAACACGACCGACCGCGCCTGACGAATGCGAAGGTCGCCGCGGTCGGGGATGAAGATTATTCGGTCTCTCATATCGGTGATGCTGCGGGCCGACCGTGGCAACGAATTGACTCGTTCGATTGTGAATCCGCACCACGCGGCAAGCCCGGTCAGCACTTTCTCGCTGATCGGGCCGGAACCCGGGTATCCGGACGCTTCAAGTCCGTCGGTTGCCAAAACCTCGATCTCGGGGAAGTAGTTATTGCGTTGCGTCATCTCGCGTCGAAGCGCTGCGTTGGCTGCCCTGGCCTCATCGGCAAATCGGGGAGATTCGATTGGCTCGGGCTCGGGCGCTTCGGCATCGCTCACGGCATGCCACAACGCAATCAAATGTTCGAGCACCTCGTCGGCCATCTTCGCGGTTGGCTTCAGCAGCGAGAGGCCAAGCGACCGGTAGCGGGGATCGTCCTGGGCTCGAGACAGCTCCATTTCAAGCTCGGACCGACGATCGGGTGGGGCGGGGTTGAGCAGGTCGGCAGTCGATACTCCGACCACCCTGGCGAGGTCACCAAGCAGGCCTAGCTTGGGTTCGACCTTTCCGTTTTCGAGCTGGGATAGGTATGGGGCCGGTCGGCCCACTTTCTCGCCGACGGCGCTGAGGGTGAGGCCGGCGCGGTTTCTGAAGTGGCGGACCCTGTGTCCCATGACCACCAGATCAATTTCTGACACCATGCAGCGAATAATTACAGATTTTCACCTAATTCAAAACATCGTTCACAGGGCGGCTCTCACTCGCGCGAGAATTTGCGCAACTTCGCCCAACAATCTCTTGCACGGATCGTTGCGCAAATTGCACAGTTCCGCCGAAGGGTCCAGCAGATGAACGACCACATCGAGTTCAGCCAAGCTCCCGAGGCTGAGACCGTGTTGACGCCCGAAGCGGTCGAATTCGTTGCCGACCTCCATCGAAATTTCGACGGCACACGGCTGGATCTCCTGGCGGCCCGACACATAGTCCAGGCCAAGATCGAAGCGGGCCGCATCCCTGATTTCGACCCGGAGACCGCCCACATCCGGGCCGGGAATTGGACGGTGACAGCTCCACCGGCCGACCTTCTCGACCGCCGTACCGAGCTGACCGGCCCTGCCGACAGAGCCACGATCGTGGCGAGCCTCAACTCCGGAACGCGGGTGTTCATGGCCGATTTCGAGGATGCGTTCTCACCGTCATGGGCCAACGTGGTGGCCGGGCAGGCTGCGCTCATCGAGGCCTACCAGCGCACAATCACCTGCGACGGGACTTCGGGTTCGGTCATCGGTGTAGTTGATGCCCCTGCGACCCTCATGGTGCGCACCAGGGGCTGGCATCTCGACGAGCCGAACTTCACGGTCGACGGTCGGCCGGTGTCGGCCGCGCTGATCGACTTCGGATTGTGCGTGTTTCACAACTGGCGGTCAGCTCTGGCCCATGGCAGCGGCACCTACTTCTACCTGGCGAAGCTGGAGAACCATCGAGAGGCCGCTCTCTGGAACGACGTCTTCGACTTTGCCGAAACCACGCTCGGCATGGCTCCCGGCGCCATCAGGGCAACAGTCCTGATCGAACATATTCTCGCGGCGTTCGAGATGGACGAGATCCTCTACGTGCTTCGGAATCACGCCACCGGGCTCCACACCGGCAACTGGGATTACCTGTTCAGCATCATCAAGACCTTTCGACTGGATCCGGCTTTCGTGCTGCCGGACCGACGCGAGATCGGTGTGACCGTCCCGTTCATGCGGGCATTCACGGAGCTGCTCGTCTCCACTTGCCACAGGCGCGGGGCCCACGCGATCGGGGGCATGTCCGGTGTCGTTCCCGACGACTCCGATCCGCAACGAACCTCGGCCGCGCTACGCAAGGTCACCGTCGACAAGCGCCGAGAGGCGGGCGACGGGTTCGACGGAACCAGAATTGCCAACCCTGATCTTGTCGACGTGGCCGTCGCCGAGTTCGACAAGGTTCTGGGCGAACGCCCAAACCAAATCGAACGCCAACGTGACGACGTCTACGTGACGCCCGGCGACCTTCTGTCGGTCAGGTCAACGCGGGGCCGCATCTCCGACGAAGGGCTTCGGATCAACGTGCGGTTCGCGATCTCCTACATCGCCGAGTGGCTCGGGGGCAACGGCAATGTGCTGATCGACGATCACATCGAGGACACGGCCATGGCCGAACTGTGCCGTTCACAGATATGGACTTGGATCCATCACCGGGCCGAACTGTCCAACGGGCTCACAGTCGACTCCGCGATGGTCACAAGGATCATTTCCGAGGAAACAACCGCTCTGCTGGCTGCGGCCGGACCCGACGAGGCGCTACTGGTCGACAGGGCAGCCGCGCTCGTCTCGGAACTGACCATCCACGACGAGTTCGCTGATTTCTGGACGGTGGAATCGGACCCAGCGGGATCGGGACGCCGCGGACGTCAGATCGACTTGGCGGCGAGTCGGCGCGAGTAGAGCACGAACTCGGTGTAGCCGTTGGGCTGCTCGCGGCCCTTCAACACCAGGTCGAGAGCCGCTTGGTATTGGATGCTCGACTCGAGATCGGGCAGCATTGCGCGGTAGCCCGACTGGCCTTCGTTTTGTTTGTCGACCACGGCAGCCATCTTCTGCATAGTGGCCACCAGTCGTTGCTCGTCGATCACGCGGTGGTGGAGCCAGTTGGCCAGATGTTGGCTGGCGATGCGCAACGTGGCGCAATCTTCCATGAGCCCGACATCGTCGATGTTTGGCACGGTTGAGCAGCCGACTCCCTGCCCGACCCAGCGCGACACATAGCCGAGGATGCCCTGGCATGCGTTGGTGAGGTCCTCATCAATCTCGGCTTCGGTGAGGACACGGCCTGGGGCGATCACCGGCAGGGTGAGCAGCCCGTCGGTGTAGTCGCTCGACTCGGCCCGAGCCAGCAGGGCGTTTTGAGCGGAGGCCACGTTGACCTCGTGGTAGTGAAGCGCGTGGAGAGTGGCAGCGGTGGGCGACGGCACCCA
>CAZHMP010000135.1:0-5469 GCA_964533595.1 uncultured Acidimicrobiales bacterium | reverse complement strand
TCGGGGATACGTGCAGATCGAGACGCCGGGCATTGTCGGCAGCAGTCAGCACTTCCCGCTGGTGAACGAGTTGATGGACGGCACATTGGTACCCGTCCTCGACAGCAGCGACAGCCAGGTGTACGCGGTCACGCCTCCGCAATACGACGGTCCGATCATCTCGGCCACCAAGGACCGTCCGGTTCGCGTGGAGTTTCACAACTATCTGCCCACCGGCACAGATGGCAATCTGTTCCTGCCCGTTGACACCACCGTGATGGGATCAGGTTTCGGCCCGGACGCCACCACTCAGCGGGCAGCCGTGTCGGACGACGGCACAGTGTATGACAATGTTCGCAACCCGGTCTGCAGCGGACTAGCCAAGGTCGCAGGCCAAGATATGTTGGAGACTGTCCCCAAGGATCACGAGTGCTATTCCGACAATCGGGCGTCGGTGCACCTCCACGGCGGAATCACCCCTTGGATCAGCGACGGAACGCCGCATCAGTGGATAACTCCGGCCAAGGACGCAGACACCATCACGAATTATCCACAAGGTGTAGGCGTGGTGGACGTTCCCGATATGAACGTATGCGAGGCAGTCGATGATGGTTGCCAGACCTTCTATTACACGAACCAGCAGAGCGCCCGACTCACGTTCTACCACGACCACGCTTGGGGGATCACCCGTCTCAACGTCTATGCCGGAATGGCTGCCGGTTATCTGATCACCGACGACACCGAGGCCAGTTTGCGAAGCAGGGGTCTGATCCCGAGCGCGGCCGACGAGATCCCTCTGATCATTCAAGACAAGACCTTTGTCCCCGCAACGAGCCAGTTGGAGGCTGAGGATCCCACCTGGGATACGTCGCGTTGGGGGGGCGAGGGCAGCTTGTGGGCGCCTCATGTCTACATGCCGGCTCAGAATCCCAGTGACCCCACCGGTATGAGCGACTACGGCCGCTGGATGTACGGCGCCTTCTTCTGGCCGCCCGCCCGTCCAAAGTACGGTCCGATAAGCAACCCGTATTACGACTCGACTTGCGATCCCAATACGGCTGAATTCTGCGAACCGCCCCTGATTCCGGGAACGCCCAACAACTCTGTGGGAATGGAAGCGTTCAACGACACTCCGGTTGTCAACGGCACTGCATACCCGGATGTCACCTTGGATCCAAAGTCATACCGGTTGAGGATTCTCAACGCAGCCAACGATCGATTCTGGAATCTGCAGTGGTACCAGGCCGACTCCACTGGCACCGAGGTGGCGTTGAAAGCCAGCGAACTTGCCGCCGCCAACGCCGACCCCAACGTTTCCCCCACTCCCGACCTCGCGTTGAGCCCGGCCGGCCCAGATTGGATCCAGATTGGCAACGAGGGTGGATTCCTGCCTGCTCCGACTGTGGTCGATGGTCAACAGGTCACCACATACATAACCGACCCGACTCGCTTCGATGTCGGCAACGTCGACAAGCATTCGCTTCTGTTGGCGCCGGCCGAGCGGGCCGATGCGATCGTTGACTTCTCGGAGTTCGCGGGCAAGACCATCATTCTCTACAACGATGCTCCAGCGGCGTTCCCGGCCCGCGTACCGCAGTACGACTTCTACACCGGAGGCCCTGATCTCAGCCCGGTCGGAGCGCCTTCGACCTTGCCTGGATACGGCCCAAATACCCGCACGATCATGCGGGTCCACATTTCCGAGGCAACTCCGAGCCCACAATTCGACTTGACGGCGTTGGAGAACGCCTTCAAGCACCAAGCCGATGGATCCGGCGTGTTCGAGTCCGGCCAAAATCCGATTGTTGTTGGACAGGCGGCATACAACTCGGCCTACGGAACCGAATTTGTGAGCGACGGCTGGTGCAACGATCCGGTGCTGAGTTCTCTCGACCCAATGATCAATAAGTGCGACGGGTTCGCGAGGATCAATGAGCAGGGGGGCAACATCTTCGGATTCAACACACTGAATCCGGTCGGGGCACCCGGGGTCGGGAAGATGGAGATCCCCTTCCAACCGAAGTCCATTCACGACGAGATGAACTCGAGCTCGTTTGACGATTTCGCCAGGATGGAGGCCACCATGGGACTTGAAGCGCCCGGCGCCACTCCGCTGACCCAACGAATAATTCTCTATCCGTTCATCAATCCGCCATCAGAGATATTCGATGCCACGAATCTGCCCCAGCATCTACCCGGTGACATGGAGGTCACTCCGATCTCATCGGCGGCTGACGGAACCCAGATCTGGAAGATCACACATAATGGCGTTGACACGCACCCGCTTCACTTCCACCTCTACGACCTCCAGTTGGTCAACCGTGTGACGTGGGACAACATCGTCATACCGCCCGATCCGGAGGAGCTGGGTTGGAAGGAGACGATACGAGTCAGTCCTCTCGAGGACACGATCGTTGCTATCCGTCCCATCATCCCGTGGCTGCCGTTCCAGATTCCCAACAGCATCAGGCCTCTCAATCCGGCCATGCCGATTGGTTCCACTATTGGATTCAACAGCACGGATGCCAAGGGAGATCCTGGGGATCCGATCACCAACGAGATCGTCAACCTGGGGTACGAATACATCTACCACTGCCACATCCTCAGCCACGAGGAGAAGGACATGATGCACGTGGTGTCGGTGGCCATGCCGCCGGAGGCCCCGACGAGTTTGAACTACAGCAGCGGCAAACTCAGGTGGACCGACAATTCGATCACCGAGACTCGCTTCTTGATCGAGAGCAGCACCGACGCCGGAACGACGTGGTCGACGGTTGAAACGCTGAATCAGGACCTATTGCAGTCTGCGCCATCGGGCCTGGGCTCGCGTGAGAGTGTCACCACCACTAGCGTCACTCCGGGGACCCAGTACCGTGTCGTGGCTGAGAACGTGGTGGGGTACGGCGATCCTGATACCTCGACACCTACTACCTACGCTCAAACCATCACACGGGGGATCTCCGACGTCTACACCGCGCCGTAGTCGACCCGCTGACTGGGCGGAGTCAGTGGGAGATGAGGTCCCCGCTGATTTCGGATCGGCCGGCCGAAAGGTCGAGCGCGCTCACATCCAGGGACGCAACATCGTGGGGCACATCTCCGGAGGTGATGATCGAGGCCGCGGTGCGGCCCAGACCGGGAGCGGTCTGGATGCCGTAGCCGCCGTGGCCGGTCAGCCAGAAGAACCCGTCGGCATCGGGGGCGAATCCAGCCACGAGTGAGCGGTTGGCGGTGAAAGTCCGCAATCCAGCCCACGATGATGCCACCGATCTTACGTCGAGGGTGGTCCAGGTGTTGAGCTGATCAATGGCCATGGCGATGTCGAGCTCCTCGGGCTTGGCATCACATGGCTCCGATGGAGTCTCGTCACCGGGGGAGACCAAAAGGCCACCGGATTCGGGCTTGCAATAGAGCACCATGCCATCGGATGCGGTCTCGAAGTCGGTGAGCGGCCAGTGGTCGGTGTCGTGATTCGAGTCGATACGGGCGATGAAGGCCGTGCGGCGCAGCGGGTGCAGACCTATGGGTTTGACCCCTGCCATCCGGGCCACCGGATCACCCCAGGCTCCGGCGGCGTTCACCACCAAGTCACACTCGATGGTTTCGTTGCCCGCCGTGACCAGCCATGTGGAGCCTGATCGCTCGATCGTCCGGGCCGCCTTTGATACATCGATGGACCCTCCATGGTGGCGTATGCCACGAACGAATAGCTGGTGGATGGCAGCCACGTCGAGCTCCATGGCGTTGGGCTCGATCACTCCGCACGCCACCAGGTCGGGCCGCATCACCGGCAACAACTTCATCGTCTCGGAGGCGTCGAGGAACGTGGTCGATGGCACCAGTTTTTGCTCTTCGATGGTTTCGGCCTTGAACGTGTCGACCATGTCAGGGCCGGCCACACGCATTCGGGGTCGATTCGACCAGAGCGCCGAGTCGCAAAACTGCTCGGGTGGGTCGGCGAAAAACGACCGACCGGCCACGCTCATGCGACGGACGGTCTCGTCGCCGTAGTTTTCGAGAAACTGCGCAGCCGAACGTCCGGTGGTGTGATGAGCGAGCGTGGCCTCAGCCTCGACCAGCGCCACTTCGAGGCCCGACTCGGCGATAAAGAAGCCGACTGAAACTCCTGCCATGCCTCCGCCGACTATTACGACATCTGCTCTGCGATCCGAGTTCATCGTTGGGACAATATCGTGGAGACAATAAGGCCAGAGAGGCTCAGTCGGCTATATCGGTGCGGTAGGTCGGCTCCCACACGATCTCGTCAATCCGTGCTTCCAACGCAGCCCGGGTCATGGGTTCGGCAAGACCCTCGCTGATAGCGCACTCTGCCACTGCGATGGCAACATGCCTCGACACGTTTCGGCTCTCGGACACCGGCGGAAGCAAAGGTGTGTCGCCCGTGTGGCCCTCACCCGGATCGAGTTCACCGATTGCCGTGGCCGCGGCGGTGAACATCGAATCCGACACCCGTCGTGCTCGGCAGGCAACCACGCCGAGGCCGACACCGGGGAATATGTAGATGTTGTTTACCTGCGATGTGTGGTGGATCGTTCCGTTGATGCTGACCGGATCGAACGGGCTTCCGGTGCCCACCTGCGCTCGTCCCTCGGACCACTTGAACACGTCGGCTGGTATGGCCTCTGCACGTACTGTTGGGTTGGACAGCGGCAACACAATCGGTCGGTCCACCCCTGCGGCGGCGGCGCGAACCACCTCTTCGGTGAAGAGTCCCGGTTGGCCGGTCACACCAACGAGGGCGTGTGGTGCAACGTGGCGCACAACTTCGGCCAGCCCGATCCTGCCATCGGAATTGTCGTCGAGATGCGCGACATCGTCCCATTTGTGGGTGAACGGCTGCTGGAAACCCTGCAACGACTCCATCTTGTCGTGGAGGAGGCCATCGCGATCGACGAGCCAGCACCGGTCGAAGGCATCGGATTCGCTGAGGCCGGCCGACATCAACGCTCGTGCGGCCTGGCCGGCAATCCCGGTGCCGGCCGATCCTGCCCCGGCGACCACCAGCCGCAACTCCGCCAGTGGTACGCCGGCATTGGCGAGACCCGATGCGATGGCTGCCACCGTGACCGCAGCCGTTCCCTGAATGTCGTCGTTGAATGAGCAAATCGAGTCGCGGTGACGGCTCAGTAGCCGATTGGCGTTGGACTGGGCGAAGTCCTCCCATTGAAGAAGCACCCCGGGAAAGCGTGTCTTGATCGCGGAGACGAACAGATCAACGAGTTCGTCGTATCTTTCGCCCCTGACACGATGATGGCGCCAGCCGAGATACAGAGGGTCTGACAACAGGTTCTCGTTGTCGGTCCCGGCATCGAGGATCACCGGCAAGGTGCGAGCGGGGTCGAGTCCGCCGGCCATCGTGTAGAGCGCCAACTTTCCGATCGGGATGCCCATGCCCCCGGCGCCGAGGTCGCCGAGGCCGAGAATGCGTTCGCCATCGGTGACAACCACGACGTCGACATCGGTATCGCC
>CAZHMP010000134.1:0-5501 GCA_964533595.1 uncultured Acidimicrobiales bacterium | reverse complement strand
TGAGTCGATGGTGGAATCTCGGTTCGATGACCGCAGTTGAGGGAGTGGGAATACCCCAACAGAGCCGATCCCACTTCAAATCGATGGACACGTGGTCGTCGGGTGTGCCGGGTGCGACGTCGCGTACCGGCTGGCTCGGTCGGTGGATGGATGCCACCCAGGCAGGCGACGCAGATCCGCTGCGGGCGATTTCTTTGGTGGGCGGCAGCCCGATGCTCGTCGGCGAGAAGAGCTTGGCCACCGTGATCCAATCGGCCGAGGCGTTCCAGCTTCGAGCTCCGGAAGGTGTCGACAGGGAAGGCCTGATCGCGGCCTTTCTGGCCACGGCGTCGCCTCTCGCCGCGGATCCCACATTCGCGTCGGCTCAACAGTCGATCCCCTCCACCGTTGATGCCGTTGAGCTGCTCTCCGGAGTGATCGATGCCGCCGACTCGGACGGCAATCAGTCGGCGGCAGTCGGGGCCTTTGATGTGGCAGCACGAATCATCGACCTTGGAATCGGGACACAAGTGATCACCATCGGTCTCAACGGATTCGACACTCACAGCGATCAGCTGGCCCGTCAGGCGGTGCTGCTCGACGATCTGGCCTCCGGGATCGCAGGATTCATGGAAAGGATCGAGTCAGACGGCCACTCAGATCGAGTCACGCTCATGACCATGTCGGAGTTTGGTCGACGAGTGGGCGAGAACGGCTCGGGCGGGACCGACCACGGCCAAGGTGGGCTTCAGATGCTGTTCGGGCCAACGGTGAATGGATGGCAAATCCACGGCGAGCTTGACATGGCAAATCTCGCCGACGGCGACCTTCCGACCACAGTCGATGAGCGCTCGATATACGCAGAGGTACTCGATTGGCTGGGTGGACCGACGGATGAGATCCTCGGCGAGTCCTTCGAACGGATTGGTGTGCTCGCTGCCTGACCCGGCGACAGGAGAGACCCGGGTCAGGCAGCGAAGACCATTCTCAGGTGCCGGACCAGTTGGGCTTGCGCTTCTCGGCGAACGCCGCCGGTCCCTCGGCTGCGTCGTTCGACACGAACACGCTGGCCTGCAGTGGCCGTTGCACGGCCCAGAGCTCTTCCTCGGTTCCGCCGACGCTCGCCCTGATGATTTCCTTGGAAGCAGCAACCCCAAGAGGAGCATTTCCGGCAACCTTCTCGGCAAGTTCGACCGCGGCATCAAGCGCGCCGCCGGGGTCTGACAGCCGGCTGATGAGTCCGTATTGGCTGCCCTCTTCGGCACTGATCGGATCACCGGTCATGGCCATCTCCATGGCCTTGCCGTACCCAACTCGACTCGGAAGCCGAATAACCGCGCCTCCAGCCGCGAACAGCCCAACCTTCACCTCGGGAATGCCGAGTTTGGCTCCCTTGGCGGCAACTAGCAGATCACACGACAACGCCAGCTCCAGGCCGCCGGCAAGTGCGAACCCCTCGATGGCGGCAATCAGTGGTTTCTCCGCCCCGGCCTGAATGAAATCGAACATCGGCCCGATGTCTTCACCGCGGGCGAACGCCTTCAGATCCATGCCGGCACAAAACCCCTTGCCGTTGCCGGTCAAAACTCCGGCGGCAAGAGTGGGGTCGGTGTTGAGTTCTTGCACCGCAGCCCACAATCCGGTGGAGAGGTCTCCGTTGATGGCATTCATCTGATCCGGTCGATTGAGCGTGATGATTTGTACGCGGCCGCGGCGCTCGGTGAGAACCGCAGGCTCGGATGCGTTGTCGTTCATTTCGTTCTCCTTTGGGAAGGTCTGCTACTTCGGTGGCATTCGTATGCCGCCGTCAAGACGGATCGTCTCTGCATTGAGATACGGGTTTGTGATGCATTCCATTACGGCAAAGGCCAGTTCCTCACCCGAACCGAGTCGTTTGGGGAACAGCACCGACGCTCCGAGATGGGCCTTGAAGGCCTCGGAGGCCTCGCCTTCCCCATAGATCGGCGTGTCGATGAGACCCGGAGCGATCGTGTTGACTCGGACGCCCACAGCGCTCAAGTCGCGAGCGATGGGAAGGGTCATCCCGACCACCCCGCCTTTGGAGGCCGAGTAGGCGCATTGGCCGATCTGGCCGTCGAATGCAGCAGCCGACGCCATGTTGACAATGGCACCGCGGCTACCGTCGGCATCGACCGGTTCGGTCTTGGCCATGGCCGCCGCCGATCGGCTGAGCATGTTGAAAGACCCGATCAGGTTGACCTTCAACACGAAGGCGAACTTGTCGAGATCGAGCGGCACGTTGTTGCGGTCGATTGTGCGACCGGCGTATCCGATTCCGGCAGAGTTGACGAGGGCTCTGAGCGGCCCCATCTCCGACGCGGCAGCAACCGCGGCGTCGGCATCGTCGGGTGACGAGACGTCGCACTTGACGAACAGGCCGCCAAGCTCGCTGGCAATTGCCTCACCCTTGTCCTCGTTGAGATCAGCGATCACAACCCGCGAGCCGGCGGCAGCCAGCTGACGCGCGCTTGCCTCACCAATTCCTGACGCCCCTCCGGTGACGATGGAGGAACTTCCCTCGAGATTCATTCGTGGCATCAGGCTTCGATCCTTTCGATGATTGTGGCGTTGGCCATTCCGCCACCTTCGCAGATGGCCTGGAGGCCATATCGACCACCGGTCCGCTCGAGCTCGTTGACCAGAGTGGTCATGAGCTTTGCTCCTGAGCATCCGAGGGGGTGCCCGAGCGCAACGGCGCCTCCGTTCACATTCACTTTCGCCAGGTCGGCGCCGGTCTCTTTCTGCCAGGCGAGAACGACCGAGGAGAACGCTTCGTTGACTTCGAACAGGTCGATGTCGTCAACGTTCAGTCCGCCCTTGTCGAGCACCTTGGCCGTGGCCGGGATGGGTCCCTTGAGCATGGTGACGGGGTCGGCACCCACCACGGCGAAGGAGTGGAAGCGAGCTCGTGGTTTCAGGCCGAGTTCGGCCGCCTTCTCAGCGCTCATTATCAAGACGGCGGAGGCTCCATCGGCAATCTGCGATGAGTTGCCCGCAGTGATACGACCGTCCTCTTGGAAGGCAGGCTTGAGTCCGGCGAGAACTTCAGCCGTGGTACCAGGGCGGATGCCTTCGTCCTTGGTCAGCATCTCGGTTTCACCGTCGATCACGACGGGCACGGGCACGATCTCGTTTTCAAATCGTCCCTCGATGGTGGCCTGCTCGGCCCGCCGCTGGCTCTCGGCACTGAACACGTCGAGGTCTTCGCGGGTGATGCCCCATTCGTCGGCGATCATGTCGGCACCGATTCCCTGTGGAGGAAGTCCCGTGTCGGCGTAGCGATCCTGCATGGCCTTGGGGAATGGGAAATCCATCCCACTGACCACGCTGGCTCCCATCGGTACGTTGGTCATCGATTCGACGCCCATCGCAACGACTACGTCGTAGGCACCTGCCAACACACCTTGGGCGGCGAAGTGGATCGCTTGTTGGCTCGAGCCGCATTGCCGGTCGACGGTTGTGGCGGGCACCGACTCGGGCCAACCGGCGGCGAGTACCGCGTTGCGTCCAATGTTGAGAGATTGCGGGCCGACTTGCATCACACAGCCGGTGATGACGTCGTCGACGAGCGCGGGATCGAGATTGTTGCGTTCGGCGAGGGCCTTGAGAACGTGGGCCCCCAGGTCGGCCGGATGCCAGTCCTTCAGTTTCCCATTGCGTCTGCCGGTCGGGGTTCTGACCGCATCGACTATTACGGCTTCTGTCATTTTGTGCTCCTGGTTTCAGGGGTTGGGGAGATCGTTTCGGATTTTGAGGCGCCGTTTGACCTTGCTGAGGCGACGTTGATCGAAAGTCGGTCGAGGAGTTCGGCGAGTTGGTGGCGGTCGTCGCGGGAGATGCCCTTGCGGAACTCTGCTCTCAGGCCGCGATCGAGCGTGTAGAACTCGTCGACGAGTGACTCGCCTGCAGCGGTGGCGGCCACCAGCCAGACTCGTCGGTCATCGGGGTTTGGGAGTCTCCGGAGAAGGCCACGCGTTTCGAGGTGATCGATCATGGTGCCTGTGGCCGCCCGCCCGAGTCCAACCATCTCTGCCAATTCCGTCTGTGTGCTGGACCCGAAATCAGTGACGTAGGCAAGCAGCGTTGCTTGGGAGAGGTTGAGTTCCAGCACCGAGAGGCGTTCGTCAAAGGCCGAACGCAGCTCGCGGGCAGTGGCGATGATGGCGATTTCGAAGCGACGCCAGGACGGCGTTGCCCGGCGAGTGCCGTTTTGGTCGGGGGTCTGACGACTCATCTAGTTCGTATGATTACATACAATCAATGCTCAGACAATATCGGGGCAGTCGTCTGTGGGTGTGAGTGGTGGACGGCTCGATTTCAGGTCTGAAGCACGAGAGTGTTTTCCGCCAGTGCTGACAACTCAACCGTCCAATCAGGTGGCTCCGACACCGGGAACATCACAAACTTGGAGGCGCCGGCGTCGATGAACTCGGAAATCATCTGCGCCATTCGCGAATGCGAATTGGCAATGACCTCGCCGGGACTGGCATCGGGTCGTCTTGCTACGACGCGCTGGGCCAACGCGTCGGGGATCGAACCATCGACATACGGGATGAGGACGCCATAATGATCCGCGTCGACGGTTCGGTTGGCGTCAGCCGCTGCCTGCTTGATCGCGGCTATTCCGTCCACCACATGGCGGGGTGTTGTGAACGATGCCAGCCAACCGTCCGCCAGCCTCCCAGTGCGACGAAGCTCCGACGGGGCCTGACCGCCCAGCCAGACCTCAAATGGATCTCGCATTGGCTTCGGCAAGACCCTTGCCCCCGTCACATGGAACCGCTCGCCCTGGTGATCAACGACGTCCTCTGTCCAAAGCCGCCGCATCAGAGGCATTGCCTCCTCGAGCCAAGGCGCTCGCTCCTTGCGATCGACCTGGAAGGCCTGGTGCTCCGCGGCGTTGGCAATGCCAAGCCCGAACGCGGGGAGGCACCGGCCTCCGGACACCAAATCGAGGCTGGCGAGGGCCTTGGCCATCAAGATCGGATTGCGTCCGGGAACCACCGACACGGCCGGGCCGAACTTGAGATGCTCGGAGCGGCCGGCGACATAGGACATGGCCACGATGGGGTCTAGCTGTGGGCTGTTGACCCTCTCGGGAAACCACAGCGAGTCATAGCCAAGGCGATCGAGGTCGTCGACCAGCCTGCCGAGCCCGCCCACGTCGGAGAACAACCTGGGCGCGGCGCCGATTCCATATCCGATTCGTACCTTCATGGACTCAGCGTCGCACAGGGACGTGGTCGGTATGCAAATCTCACGCTGTGGGCTCAGGGCACCAAGCCGACCAGTTCCTCGCTCATGGCCCAGAGACGTGATGCGGCCGCGGGGTCGACCGCTGCCTGAATGGGCTCCTTGGGCTTGCAGTCGGTCCAGTAGAGGCCATCGAGCAATGTTGATGGGTCAGCGCAGGCGAGATGGACCGACGTGGCGGCACCATTTTGCGGTGTGCGGATGACGGGTTTGATAAGAGGCATCAGATGTCTGATCCAGCCCGGACC
>CAZHMP010000133.1:0-5642 GCA_964533595.1 uncultured Acidimicrobiales bacterium | reverse complement strand
GCCACATGGCCTCGTGAACGTGGTGCAGCCAGGTGACCCGTGGTCCACGGGCCCACACGGGAGAGAAGAAGGGAACGCCATTCCAGATCTCAACGAGCCCGTCCCGCCGGCCGTGGCGTCCGAGAATCTCCGATCCGACAGCCCGGGGGAATACGAGATATCTGCCAGCGCGGCGGATGACGCGGTATCCGTCACGAACCGATTCCGGAAGCGATCCTTGGGCGTAGGAGGTGCGAATCGTGACCTCGACTCCCGCTCGGGCCCACATGGCCGCGATCGTTGCAGCATGGACTTCGGAACCCCCCGCCTCAACGTCGGCGAGATCCCGCCATGCGAGGATGTGGATGCGACGAAGGCCCGCCTCGGCCGCAAGGTCGCCGATCTTGCCTACGGTCATTTGTCGTGTGTATTCGGGCATCGCGCGAGTTCCCTGATCGAATTGATTGATCGGCTGAAACGACTCAACCAACGCACGGGAAAGGGTACCTGCCCAGCGGCCCGGGTCTCACTTCGCCCGAGGTTGCATCCAGTGATCAAGCAGGCGAGTATTCGCGTGCCATGGAAACCGCCCCCCAAGCGCCTGCCACAGTCGAAACACCAGCGCAAATGACGGCCAATCGAGGCGTCACTGTCGTCGTGGTCCACCGCAACCGGCCCGACACCATCGCCGGCACCGTCGATGCGTATCTTCGGCAACCCGACACCGCGAGGGTCATCGTGGTCGACAATGGGTCCGGCGCCGCGGGATTGGCGGAGTTACGAAACTTGCCTCTCGGTGTGGACGTGATCGCCACCGGAGACAACCTCGGGTTCGGGCCGGGGGCGAACGTGGGGATACGTCGCTGGTTACGGTACTTCGATTCCCCGTGGGTTGCGATCACCCCACACGACGCAGACCCCGCGCCAGATGCGCTGTCGCTGATACTCGACGAGATGAAGAGTCGGCCCGAGGTCGGCTTGGTGAGTGCCGACGTGGGAGACGGTTTCCGCCCCGTAATCGACCCATTTCTCGGCTCAATAGATGCCGCACCCGAGGCCGACCTGGGGTTCGATCCATCCGACTATCCCCATGGCACCTTGATGCTCGCTCGCAGAGAGTGCCTCGAAGAGGTCGGACTCTTCGATGAGCGGTACTTCGCGTACTGCGAAGAGGCTGATCTCGGGTTGCGGGCCACCGAAGCGGGATGGGGTTGCGGCGTGGTCCGTGGCGCTGGTGTTGGGAATCCGGGAATGAGTTCATCGGTGGAGATGGTCGCCTACCTGCAACTTCGCAACACGCTTCTCATGCTACGAGAGCATTACGGCCGCTGGAACGTCGCCTTCCGTGCCGGTATTGCTCTCGCTGAGATCCCGATCGGGGTCGTCCGGCCGAACCGACGGGGGCTTCATTGGTCGCCGAGAGGCCGCTTGGAGGCACTGCGTCACTATGCGATCGGTCACTTCGGCGCACCGCCGCCGCGAATGATGTCGCTTCCCGGCCCCGAGTCCCGATAGCTCAGTGGGCCACCACGGTGCGCCGGAGTCTCGGCAACACCACAGTCGCTGATTCGAGATCCGCCTGAACGGGCTCCTCAGTCTCGGCCCGAGTCACGCGACCAGCCTTCTTTCTATCCGCCTGGGCCAAGACCACTCCGGCCAAACCATCAACTATCAGCTGGTCAACCGTGGACGCATTCAACGGCGCCGAGATGACAAATCCCTGTCCGAGTTGGCAGCCGGCCGCATGCAAACGCTGCAGGACAACTTCATTTGAGAGTCCTTCTGCCAACACCGCTATGCCCAGCTCCGAGGCCAGGTCTATGACACTGCGGACCATGCTGCCGTCAGGGCCGTCCTCGGAAATCATGGCCGCGAACGGTCCATCCAACTTGAGAAGATTGAAGTCGAAATTTCTGAGATGCCCGAGTGAGAGAAAGCCTCGCCCGAAATTGTCGATGGCCAAGCCCACCCCAAGGTTTCGCGCTCCGGTGAGTGTGGTCCACGCCTTACGAGAATCGGATGTCAGCGAGATCTCATTTGCCTCGAGGTAGATCGTCTGGGGATCGACGCCGCTCAGCTCCAAAGCCGCTCGCAGATCATCCACGAAGTCACTTTGTGACAACTGCCGCGGAGACACGTTCATTGACACCCGAAGGGCCGGAACACCCACTGGCATCATCTCCGCCCAATGCGCCGCCTTCGAACACACTTCGTTCAACACCCACCGACCCACCGGTACGATCAAGCCCGTCGCCTCGAGGGCGGGCATGAAGTCGGCCGCATCGACAAACCCGCGATCGGGATCGTCCCAGCGCAGCAGAGCCTCTACCCCTACGACCGAACCGGTATCGAGCAGAACCATGGGTTGATACATCAGCCGGAACTCGCCGTCGGCCAGGGCTCGCTCCAGGCGAGTGGCGACACTGGCCGGAGTGAGCGATGCCCGCATGTCCGGCGAGAACACAGCCACCCTCGAATCACCGTTCTTGGCGTCGTACATCGCGAGGTCGGCGTCCTTCACGAGGGTCTCCGGGTCGTCCGCGGCTCCGCCGAATGAGATTCCGATGCTTGCGGAGATCGAGATGCGATCCTCGTCGAGATCGAAGGGCTTTGAAAGGCCAAGCACCACTGATTGAGCAAACTTGACGCACGACTCGCGGGAGGTGGGGGTTGGGTCGATGATCACAAACTCATCACCGCCAAATCTCGCCACCCACTTGGTGTCACCGCAGATTCCACGCAGACGGTCCGCCACCGTCGCCATCAAGCGGTCTCCCACTTCGTGGCCGTAGGTGTCATTAACCGCCTTGAAGCCGTCAAGGTCCACGAACATGATGCCGGCGCTGTTGTTGAGCCTGGATACCCGCGCCAATACCTGAGGTAGCGCCATGTTGAGATTGCGCCGATTGGGAAGACCGGTGAGCGCGTCGTGATCGGACAGATGCGCCAATTCACGTTGTGCACCAACAGCATCCCGGTAGCGACGAGTGGCGAACACGGTGGCTACGACGGGCACCACAATGAAGAGAGCCAGCAGGCCGTTGAAATCGAGTCGACCCGACCTGTCGATTGATGACACGACCCGTTCGGGCAGTGATAACCACATGGCAGCCACGACGGTCCCAACGCCGGCGACAACAAGCCAGGCAAGATCCACTCCCGCTCGATGCTCCGACTCCATCTCGTGTCCGAATGTCAGTGGAGTTTCGTCGCGGTCACCACGAAGCACGGTCGTTGACCCCCTCGAAATGGTCGGCCCGTGGGCCAACAATCGGCATCAACAGTGGAGTTCTTGAGCCAAACGGACCGCATGAAGTGGTCCGATCGACCATTACCGAGGTCGGGGCGATTTCGGTGGCGGGAATGCACGCCGCGAGGAGCCAACCAACGCCACCACCAGCCGTGCGTAGTGGTAGATCAGGCGAAGCCGGCGTTGCGATGGCACGCCGCCTGAGCGTTCTTCCATCGAGACCGCAACTTCGGTGACTGCATAACCCGCCCGACTCGCTGCCACGAGCGTTTCGACAGAATCCATGTAGTCGACGGGGTACTCGGTGGCGAATACCTCGAGCAGTTCACGATTGACGGCTCGGAACCCCGAAGAAGTATCGCTGAACCACCGGCCACAGAGCAATCTCACTCCCACTCTCAACGATCGGATGGCCCAAAGGCGCCCGAATCCGACCTCGTATTGCCCGATCCCCGCAAACCTGCTGCCCACCGCAAGATCTGCGCCCTCATCGAGTGCGGCGAGCAGAAGCGCGATCTGGTCGGCGCGGTGCTGTCCGTCGGCGTCAAACTGAACGGCGCGTTCGTAGCCCGATTCGGCCGCGAATCGGTAGCCGGCACGAAGGGCGCCGCCGATTCCCAAATTGAACGGCAGGGTGAGGCACCGAACTCCGGCACTTCGCGCCGCATCAGATGTGTCGTCGGTAGAACCGTCGTCGACCACCACAATGTCGAACTCCGGGACAACAGAGCGAAGACCACTCAGAACCGCGGGAAGGCTGGCGCTCTCGTTGTAGGCAGGGATCACAACGATGGTCGAGCTCTTCCGCACGCTGTTCACAATTCGGACCGCGAAATCTCTTCGTGGTACTCGGAATCGACGTTGACCTGCCAGACATCGTGGTCGGTGCCGTTGACGATGTTGTCGACGGTGAGCATGGCGGTGTACATCGAATGGTCCTGATTGTTGTATCGGTGCATGCCGTTTCGACCGATCGGGTGGACGTTGGCCGTGTTCTCACCCAACCAGCCTCGCAGAATATCGACGTTTGCCTTGTAGTGAGAGTCGTACATTGGATAAGCCTTGGGCATTCGTACCACGTAGCCGTTGCCGATGTGAGCGGGGTCGAGAAGGCCGAGAGTTTTCAATTCCTCGACACCGAGCCGGATCAGTTCATCGTCATCTGCGGCCCACAGCTCATCGCCCTCAGTGACGAAATATTCGAGGCCCAGACAGGTCATCGACTCTTCCGGGATCATCTCCGGCGACCACGCCCCGAAATTCTGGATGCGACCGAGTTTCACGTCGGGGGAGTGGACGTAGATCCAGTTGTCGGGAAACGCGTCGGCCGCCGGCACGACGAGCGCGACCGTGAGAAAGTCACGGAACGAGAGCCCTTCTGCCGCCGACAACGCCTCAGGACTCGCCGGTGGGCTCATCGACTGGACGAGACGCGGAATCGGCATCGACGAGATCACTTCGGAGCATGGGTGTCGTTGTTCGCCATCGCTGGTTTGCGTGACAACGGCGGTGGCTTGCCCCCGGTCGTGTTCGATTCGCACCACTCGTTGCCCCATCAGCAATCGGCTGCCCTGGTTCTCGACCTTTTCGGCGCAACGCTCCCACATCATCCCAGGACCATGACGCGGATACTCGAACTCCTCGATGAGGCTCGTGATGTCTTTTTGATTGCGACGCGGGGTAATGGCATTCCAAACCGCGCTGAACAAGTTGAGGTTCTTGATGCGTTGGGCGGCCCAGTCGGCCTGAATCTCATCGGCGGGCACACCCCAGACTTTTTCGGTGTAGGTCTTGAAAAATATTCCGTAGAGACGCCACCCGAACCGAGCGGCGGTGTAGCCCTCGAATGTGGTCTGATCCTTTGGTGGTTTCACCCGCACCCACATGTAGGACAGAACGCACCGAATCGACTCGATCAAGCCCAAGTTCCTCAAGGCGTTGGTCGGCTTGAGTGGATAGTCGTAGAAGCGGCCGTTGTAGAAGATGCGGCTCATCCGTGGTCGAACCAGGAAGTCGTCGTCTGCCAAAACCTCGTGCCACAGCTTCGACACGGGTGGGACTTTCGTGAAGAACCGATGTCCGCCGATATCGAATCGCCAGCCATCCCGTACGACCGTGCGCGATATGCCACCCACCACATTGTCGGATTCGACCACGGTCGAAGAATGGCCATGCTTGCCCAACTGGTAGGCGGCCGTGAGCCCGGCCGGGCCAGCGCCAATTATGACGGTGCCGGGTTCGCCGTTTCCGACTTTCGACTCCTCAGACATCCATTGGCCCTCCGTAAGCTGCCGGATCCTACCCTCACCTCAAGCGGTCGCAATGTGGCTGTGTCAAGGCATTCACCTCACCAGCCCTACTGTCGTGCCACAATGCCCGCATGGAAAGCGACGTGGCGCTGCAACCAGACAAA
>CAZHMP010000132.1:0-5643 GCA_964533595.1 uncultured Acidimicrobiales bacterium | reverse complement strand
CCATGGATGGCGGACCATCACCGCACCTTGCAAGAACACCACGTCGGAAGATTCGACCAGCGGTCGGAGATCCGAGCCAGCCGGTGCGCACGTCACGGACGGGATCTCAACAGAGCCCCCGACTGTTGATGCCAGCGTGACCTCGTGGCACTGGGCAAGTGCACGCGCTATCTCGACGGCTCGGATGGCCGGCCCGGCCATCCTGTCTCCCAAGACATCATCGGTGACGACCAAGAGTCGACTTCGCCGGACCGGTTCGGTCATTGGGTGTTTCTCTCGAGAAACTCGATGGTTCGTGCCATCGAATGCGACTGACTGATCGAATCCATCGCTCGAGTCGCTCTTGCCTCCGCGACATCAGGCTGGGACAAAAAGGACCGAATCGACTCGACCGCGGAATCGTGGTCGGGATCGAGCCACATCCCGTCAGGTGGATAGGGCGCAGCCCCCTGACCGACCTTCGCCGGCGAAGCATCGACTATGAGGGCGTTGTTGCTGTCGCAGAAATCAGCCGGACCGGTGCCGGCAGTGACGATGACAGGTGTGCCGAGAGCCATCGCGTGGGCGATCGACAAGCCGAACCCCTCCGATCTGTGGAGCGAGACGTAGCAGTCGGCGGCTTGCGTCATCGCCGAGAGCTCGCCCGGGTCGACGTAACCGTCGACAAACACCACGTCTGGTCGGTGACGTGCGAGATATCTGAGCCTTTCGAATTCTGCTGGAACCAACTCGCCGTTGATGGACTTGCAGACGAGTACCGGACCAGACTCGGGGGGCACCGCATCACAGAACGCTCTAATCAAGCCATCGACGTTCTTGCGGCGGACCACGCTGTGGAAATCGAAGCTGAACATGAACGCCGGTCGATCGGCCGGCACCCCCAGCAGCTCGCGACCAGCGCCGCTGGGAGTTGGGGGCAGCACCGGTATCGGCAGCACCCTCACCGGTCGGGTGGTGGCGGCGCGAAAAACCTCGGCCGAATACTGGCTTCCGGTCCAGATCTCCTCTACGCGATCAATGCCTCGATTCATGGCGGCCGTGATCGTGTCGGCCTCCCAAAAGAACACTCCGGTGGTGTAGCGGTCGTGGGTGTAGGAAGGCCACTGAGCGTCCAGAAACCGGTCGATTCGGTCGGCGTTGATGCAGGTGACATTGAAAGGATGAATTGGGGGTTCATCACGCGGAGCCAGCCCAACGGATCGTCGGCTTGCCGTGTCATGGGCGTGCTGAGTAGCGACCGGGATGCCGGCGGAGACCAAAGCATCTCGTATGAGTCGGCTGATCTCGCCGACCCCCAGATCGGCGTTGAGGTATCCAGCGAGATTCACTCCGGTGGGCATTGCCGGCGATACCGGCGCAGCGTCTGCGGGCTGTTCGGACTCGCCGACGCCGACATTGGGATCGGTCGGTGGTTGCTGAATCAGATCTGCCGGTATCTGCTCTTGTGCCCGGCCGTCTCGTCGGGCCCACTCGATGAATTCGGCCCGTGCCCGGGGGCCGGCATCAGGATTTGGGAAGGCGCTTCTCAGATCGATTCGTGTGGCCCATAGTCCCCACAGGAGATTGCTGAGGCCGTCCTCGCAAGTCGCCGGCGATATCAGCCACTCGATGAATTCGTCTTCGTCACGCAGAGAGGGCGGTTCCGGGTCGCCCATCAAGCGGTGCCTCCGCAGAGCCTCCCGGTAGATGGATTGTCTCCTTTGTCCGAATTGATCCGGCTTCTGGCCCATCTGCGATTCCATTGCTGCGGCTCGGTCAGCGAGAGCATCAGCGAGATCGGGGTGGTCGCTCAACAAGAATCGTGGAGCACCGGTTTCGACGGCGTGCAGCAAGTGGGGGGCCCCGGCGTGCCAATGGGTTGTGTCAATGGTGAGACAGGGGGTCTCACCAGACGGGATTCTGCACTCGTTCACTCCGTGACTCGGATCTCGACAGATCGTCGTCGGAAAAATCGAAGCTGCAGTGTCGAGAAGTGGGCCGAGAGCCTCGGGCTCGATGCCGGCACGGTGCGCCCACCAGCCGAGCATCGGGGCCGACTCCGACGAGGCGACGAACAGCGACGTGAGAAACCTTCCGGATTCAGCGAGGTCATTCTGGTCCGGGTGTCGGTCATCGTATGGGAGCGGATCGATGGCCTTCGCAACGAGTGTGGTTGCCCCGCCAACGCAGCTTTCCGCGAGAGCGTCGAGCGGGCCGAGGACTTCGATTTCCGGCCCCACCGCGACCACCGCGTCGCCGGAAGATCCCGCCACGGACAGGGCCAGGTAGGGGAGAAGAACCTTTGGTAGCAAGTCTTGGGTGCAGCTGCTGAAAACGCGTTCGAGTTCCATCGGGTCGGGGATCACATCAACCGGTGTCAGCGTGTCGACAGGGTGCTGCAGACTCGAGTGATCGGTGCTCAATGAAATCACCGAGGCGGAGGGATGGAATCGTCGAACCGCCGCGATGAGTCGATCGGCTGCCGCGGCAGAACCGGCCCAGAACGTGGTGACGACAATCATTGACACATCCCTAATACCCATCTTCGGGCCAGCACGTTCGTGGCCACGTACCGTAGTCCGCTTTCTCGGGCGACCGCTACACTCCACCGACGTGCACGCCGCTCGCGAACTCTGGTCCTACCGGAGCTTGGTTGCCAACCTCACAGGGCGAGAACTGAAGGCAAAGTACAAGCGCAGCGTGCTCGGGTGGATGTGGTCGCTGCTGAATCCAGCGGCGACGATCGGCATCTACACGTTGGTGTTCAGCGTGATCCTGAGAGTTAAACCGCCTGTGGCCGGAAACGGGAAGCTGGCAAATTTCGCGCTGTATTTGTTTGTGGCTCTGGTGATGTGGAGCTTCTTTCAGATGTCGATTCTCGGATCGATGGGCGCGCTGGCCGGCGCCGGTCCGCTCCGCAACAAGGTCTACTTCCCGGTGGAGATCCCGGTGATTTCGTCGATGGCAGCAGGTCTCACTCAGACCATCGTCGAGCTCGGAATCTTGATAGTGATCATGGTTTTGGCGGCCAATGTTTCGTGGACGATGATTCTGATCATTCCGCTGGTCGTCCTGTTGATCGCGTTTTCACTGGGGATTGCGTTGCTGGTGTCGCTGGCAAATGTCTATTACCGAGACGTCGGCTATCTCGTTGGGATCATCCTCAATTTCGTGTTCTATGTGACCCCGATCGTCTACACGATTGAGCTGATACCAGACGACAAGTACGTGCTCGGATTGTCGGCGCGGCAGTGGATCTCATACAACCCGATGGCAATGTTCGTGGCCGCGGCCCGAGATTCGCTGTATGGGCTGCAGAATCCGAGCCTGGTGGAGTGGATTCGTCTCATAGTGTTGTCTTTTGCATCGCTGGCAATCGGATGGGTCGGATTCCAGCGCTGGTCGAAAACGGTTGTAGAGGAGCTCTGAATTCGGTGGGTGGGAAACTTCGAGAATTGGCCATGAAACGCCTGCGGCCCGGAACTTGGCAGCGGCGTATGGTGAGCGCCGGATTGCAGACGCTTCGCATGACCAAGCATTACGGCATCGATGCTCGCGAGAACCTCAGGCACGCCGTCGCTGGATCCGCGCCGGTCTCCTACCGGTCTTGGAAGCGTGACAGTCCGCCGGCGAAGCCGATTCTTGAGCATCAACAACGGCTCGTCGCCGATTCGCCCCATGGGCCACGGGTGAGAGTTCTTGTTGTTGGCAGGGGGGATGTGGTGGCCACCCAGCGATCATTGCAAGACCAGAGTTCGTCGATGTGGGATCTGGTCGAGGTGCCATCGATCGAAGAGCTCGGTTCGGCGATTTCCGATTTGTCGGTCGGCGCCGATCCCACGGATCTGGTGGTGATCGCCGAGCCTGGTGACGTGTTCCGAGCCGACTTCGTTTTCCGCGTGGCCGACGCCGCGTGGACCAATCCCGAATCAGTGCTGGTCCATTGGGACGACGACGTAAACGGAAGGTCTCCCAGGTTTCGTCCTGAATGGTCGCCCGAGATGCTCTTCAGTGCCAACTACTTGGGCAGGGCGTTGGCTGTGCGAGTCCGAGAGCTTGCAGCATTCGAGCCGATTTACGACGACGTTGTCAGCAATGTGTGGAAGTTTCTCCTGGGCCTCGATCTGACGACGGATCGTGTCGTAAGGGTCCCCGAGGTCCTCGAAAGTCTCCACGGGCGTTGGGCCGAAGGCACCCCACTCGGTGTTGACATCGTGGACGATGCACTTTCAGATCGGGAGATGGCAGCCACTGCCGAATCCGGTGACGACTGTGTGTTGGTGAAATGGCGTGTGGATTCACCTCCACTTGTGTCCATCGTGATCCCGACCCGTCACAACCGGGAATTGATCGGCCCGTGCCTCGAAAGCATCTCTGCCGGCAACTATCCGAATGTCGAGGTGGTGGTTGTCGACAACGGCACCGAGTCGATCGAAAACGCTGCATGGTACGAGCGGTTCGATCTTGATCTGAAGGTGTTGTGGTGGGACAAGCCGTTCAATTACTCGGCCGTCAACAATTCCGGAGCAGCTGCCGCAAGCGGAGACGTTCTGGTATTTCTCAACGATGACACCGTGATTCTTGACCACGACTGGCTCCAGGATCTCGTTGGGTGGGCTTCAAGCCCCGGCATCGGCGTGGTGGGAGTACAGCTTCTCGATCCGGAGGGTCTGATCCAGCACGGAGGAGTCGTGCTCGGAATCAGCGGCTTTGCTGATCATCTGTTCGCAGCCATGGCGCCAGGGTCGGACACCATCTTCGGGTCGACCAACTGGTACCGAAACTGCAGCGCCGTCACCGGGGCATGCGTCGCCGTCACCAGGCAACGCTTCGAAGAAATCGGCGAGTTCGACGAGAGTTTCGAACTCTGCGGCAGTGATGTGGCACTGGGTCTCAGGGCTCTGATCCACGGCTACCGCAACGTTGTGACCCCACGACATCTGGTCCGACACCTCGAGTCAGCAACCCGCGGCACCAACGTGCCGTATGGCGATCTCTACGCGAGCTATTGGCGATATCAGCGCTTCGTGCGCGCCGGCGATCGCTACTGGTCGCCGAACCTTTCCTTACGGACGGGCGTTCCAAAGCTCAGGTCGAAATACGAGCCCGAACCCGTGACCTGGATCTCAAATGCGCTCAACCGAAACCTCAAGGTCTTCAAGCAATCCACGTCCGAGGAAGAAATTCATTCGCTGGTCGCAGAGAGCGCATTGGTGGAGACGAACATTACGGCCGGACTCTCACGACACGCTGGCATTTCGGGCCGGCACATGCCCCGGACGTTGAATTGGTTCGTGCCGGACCTCGACAGTCCCTTCTATGGCGGTATCAACACGGCGCTGCGGATGGCCGACCATCTCAAGCGCCACCACGGCGTGCAAAATCGATTCGTGGTGTGGGGAAGTCCCGACGAGCGATGGATTCGTTCGGGAATCACCGCGGCATTCCCCGACCTCTCCGATGTGGAGATCGCGTTCGTTGATGGAAACGAAGGCTCGTATCTCGACACGGTGCCCGAAGCCGAAGCCGCCATTTGCACGCTGTGGCTCACCGCTTACCAACTGGCCGCATTCAACAAGGCGCAGCGCCGGTTCTATATGGTGCAGGACTTCGAGCCGATGTTCTATCCGGCCGGATCGCTGTACGCCTTGGCGGAGGAGACAT
>CAZHMP010000131.1:0-5845 GCA_964533595.1 uncultured Acidimicrobiales bacterium | reverse complement strand
GGACGGCGACAAGCCGGTCAACTCCGAACTCAAGCACTGGTACAGCTACGACTTCCTCCGCCACATAGTCAATGCCAACGACGACACATTTTTGGTGCGCACCGGCGGTGACCGTGATGCACTCATCCATTTCGATTCGTACTACTGCGAGGACGACAGCACCCGTTGCCTCACCTTGCGTTACCGGCTGGTGCCGAAGGCCGAGGATGCCACCTTCGCTGCGGACGTAGATGAAACGGCCGCAGCGAATTGATCGAAGCCTTACAAGCCCCAATCGGTGGCCGCTTGCCAGAGCCGAGCCAGTAGGGCTGCAGCCTGTTGACGGGTCACCACTTGGGTAAGCGAGTAGGTGGAGCTCGATGTACCGGTGGTGATGCCCAGGTTGTATATGCAAGCGATGTCTACGGCAGCAAATCTGCCGGCAATGTCGGTGAACGGGGTCGGCGCGACGTCGCAGTATCCCCCGAGGTTTCGCCATGCCCGGGCAAGGAACGCTGCCATCTGTTCACGGGTGACCACACCTCGCGGCCAATACATCGTCTCGGAGATCCCAGTGGTGATGCCGAGATTGAATATGAACCCGATGTCATCGGCCGCGAAGCTCTCAGAGATGTCCTCGAACGGGTTTAGACCGCCCGGTGTTTCCAAGGAAAGTGTTCGCCACAGCCGAGCGATGAACGCAGCCATCTGTTCTCGTGACACCGCATCCACGGGGTCGTAGGTGGTCTCGGATGTCCCGGTGGTGACGCCGAGATGTGAGATGCAGGCAATGTCATCCGCAGCGAAGCTGCCGTCGATATCCAAGAACCCGGTGTCGGGCGTTTCGTCGCACGATTCGCCTACCGGGGTTGCCGTGACGGTTCCGATGAGTTGATTTCCGTCGGCATTGTCGGCCACCACTGTGAACAGATAGTCGATGCCGTTGATCAACCCGGTCACGTCACAAGTGTCGGTCACCAATCCCGCAGTCACGCACGCCTCCGTGCCAGGTGATGCGCTCACGGTGTAGCCGTTCACCGTCGCGTTGTCGGGCGCTCCCAGCGGCTTCCACGACACCATCACGTGGTGATCACCGGCAACGGCGGTGACAGTTGACCCAGGCGATGAAGTCGAACCGCCGGGCGTTGACGGCGTGGTGGGCGATGACGTGCCGGGCCGCGGTGTCGGTGGCGGGGCGATGAGCGAAGGGCAGTCCTCGGTTGCGCCCGCATCCCGGATGGGCATCGGCAATGACCCCAGTATCCCTGTGGGGATTGGTGCGTACGTCGACGTCCCAAATCCGGGAGCAATTGCAGGTGATCCGGCGGAGAGGCTCCAGTCGAAACCTGCCGGGTTGACGAACAATGGATCAGCGTCGATGTTGCCGGCCCCATTCGGGTATCCGCAACGAATCAGGTTGTTGTCAACGTGGGTGAGGCTGAATGAATCGTTGGCTGTCTCCCACTGTTGTTGCACGGCCGGGTTGTCAACGTGAATTGGGTTGGGTGTCCACCGATAGTTGCTCGCCCACGTGTAGGGGAGATCCTCCTCTTCGCCACCTTCGGTGGGCTGATCGTATGTGAGCAGCCAATTGTCCCAAAGGATGTTCTCGTGGATCAACGGATCACTGAATCCGGGCCAAATCCACGGAGCAGACTCGCCGTTGTATTCGTGACCGTTTCGTTCGCTGTCTATTGCACCGCCGGCGGGCGCTTCACTCCCTGCGGCAATATTGCCAACGATCGTGTTGTGGTGAATGTCGGCATCGAAGGTGTCGTCGAGCGCAATTGCGCCACCACGAGCGTTGTTCTCACCATGATCGTCGGCAATGTTCTCAGCGAACAGATTGTCGAACACCTCGACTTGATGGCTCGTAGCCAGTGTGTTCGGGATGACCGCTCCTGCCGACGTCCCATCGCCGACGTCTTCGAAGCTGACAGCCCCGCCGTCGTCGGGCGAGTAGTTCCTCATGAACACATTGTCGTAAACCCGAATCGGGCCCGAGTCCTCCACGAACATGCCACCGCCGTGATCCCAGGCGATGTTCTCCAGGACCATGTTGTCGTGAACTTCGAGACGGTCCTTCACCTCATAGAGCGTGATGCCACCACCGGAGTCCGCAGACAAGTTGTGGAATATCAGATTGTTGTAGATCTCGTACAGCCCGGGCGGCGTGGCGTTGAGAGCGTCATCAACAGTGTGCTCCGGCTGCGAATGCTCCGGGGTGTTTGGGTCCTCGGGTTCATCGTTGACACTGATACCGCCGCCGTAGCCGCCCATGTTGCCGTTCTCGGCAATGGTGTTCGACCAGATCGATACGTCGTGCACGGAGTAGTGGAACCAGATTCCGCCTCCGTAGTAGCCGCCGTTGCGCACAATCATGTTGTTGTTGATGTCGATATTGCTGTTGTTGAGCCCGCCGAAGATTCCCGATCCGATTTCGTCGGCCACTGAACCGCCGGTGATGGTGAATCCGCTGATGGTGATGTTGTGCACCGGGCCGGTGATTGGTCCCTGGCCGATGTAGAACACCGGGCCGCCTTCGTGAGGCACTCCTTGCTCGTTGAGGGTGACGGCTGACGTGGCGTCGACCGTTGTCTCGTGCGGACCGGCACCGATGATGCGGACATCCGATTCGACTATGTGGACTTGCTCCTCGTAGGTGCCGGCGGCCACGCGGACTTCGCGGGCGGTGCCTGCGGCAGCTACCGGCAAGTTGTCGAGCGCGTCGCTGATTGTGTGCCATGGATTGGACGAGGAGCCATCGGGTGCGCCGCTGGCCGATCCGTCGACATACACCACCGGCGGCGGTGTGGCCATGGCATGGAACGCCGCCGGTATCAGCGTCGAACCGGTGACCTCCACTGAGAGGCCATTGGAAATGCCGGCGACGGTTGCGACCAGCAAAGGCCCGGTCGCCGCATCGGGCGGCACCGTCACGACTATCTCGGTGTCGCTCCAGCTCACCGCCTCCAACTGCTTTCCCGACAGTGTCACGGTGGCTCCATCGCGAATCGGTCCGAAATCGGTGCCTTTGATGGTCAACGTTGCGCCGGCAGCCACCGTGGCCGGAGTCGTCGTGGTGTTGATCACCGGCGCGTTGCCGGCAACCAACGGGCCGTCCCCCAACAGTGCCCCGCCCATGCCCAAGGCGGCCGTGGGTATCAACGACCAGTCGGCTTCAAACTTGTATTGCCCCTGGCTGAACTCATAGGCCAGGGCCATGGCCAGATAGTCGGGGTTGTGGCCGGGCAAATCCGGGTCGTTGCCAAGATAGATGTGGACGCCGGGCGCGGCGCGCCGCTCCATTTCTGGCTTTTGAATAGGATCTTCTCCCGGCGGACATGTCGGCCGGCTCGGATCCTTGGGTGATGTAGAGCCATCGAAGCAGAGCGGATTGCCCATTACCCCAGACCCCAGGAAATAGCCGAGGTGGTCGTAGAAGCCGACGGGTGCCCCAGGAATCCCGGCCTTCTCCAAATAGAGCAAGCTGTTGGGGTTGTCGTCGATGAAGAGATCGTCGAACACTCCCCCTTCGATCTCGCCTGCTTGGGGAACCAACGTATTGGCACCGAAGTTGTGATCAATTCGACCGCCGGCGACCACCGTGATGTCCACGGTGTCGGAGCCAGCCGGAGATGCGACATAGCCGGACGGCAGGACGAACTTCAGCTTGTAGTCGCCCGGCGCCAGGTCGCGGAACTCGAAGTACCCCGGTTCCGGGCCCACAAACACTCCGCCATGCTCGTCGAGGCGAGCGGTATATGGCGTAATCCGCCCCTGATCTGCAAGATCGACGCTGTCGACCTCGCCTGTGGTGGTAGAGGCCACCGTCGCTCCAGTGGAATCCAGAAGCTCCACAGTGGCGCCATGAATGGTCCGCTCATGCAGCGGGTCGTACACCCCGTTGGCGGTCCAGACTCCGGTTGAATCTGGCGCGAGATTGTCGTTCCAGACGAACCCCGATACCTGACCGGACCCACTGGGGATCGGCTCCAGGAAGAAGTCGGCGGCGTAGTTGTCGGTGTACCACTGGACATAGCGATTCATGGCGTTGAAGGTCTTCGGAAGCTCCACATATGGGTCCGGGGGAAGGAGATTGTCGGCCTTCCCGTTGGGGTAGAACGTTTCGGTCCGCATCGTGCCGCGATATCCGTCGGGAAGTTCCACATCGACGAATCCCAACACCTCGATCTCGGGCAGATCATCGAAGAGGTACCAACCATCAGCGTCCGTGAGCGTAGAGAACTTGATGGACCCACTCTTGTATCGGATGTTGACCTTGACCCCCGCCATCGGCGTGGGCGGGGTCGTCGAATCGTCGTACACATAGCCTCTGACCCTTCCGAAGAATCTGGGCACGAGGGGATCGGCGACGGTGGCGCTGCCTGGAGCCACCCTGACCTGTTGCTCATTCCATACGTAGTTGATGGGCACGTCAGAGACGAACATCTTGTACGGGCCGGGCGGAACGTTCGTGAACTCATACACTCCGGTGACCGGATCGGCCTCCGTAGTGGCAACCGGATGCACTGGAACTGTCTCCGCGCTGCTGAACAGAACCACGAATCCGTCCGGTACGACCGTATTGAGACTGACACCGGGATGGTCTTCGCCGGGAACCGGCCAAGGCTCAGCCGGATCAAGTCCAGCGCTGTCGGCGTCTATCAGAGTGCCGCTGATCGTGCCGGCAATCGCCGGATCGCCCGTCGACGGGCCTACCTGGCCAAGCTTCTCCACGAAACCGTGCCATGCCATATAGCCACCCATCTCGGTGCCGGGATCGCCTGGGTAAAGGCTCAACTCCCACGCACGTCCGCCTTCCTCACTGGACATGTGGTAGAACTCGGTCGAGGAGTCCCAGCCGGCCCCGAGCGGGGCGCCCGAGGGTGTGGCCGGACTGACTGTCACCGGATCGATGGCTTGGGTATGGCTCCACGCGGTGGTCGGGTCGGAGCTGACAAAGACGTTGCCCGAAGGAAGTTCCGTGAAGAAATACAGACCATCTGTATTGGTGAGCACCGTGCCGTCGGTGAGGGTAATAGTCGACTGGCTCCCGGTGACTCCGGTGGCCAGGAGGACTCCGTCCTCATCTCGCACAGTGAGGGTGACTCCGTTCATGGGCGGATCATCAGGAGTGTCATCTTCACCGTTTACGTAGTTGTCGTAGAACGTGTAGTAGAGAAGATTTGCCGTGGGCAGCGGCATCGGTGCGAGATACGCATCCTTACTCTGATCATCTCCGGCGACGACTGTGAATTCCCGGCTGGTGAGGTCGTGGCCTGGTGCCGAGAACATCACCACGTAGTCGCCGGGAGCGGGCACGTCGGCTGTCCACGTGTTGCTGGAGACCACTCCGTAGGTGATGAACGCACCACCCGAGTGCTGGTTCTGCACCATCACACTGGCGCCACTGAGGGGAGCCGCATCCGGCGCCATCACCGGCAGGCCGGTGATGGCATCCACGGAACCCTCGTAAATGGATCCACCGATGGTGGCGGACGCTGCCATCGGCGCGAGCGATGTCGCTGCCGACGCTGGGGCCTTGTTGCCCAGTGGTGGCACTTGCGCCACCGTTGCCGCCATGAGCATGAACGCCGTTGCTACAGCTAGTCCCACCCGCCGCGTGTTGAAGTTTTGTCCCATAGTGGCCACCCCTGACTACTTATCGATGCTGTTTTGTCATCGATTTACACTGTGAGTGATGACCGTAGATTGTGGCCACGTAGCGTCGCCACCCCCCGTTCGGGTGAATTCGCGCTCTCGTTCGGGTGAGCTTGCACTCTCATTCGGGTAGGTGCGGGTGTTGATGGATTAGAGTCCACGGCCCCTATTCACATTCGATATGAAGATGGAGCATGGTCGG
>CAZHMP010000130.1:0-5939 GCA_964533595.1 uncultured Acidimicrobiales bacterium | reverse complement strand
ATGCATCGTCGGCAGACGTGGCGGCCGTTGATATTTACGCATCTGTCGTATTGGTTGGGGTGGTGGTGGGTACGCCACATCGCTCGGGCGGACGCCTCCGCGGCGCGTCTCGCGGCGATTGCCGCGGCGGCCACATCGAAGGCATCAGGCGTGGTATCGGTCAGGGGCACGTCTCTCTCATCGGCACGGCAGGCGTCGGCGTGAGCATCTCCACCCGTGGCTGTCCGATTGCGGGCAGTATTGGCCCATGTCCTCAGATGTCGATGGTCGTGACGTGTTCCATTTGCACGCGGATGGCGTCTCGGTGGTGGTGGACACATCGCAGGGGGTCCCGTGGATTCGGCACTGGGGACGATTCCTCGGTGACATCGACGCGGGGAGCGTCGGCAATGCGCTCGAGGCACCGGTTGCGGTCGGCTCACTCGACGAAGTGGCAGCTCTCACGATCGTGCCGTGTCATGGCGACGGCTTTGCCGGCCCTCCGGGCATCGACGTCCATCGTGGTGACGGCACAGCTTGGGCGCCTCGTTTCCAAATCGTCGATGTTGACAATGACGACCCGCTCTCTCTTGTGGCGAAGTCGATCGACGAAGTTGCGGCGATCCGGCTCGACACCACGATTCGGCTGGGCACCCATGGCACGTTGACGGTCAGCGTTGAATTGGTCAATACCGGCGACAGCGAACTTTGGGTGAACGCTCTGGAGGTGGCTCTGCCCGTGGCGGCTGACGCGAGCGAGTTGGTGTCGTTCGGAGGGCGCTGGGCCAACGAGTTTCAGCCGAATAGAAGGCCATGGCCTCCGGGGGTGAGCGTTGCGGAAACACGTTTGGGCCGCACATCTCACGAGTCGCCGGCGCTGGTGATGGCCGGCACTTCGGGGTTTGGTGAGTGGAGGGGCGACGTTTGGATGGCGCATCTGGCGTGGAGCGGTAACCACCGGATAGGGGCGGTTCGTCTTCCGGATGGACGTCGCTATCTCACCGGCGGAGAGTTGTTGCACCCCGGCGAGGTGTGCCTCGGTCCGGGGCAGAGGTTGGCCACTCCCCCGCTCATCGGAAGTTTCAGCAGCCACGGGGTCGGCGAGGCGAGCCGTCGGTTCCACAATCTTGTTCGCTCGATGGACCACTGGTCGACACGAGGGCCGCGGCCTGTGTCTCTCAACACATGGGAAGCCGTCTACTTCGACCACGATGCCGACAAGCTTCTGGCGCTGGCTGATCGTGCTGCGGCGGTGGGCGTTGAGCGCTTCGTTCTCGACGACGGCTGGTTCGGGGACCGCCGCACCGACCGCGCTGGGCTCGGCGATTGGGTGGTGAGTCCCGAGGCTCATCCCGACGGGCTGGGCCCGTTGATCGAGCATGTGCGAAGCCTTGGCATGACGTTTGGTATCTGGTTCGAGCCCGAGATGGTGAACGAGGACTCGGATCTGTTTCGCGCTCACCCCGATTGGACGCTGGAGACTCCGGGTTATCCAAGCGTTCGTGGACGGGGTCAGCTGGTGCTCGATCTGGGCCGACCGGAGGCATTCGCTCACGTTCTGGGCCAACTCGATGCGGTGCTCTCCAACAACGACATCGAGTATGTGAAATGGGATCACAACCGGCCTCTAGTGCAGGGCAGCGGGTCGGATTCACGGTCGGGGGCCAGGCCTCAGACGCTTGCTTTGTATGACCTGATCGATGAGCTGCGGCGGCGCCATCCCGGGGTGGAGTTCGAGTCGTGTTCGGGTGGGGGCGGCCGAATCGATCTGGGGATCTTGTCTCGATCAGAACGAGTGTGGGTCTCTGATTGCAACGATGCTCTCGACCGCCAGAGGATTCAGCGGTATACGTCGATGCTGATTCCGCCCGAGGTAATGGGTTGTCACATCGGTCCGCCGACATCGCACACGACCGGGCGCACGCATCCATTGTCATTCAGGGCGGCCACCGCGCTCTTCGGCCATCTCGGCATCGAGTGGAATCTCCTCGATTGCACCGACATCGAGTTGGACCAGCTTGCTGCGATTGTGGAGATGCACAAGTCGCATCGCGCCCTGCTTCATGGTGGCGACGTGGTGAGATTCGATCCTGGCGACGACGCTGGACAGGCAGGTGGGGTCTATTCGTCGGATCGCCGTGAGGCGCTGGTGTCGTATGCCCGGATGAGCTCGGGCGCTTCGCTCACGCCGGCGCCGCTGCGACTACCGGGTCTGATCGATGACCTGGAATACCGGCTCGCCCACGTGCCGTTCCCCGGGGAGACGTGGGGCATGGCGGCGTCGCATCCTTCGTGGCCGTCGGCCGGGATCACCTTGACGGGTGCCCAGCTCGCCGGTCACGGGGTGCAGCTACCGGTGTTGTTGCCGGAACGGACCTTCGTGTTTCACCTCGAGGCCCAGTGAGCGTTCAGCAACACGACGTCGTCACGGCAGCGGCCTGATCGGGGGCGCAACACGCGCTCTCGGAGTCAGCCGTTCGAATGGAGTTGTCGAACTGTTCGGCGTCGGCGGTTTTGACGTACCACTCCCATGGCGCACCGTCAGGGTCGCTCACCCAGGTCTCGGTCTTTTCGGCGTAGCAACATGTCGTGTCTTCAATGTCGGTGGGGTCGAGTCCGGCTTGGCCGAGGCGCGCTTTGGCGTCGACGACTTCGGCGGCGATCTCGGCTTCCACTCCGAGATGGTTGAGCGTTCCCCCGCCGTCGCCGTTTTCGATGAGCACCAGCTTCAGCGGCGGCTGCGCGATTTCGTAATTGGCGTAGCCGGGCTTGCGTTTGGCGGGTGTTGTTCCAAACATTTGTGAGTAGAAGTCGACTGCGGTGTCGATGTCGCTGACGTTGAGGGCGAGTTGTAGGCGCATGGGTTCTCCGTGTGTCCGGTCGGTTCGGTTGTCATATCGACTATTATCGATATGTGATGATCAGACATTGCCATACATATCGATATCTGTCAATATGTTTTTCATGACCGAGACAGCCACCCCGTGTTGCGCACCGCTGCTCACCACTCCCCTCAGCGACAACGACGCCGAAGAGCTTGCGGGCGCGCTCAAAGCCCTCGCCGATCCGGTGCGACTCAAGCTGGTGAGCCTTATCGCCCAGGCACCAGATGGCGCAGCGTGTGCGTGCGACCTCACTGAACTGGCCGGACGATCCCAGGCAACCATCAGCCATCACCTGAGCCAACTGGCCAAAGCCGGAATCGTGGCGCGTGAACAGCGGGGCAAATGGGCCTGGTTCACCCTCGAACGCAATCGGATCGAGAGCGTTTGTGCGGCGCTCGTGTCGCCGGCCTCGGGCTGAGCCCGAACAGGCTCGAACCCGATGAGACCGGCGTGAGGATCAGGCGACCGGCTGGAAGCGGGCCTGGAAGAAGCGAAGGCTGTCGGGCTCGTAGGTGAACTCGAGGCCGCGGATGCTCTGACGATTCTCGTAGACCTTGATCACCGATTCGGCGGTGACGTCCATGTGCGACTGCGTGTAGACGCGACGCGGGATGGTGAGACGAACGAGTTCGAGGTTGGGGTGGCGGTTGTCACCGGTGTGGGGATCGCGTCCTGCCGACACGTTTCCGCGTTCCATGCCACGCACGCCGCTGTCGACGTAGATCGCGGCGGCGAGCGCCTGGGCCGGGAATTGATCCTGTGGGAGATGCTCACAGATGCTGCCCGCATCGAGAAACACGCCGTGGCCACCAACCGGGCGGATGACGGGTATCCCGGCCTTGATGAGGGCGTCGCCGAGATACTCGACTTGGCCGACCCTGGCTTGGATGTGCGAGTCGGAGGCGACCATTTCGTGGATGCCTTCGGCGAGAGCTTCCATGTCACGCCCCGACATTCCGCCGTAGGTGTGAAGCCCCTCAAAGGCCACCAGCATGGAGCGGGCTTGGCGCGCCAGTTCGGGATCGCGCAGGGCCAGGAATCCGCCGATGTTGACGAGGTTGTCCTTCTTCGACGAGACCGTGGCGCCGTCGGAGTAGGAGGTGATCTCGCGCAGGATCTCGGCGATCGACAGGTCGTGGTAGCCGAACTCGCGCTGCTGGATGAAGTAGGCGTTTTCGGCGGCGCGGGTGGCGTCGAGCATCACGAGGATGCCGAGGGGCTTGCAGTATTGGTAGACCTCGCGGAGATTTGCCATCGACACCGGCTGGCCACCGGCCATGTTGACGTTGGTCTCGAACGAGACGTACGGGACCCGATCGGCACCGTGCTGGTCCACCACAGCACGAAGCTTGGCCATGTCGATGTTGCCCTTGAAGGGGTTGAGGCTGTGGGGGTTGTGCGCGTCGTCGACGATCACGTCGACGAATTGTCCGCCGGCCATTTCCTGATGGAAGCGGGTGGTGGTGAAGTACATGTTGCCGGGCACCACATCGCCCTCGGAAATGAGGATCTGGCTGAGGATGTGTTCGGCGCCGCGTCCCTGATGGGTGGGGATCAGTTCTTCGTATCCGTATACCCCACGGACGGCGTCGGCCAGCTTGTAGAAGCTCTTCGATCCGGCGTACGCCTCGTCACCGAGCATCATCGCCGACCATTGACGGTCCGACATTGCCGACGTGCCGGAGTCGGTGAGCAGGTCGATATAGACGTCGTCGGCTTGGAGCAGGAAGGTGTTGTAGCCGGCTGTTGCGATCGCGGCCTCGCGCTCCTCGCGCGTGGTCATGTGGATCGGCTCGACCATCTTGATCTTCCATGGCTCGGCCCAAGTGCGATGTTCGGTGGTCATGGCGTCGTCCTCGCTTGTCAACTATTCGGATTTACACACCATTTCCAACACAGATCATTGACCTGAGCTACAAATCCGTAGAGTATTCGAATTATGGCCACATCTCGCCCACTAAACCGTACGGATGAGCAGATCCTCATACTTCTTCAGAACGATGCGCGGCTGTCCAACAAGCAGCTCGCAGCCGCGGTCGGGGTTGCTCCGTCGACTTGCTCGGAACGAACACGGCGACTCGAGCGGGAAGGCGTGTTGCGCGGCTTTCATGCCGACGTTGAGCCGGCGGCGCTCGGCATCGGGATGCAGGCGGTCGTGTCGGTGAGGCTGAGGCGCCAAAACGTCGACGAGGTTGGAGCATTTCTGCGCCATCTTGAGGCCGTGCACGAAGTGGCCGATGTCTTCCACGTGACGGGAGCCAACGACTTTCTCGTCCACATTTGCGTGCGCGACTCCGATCATCTGCGCGAGGTCGTGGTGGAGGGATTCAGCGCGTTCCCCGAGATCGGCCATCTCGAGTCGTCGCTGATCTTCGATCATCTCGGTGACGGAACACTCCCGAATCTGACCTGATCAGATCTGTGCATCGCGGCGGCTCGCCGCTAGTGTTGCCGGGTCGGATTCGGTCCTCGGATCGATCCGGCAACCGATGATTACGGGACGTGGCGCAGCTCGGTAGCGCACCTGCTTTGGGAGCAGGGGGTCGGGAGTTCAAATCTCCCCGTCCCGACCAAGAAACCGCAGGTCACAGGGTATTTTCTTCGACATATCAATCGTTGGGACGCCTACCTGGACCGGGAGGTACAACCGGCGTGCAATTGCACGCCGGCGGAGATTCTCGCCGCATTTGTCACTCGATATGGCGTGAGATCACTTGATTTGGCTCGTTAGTCACGGTTTCCGCCCCTGCGTTTTCAGCAGGGGCGGACGGGTACCGATACGCCGCTCTGGTACTGAATAGCAGGTCAGAGACCTGGCGGACGGAAACATCGCTGTCCCGCATTCGGCGGCGTACAACAAGCAACTCAACGCCGGCGAAGACGCCGGCAGCACCTCGACATTCGATCGGTCAGAAACTTCGTTCATGTTCATTGGGGTGATCCTTCCCGGGCCACGGCATCAAGCCGCGGACCAGATCGGACCACCCCGGTTACACACACCACTCCACAGTCCCCGCGCCGGGCGCAGGCCCCACCCCTTCGGGTATTCGATTTCAGCTCAGAGAGCTATCAGGC
>CAZHMP010000129.1:0-6197 GCA_964533595.1 uncultured Acidimicrobiales bacterium | reverse complement strand
AGGTGCGGTGGTCAGAAACCGGATCAGGAGACGGATCAGAGCCGTGCTAGCAGAATTGTCCACCTCGAACCCGGGATCGGTACCCGGCGGCGACTACCTCATACGGGTCAGTGCGCCGATCGACCGGTTCGACCATTCTGCTCTCAGATCCACTATCGAGTCGTTGCTAGCCGCTGGGTTGTCGCAGTGACCCCACTTGCCCGCGTTTTGAGGAGCGCGGTTCGTGGGTATCAGCGTCTATTCGCGGGCCGTCCGTCGCCGTGCAGATACGAACCATCGTGCTCGGCCTATGCCGTGGAGTCGATTGAGACTCACGGGGCCATCAGGGGCGGTTGGTTGGCCACCAAGAGAATTTCGAGATGCCAACCGTGGGGCGGTCACGGCTGGGATCCAGTGCCAGAAGCCCGGGAGCATCAATGTTCAACCTGATATTCGACACAATTGCCGGGCTTGTGGCCTGGTTCTACTCCATTTGGCCGTCCTACGGCATGTCGGTGGCGTTTCTCACCCTTGCGGTGATGGTGTTTGTCACTCCGCTCACCCTCAAGAGCACCAAGTCGATGCTGCAAATGCAGCGGCTGCAGCCTGAGTTGAAGGCCATACAGACTCGCTACAAAGACGACCGTCAGAAGATGAACGAAGAGCTGATGGCCTTCTACCAGGCCAACGGCATCAATCCCTTGGGTGGGTGTCTACCGATGCTCATTCAGATGCCTGTCTTCCTGGTGCTGTTTCGGGTCGTTCGCGGGTTGACTCGAAGGGCCACCGATGTCGGTGACCAATTCGGTTGGGTGGTTGGCGGCGGGCAAGGACTCACTACCGTCGGGTCGACCGAACACGTGTTCGATCCGACTAACGTGAGTCATAGCAGCGATCTCTACCAGAGCCTTTCGACATCTCATGAAATGGTGTCGTGGGGAATGGACCTGTCTCGATCAGCGCAGGATGTCATGCGCGATAGTTTGGTGACCGCTATCCCGTTCTTTGTGCTTATTGGTCTGGTTCTGGTGTCGAGCATCTATCAGCAGAAACAGATTCAGGGTCGAAACACTGGTGCGCAAGTGAACCCGCAGCAGCAGATGATGATGAAGATCATGCCCTACATGCTCCCGGTGTTCAGTTTCACGATGCCGGCCGCCCTGGTGGTTTACTTCGTGATCTCGAACGTGTACCGAATTGGTCAGCAGGGATACATCACCAGGTCGCTCTACAGCGGTGAGGAGAGCCTCGGCGCCCAGGTGGCCAAGCAACGCAATGAGTATCCATCGGGAAGCGCCGAGAAGAAAGGCGCCTTGTCCAAGGGAGGTGGATCTGACTCCAGTCCCAAAGGAGGCTCACGCGCTAACGAGAAGAAGGACCTGTCGGCCAAGCGGCTCAAGAGTGATCGAGTCGTCAATGAGTCGTCCGGCGAGAAGCCGGCTGCGAGAGCCAAAGCGAAGAGGTCTCAAGGCGCTAATGGCCCCAAATCGAAACGGGTCCGTCCTGAGGGTGGGTCGAAATCAAAGGATGACACCAGCCCGCGGCGTGGAGGGACCACCGGGAAGGCCCCAACTAGGGCCAAGGGTGGGCGTACCACCGAGCCCGGGAGCCCGCAGCATCGTAAGCGGAGGAAGTAGACACAGTCGGACGATCGCCTCAATGTGCAGAATCGTCCGGCTCCGAATTGCCTGGGAGGCAGAAAGTGGAATGGGTAGAAGGAGTTGGAAACTCCATAGCTGAGGCTACGGGGATGGCGTTGGAGGCACTGGGTGTGCACGAAGACGACGCCGATATTGATGTGGTCAGCGACGTGAAGGTCGGCTTGTTCAACCGCGTAAAGGAGAAGGCTCGTGTGCGTGTGCGGGTGAAGCCGGCCACACCGCGTCCTAAAGACGACAAGCGGAGGAGACGGGGCCGGTCTGGCGGGGAGGGTTCAAAGAAGGGCCAGAGATCGGGCGGGAAGGCGAAGAATGGATCTTCTAAGTCGCCGCGAGACAGGTCGGGCTCAAAGCCGTCGCAAGGTGTCGGAGGATCCGACAATAGAGACAAAAACGCTGGTCAGAAGGCTGGCACCAGTGATAATCGCAAGCGAAATGGCGGTCGTAAGACCGCAACAAAGTCGGAGGATGACAAGATGGACACAATGACACTCACAGAACAGGCAGACATCGCTGAGGCGTTTGTCACCGGCTTGGCATCCGAGTTTGGCGAGGCTGTCGCGTTTGAACGGACCGAGGTTGATGAGAACGAGATTCGGGTCGTGGTCTCGGGAGAGAATCTCGGTCGGTTGATTGGTCGTCGTGGTAGCACTGCCACCGCCATTGATGAGCTCGTTCGTACGGTGCTACAGCGGCAGGCTGGCGGCGGTCGTGATGGTCGTGTGCGTGTCGATGTTGGCGGAGTGGCTGCTCGTCGTGAGGAGGCGCTGCGTGCCTTCTGTATCAAGATTGCCGCTCAGGTGCGTGATTCAGGTAAGGAGATCGCACTCGAGCCGATGCGGGGTTCAGACCGAAAGATTGTGCACGACGCGATGACCAGCGAAGACGGGGTCGACACTACGTCCGAGGGTGAGGATCCGAATCGTCGAGTGGTTGTAGTGCCGGCCGGGAATGACGACTGATCCGTTTCTGAGCCGTCTGGATGGCGCTTGGGCGCCGGCCAGGGCGATGGGTGCTCTCGGAGGCGCCTTAATTGAGGAGCTTCGCGATCATGCGGCCGGTTTCATACCGGCCGCTTTTCGCGTCGACTCCCCTGTTTGTTGCTTGGATGTGGGATCAGGGGCCGGTGTTCCGGGCCTTTTTCTTGCTCATCAGCTGCCAATGTCCACGTGGTTGCTACTGGATGCCAGTGAGCGGCGGTGCGATTTGGCCCGTCGGGCCAGTGAGGTGAGTGGTTTGGGCGATCGTGTTGAGGTTCGACACGGCCGTGTGGAGGATCTGGGGCGAGATGTGACGTTTCGTCGTGGGTTTGATTTCGTGGTGAGCCGTTTGTTCGCTCCGTTTGAAGAGTTGGTGGAGTGCTGCCTCCCATTGCTGGCGACGGGGGGGATGATGGTCACATCGTGCTCCGAGGATGCGCTTACTCAGTGGTCATCCGTGGATTTGTCCCGCTTGGGTGGTTGCTTTGTCGAGTCCTGGCGCACCGATTCTGGATTGTTTGTTCGTGTGGATGGTGTGGAGGGGTTGATGGACCGGTACCCGCGCCGATCGCCGGCCCGTCATAGGGATCCCTTCGGCGGCTGAGTCGGCCGTGTTTCACGTGAAACACCACCCGTAATGCTGAGCTTGTTTTGAGGTGGACGTGTTTCACGTGAAACACTCCCCCACCCAACGGCGGAAATTCTCAACATTGAATGTAGGGTCCTTGCAACTCCCACTCTTTTCCGAAAGTATTGGGCGGTTGTCTGAAAGGGAGACCACCAAGTGGCTGCTGCCAAGAAGAATGACCCTGGAAACTTGCAGCCACGGATCTTCGCGGTCGCCAATCAAAAGGGCGGAGTAGGCAAAACCACTACCACGGTGAATCTCGGCGCGGCCATGGCCGATCTTGAGTTGAGGGTTTTGGTAGTCGACCTTGATCCCCAGGCGAATGCCAGCACCGGCTTGGGGCTCAACACCTCACAGCTTGAGAACTCCATGTATGACGTGCTCTTGCAGGACATACCGATGGAAGACGTGATCGAGCCGGTAGCTGTGAAGAACCTGTTTGTCGCTCCAGCCAGTTTGGACTTGGCAGGTGCGGAAATTGAACTCGTGCCGGCGTTCAGCAGGGAACGAAAGCTCAAGGAAGCGATCGACTCAGTGATCGACGACTTCGATGTGGTTCTCATTGATTGTCCACCGTCCCTTGGATTGCTCACGATCAACGGGCTAACTGCGGCAACCGAGGTTCTGGTTCCCATCCAGACCGAGTACTACGCCTTGGAGGGCGTCGGACAACTGGTCCGCAATGTTGATCTGGTGCAGCGCAATCTCAACACCAAACTGGTCCTGAGCACGATTGTGTTGGTGATGTTCGACGCCCGCACCAAACTCTCAGGTGCGGTGGCAGATGATGTCAGAGAACACTTCGGCAACAAGGTCTGTAGGAATGTAATACCTAGGTCTGTGCGGCTGAGCGAAGCCCCGAGCTTCGGCCAGCCGATCACGGTATTCGACCCGACGTCGCGTGGAGCGATCGCCTACAGGGATTTGGCCCAGGAGATCGTTGATAGGGGAGTAGAAAATGGCGCGTCGTAGCGGGTTGGGCAAGGGCCTGAGTTCGTTGATACCAGCCGATCTTGAGGGCGATGGTGCTGTATATCGGGAGATCGATATCGACACGGTTGTTGCCAACCGTTTCCAGCCGCGGGAACACTTCGATGAGGAGTCCTTGGCTTCGTTGGCCGCTTCGATATCGGAATTGGGGGTCATCCAACCGATAGTCGTGCGCAAGGTAGACCACGGCGGATACGAGTTGATAGCGGGGGAAAGACGCTGGCGAGCAGCCCGTCGCGCTGGGCTGCCGGCGATTCCTGCATTGATCAAAGGGGTCGACGATCTTGCCAGCCTCGAAACTGCGATTGTCGAGAATTTACACCGGCAGGATCTGAATGCGTTGGAGGAAGCTGCTGCCTACCTTCAACTGATTGAAGACTTCGAACTCACTCAGGATTCCGTCGCCAAGCGTGTAGGGCGCTCCCGATCGGCTGTGGCTAACGCTATTAGACTGTTGCAGTTACCACCCTCTGTCCAGCAGATGGTGGTCGACTCACGAATATCGGCTGGTCACGCCAGAGCTCTTCTGTCCACTCCTGATCGTGATCTCCAAGAACAGCTTGCGGCGCGGATAGTGGCTGAGGGCCTCACGGTTCGCGATGTGGAGGATCTACTCAGGCCGTCGTCAGATCCGGAGCCCGAGGAGGAACCCTCGGCCAACGGTGATCCCAAACCAGATCCTCAGCCCGGGAGCGTGCCAGAGCCTGCCGTCCTCGAACTCGAGGAATTGCTCTCTGCCCGGCTCGACACTCGGGTGACAGTGAAACTTGGAAATGGACCCGGGAAGCTGGTGGTCGACTTCGCTGACCTGAACGACCTGGAGAGGATATACCGGGTAATCACACCTCCCGGCACGATTGTGTGACGAATGTCACATTAGGGTTAGGGTCTATTACTTATCCACCCCTATGGATAAGCCTGTGGACAACGTTCCTCCGGCCGACTTGTCGACCAAGAACGGTTGTCAGCCCTGAAGAAGCGGGTCGGCACACCACTCGGTGAGAGCAACTCTTATCGTTGAGACGATCGACGCGGCGCTTTCCACCACCAGCGGCGGAGGGCCCAAACGACACCAGATTGCGGGCATCCGAGTCTCTCGAAGGATCGGAAGCCTCAGCCCGGATGAGGGAAGTTCGCAGGCAAGGATCGGCCCGAGTCGACGGGCACACCTCGATGCAAGGGCGTGCCCTCCTGCCGATTCGAAACCCTCTGTTGCGAAATAGGCGACGGAATGATCCTCGTTTGCAAGGGTCATTCCGATGAACACGTCGCCGTCCCACTCGTTGGCAGACTTCGCCTGAACCGACAGATCGGGATGATGAAGTGCCAGAACTTGTGCACCGTCCACCTTGAGGCGCCGGGCCAGCGAGTCGACAATCGAAGGAATGCCACCCGACTCACCGATCACCAGCCGCCGACCGGAGACCAGCCCCGGAAGACCGCGAAGGGCCTCGGCCTCCCGAACCTCGGCCACTGTCTTTGACCCCGCGGCCCGCCCACGAAGATTTCTGAGACTTCTCACCGTGTCGATCCCGAGTACACCATCGGGCGTGAGACCCTGATTGCGCTGAAAGTCACGCAGAGCCGATTCGGTGGCCGGACCGAAGATCCCATCGACCCAGCCGGCGTCGAAACCCAGGGAGCCGAGCTGCTGCTGGAGTTGCATCACGTCGTCGCCGCGTGACATTGGAGACCGAAGGTAGAGCATTCGGTCGCCGAGTTGATGGGATGCCTCTATCAGAGCCGCCCATGTTTGAGGGCCACAGATTCCGTCGACGATGATCCCGCGACGCTTCTGAAACTGTCTGACGGCCTCACTGGTGTCGGAGTCGAACACCCCCGGATCACCGAGGTCAACACCTCCGACAGCCACCAGACGCCGGTGAAGGTCGCGCACTGTTGGGCCCAGGTCGCCAACGCGCAGGGGAAGACCTGGTGTGGTCAAGATCGAACTCCGGCGAC
>CAZHMP010000128.1:3808-6304 GCA_964533595.1 uncultured Acidimicrobiales bacterium | reverse complement strand
TTCCCGTGGTCGGCCAGGAAATGGCCGGACGCCAACACCGCGTCGGCCGCCGGAATGTAGGTGAACCCGAACTCCCGGGTGGCCTTGGTGCCGTCGACGTCGTTGGTCCGGCCCAGCCCGTCGGCCACCACCTTCAGCAACGGCACGAACCGGGCCATGATGCGGATCAGCCAGTCGGGAGCCCGGCGGGTGGCGATCTTGTGGTCGGGGAACTCCTTCGCCAACGAATCGGCCATCTCCGGCATCGACATTGAGCCCGCACACGCCACGTAGCGCTCACCGATCGAGGCCTCGTGGTCGATTGTCGCCACATGGATCTTGGCCACATCGCGCACGTCGACGATTCCGAACCTTACGTTTGGCACCATCGGGTCCTTGCCCGACATGAAGCGTTCTGCGTATTCCAGCGACGTTCCGTAGTTCATGTCCATCGCCGGTCCGAGCACCGCGGCCGGATTAACCGCTGTGAGCTTCATCTGCGGGTTGTTGGCCACGAATTCCCAAGCGGCACGTTCGGCGAGTGTCTTCGACGCGTCGTAGGCCGAGGTCTTGGGGCCGTCGGGGTCGGTCCAGTTCGACTCGTCTACCGGGTCGGTCGGCGACAGCGACGGGTCCTTGTACATGGCGGCCACGCTGGAGGTGAGGACAACCCGCAGGGTGCCGGCGTCGCGAGCGGCGCTCAGTGCCCGGATGGTGCCGTCGACCGCCGGCCGCACCAACTCGTCGCGGTCCTTGGGCTGCTCACCCGGGAACGGCGAGGCGGTGTGCATTAACACGTCGACCCCTTCGAGAGCATTGGCCCAACCGTCGTCGCTGTTCAGATCGAGCTTCACGAAATCGATGTCGGCCTCGGGGAACAGGGCTTCGATCTCGGCCCGGCGCGTGTCGGACCGCACGCTCGCCCGGACGTCGTGGCCGTCTTCGAGCAGCTCGCGGACGATGTGTTTGGCTATGAACCCTGATGCACCGGTGACAAGAACCTTGGACATGGCGGGCGACGTTAGCGCAGGGACCACGTCCCCGCGGAGGCGCTCCAGCCACGATCCCGAACACGGCCCCACTATTAGCGGCGTTGGGACTTCCAGAAAAGTTTGTGACCAATTGTTGCCGTGGCGCGTCATACACAACAGAGCGGGAATCATCCCGAACCGTCAACCCCCACCCGGAGCTCACCCCCATGTCAAAACGACCCATCCTCGCACTCGTGACCGTGGTGGCCGCGCTGGCGGTCTTGGCCTCGGCTTGCGGGTCGTCGGGATCCGATTCCACCGCGACCCCAGATTCCGGGATAGGCGAGCTTCAACCGTTCTCGTTGGTCCAGGACAGCGACTTCACCTTCGAGGCCGATACCAGCGACCCGAATCGTGGGATCTTTCACGTCACGACTACCGAGGAAATGATCTGCACCATCGTGTGGGGTGAGACTGAGTCGTTCGGGCATTTCAACAACAGCCTCGCCATGAACGGCACCGGAATCATCCAGCACGACGTGTTCCTGCCGGGAGCCGAGCGGGGCAAGACCTATTCCTTCCGGGTCCAGGGATCCACCGCCGACGGCCGGCAGTTCCGTTCCCCCTCCGGCACCTTCACCATCCCCGAAGTCGATGCGTCCAGCGGTGACGCCATGGCTGTCCACGGCACCAATCTCGCCCTCACCTCCACCATTGTTGATTCGAGCTCGGAATTCGGTCCTGGGTGGGAGGCCACCAACGCCATCGACGGTGAGACCACCACCGAGTGGGCCACCAAGGGTGACGGCGACATTGGCTTCATCACCATCGACCTCGGCTCCTCCCAAGAGGTCGTCGGCACCGAATTCATCACCCGTCGGATGCTCGACGGAAGTGCCATAACCGACACCTACACGATCAGCATCGACGGTGGCGAGCCGCTCGGGCCCTTCACCGCCGGCACCCCAGCCGAGCCCAATTTCAACCCGGCCGAGTTCACAGGGCAAGTGATCCGTTTCGACATCGATGCTTCATCGGGAGGCAACGTCGGTGCCATCGAGGTCAACGTGTTCGCCCCGGCCGGCGGCTGACCCGCAACACCGGTTCTCAGCAACAACAGTTCTCAAACGATCCATTGAAAGGGACAACAAAATGAGTGAACAAGCAGGAAACGTGAAATTCGCAGCTTGGATGGCCGCACCCGTCGGCCGTATCGTCCGAATCGCGGCCGGAGCAGCCCTCGTGATTCTCGGCGTGGCGATGGGCGGCGTTGGCGGAGTCATCGTCGGTCTGGTCGGGTTGGTTCCAGCCGCCATGGGTGCCACCAATCGCTGCCTCATCGGAAAGATCATCGGTGCTCCGTTCAAGGGCCAGGACTCCATGGATCTCGTCGGGTCTTGAGTCACCACCTTCCCCGGCCCTCGATCGGCGCACCAGCTCCCGCCATCCAGCTGTTGGACGCCGACGGGCACCGATGGCAGATGGAAGATCACCGCGGCGAATCAGTCGTGGTGATCTTCCATCGCCACATCCATTGACTGCCGTG
>CAZHMP010000128.1:0-3708 GCA_964533595.1 uncultured Acidimicrobiales bacterium | reverse complement strand
CCCACCGAGGACACACTTCAGCTTGGAGGCGATTTCATTGTTGGACCCGACGGCACGCTTGCCTGGGGATTCTGGAGTGAGGGGCCCGACGACCGTCCGAGCGTCGACGAATTGATCGAACAGTTGGACCGGATCGGATCGTGAACGGCCGGCCGATTATTGGCGGGCCAGCACGGCGACCGGGATTTTCCGCTCTGTGAGTTCCTGATACGACGCGAAGTCGGGATAGACAGCACAGGCCAGATCCCAGCAGTCGTCACGCTCGGGGCCATCGTCGATCTCGCGAGCGGTGACAGCCCAGCGGTCGGGGCCCACTTCCACGTGAGCCTCACCGGCCGCGATCAGGTTGCGGTACCAGTTGGGGGTGATGGGGTTGCCGCCATTGGAACCCACCACCACGAGGTCGTCGCCGCGGCGGGCCAGCATCAACATGACCGGCCGGGACTCGCCACTCTTGCGGCCGACGACATCGAGTATGAACGTGGGCTTTCCGAGCAGCTTCGACCCTTTCGACCCCTTGCTGGCCCGAAACTGTTTGATCTGTCGGTTGGTGCCGGACCTACCCATCCACGGCAGACGCCGGCTCATGAAGTTGACCATCCGGCCGCTCAATGACGCCATGGGCTGACTGTACCAACGGCTTGGTGTGAGGGCCGAACTGCGTCCCGCACTGCCGGCGTGCATCCCGAAGGGGTACCGAGATGACGGTGTTGCTATGTTCGCAATCGGACTCCTCCGCGAGAGCGAGTCTCGGTGATGCGAAGGGGGCATGATATGAGCGACCTCGATGGCGGCACATTGTTGGGCAGCGCTTTGGCCGGCGCGGGTATCGAAATGGCGTTTGGTCTCTGCGGGGGGCACATCATGCCCGCGCTGTACGGGATGCGAAAAGCGGGAATCGAAATGGTCGACGTTCGACACGAGTGTTCCGCCATGTACGCGGCCATTGCCTACACGCGGGCATCGGGAAAGGTTGCTGCGGTCATCACGACCGCCGGGCCGGGCGTGGCCAACACCGCCACCGGAATGATGGAGGCGGCTTCGATGAACATCCCTGTGATCCACATCGGCGGGGCGGTGGCAATGCCCATGCGCGACGCCGGCGATCTACAGGACATGTCCACCCTTGATCTGATGAAGTCGGTCTCCAAATGGGCCAGAAAGATCACCATTCCGGAGCGGATCCCCGACTACGTGTCGTCGGCGATTCGCCGAGCCACCGATGCCGACCCGGGCCCCGTCTACCTGGAGATTCCCACCGACTTGCTGTCGGCCGGCGTGAACGATGCGTCCCCCGGGATTTCGCCGCCGACACCGGCTGCGCCGATCCCCGGCGGAGATCCTTCATTGATCGAGCAGGCCGCGGAGCTTCTCGCGGGCGCCGAGCGACCGGCCATGCTCATCGACGATGGAGCGACTCGATCGATCGGTGGGTATGGCAATGCAATCGCCGAATTGTCCGACTTTTTGAAGATGCCGATCGGCGTCGCCGGTTTCGGCTGCCGCGGGTTGTTCGGTGACGAATCCGAGAATCGCCTGCTGGCCACCAACGCCACACCGATGGCTGACGTGGTGCTGGCCATGGGATGTCGGTTCGACTTCAGGCTCGGGTTCGGCGGGTTGCTTCCCAGCGAGGCGAAGATCATTCAGGTTCACACCGACACCTCGCTGATCGGGTTCAATGCTCGGGCCGACCTGGGAATCGCCGGGGGTGCAGGCCCTGTGGCCGGACAGATTCTTGACGCAGTGAAGGAGCGACGTAGCCCGGTGGTCTCAGAGCCGTGGTGCGGACCTGGGGGACCGGTCACCACGGCCGACCTTCCCGCCGACTACCACGATCCGAAGACACCGATCCATCCCGGTCGTTGCGCGGGCGAAGTTGCACGGTTCTTGGAAGAGCAAGGCCGGGACTGGTCGTTGGTGATAGACGGCGGCGAGGCTGCCATCTGGATGGGATTGGGTTCGAGGGCGTATCGCCCCGGACAACTTCACGGCACCGGCCCCAACGGCACCATCGGCACCGGTGCGGGCTTGGTTCTCGGTGCCTGGGCAGCTACTCACAAACCGGTGCTTTGGTACACCGGAGACGGCAGTTTCGGGTTCTATTCGATGGAGATGGAGACCATGGCACGGCTGGAGATTCCCGTCGTGTGCGTGATCTCCAACGACTCGAGTTGGGGGATGATCAGTCTGCTGGAGAAGTACATTCGCGCCGACGAGATCGCCGAGCAGGGTTCGTGTCATACCGATCTCCACCACATGAGGGCGTATGAAAAATTGGTCGCCATGTGGGGCGGGCACGGGGAACAGGTCACAGATCCCGATGAGATCGGACCCGCCATCGAACGAGCTGCAGCCAATGGCAGGCCATCGATCGTCAACGTCGAGATCGACAACGTGAGTCTGTCTCCCTTCATCGCTCCCTACGCCGAAATGGTGACGGGGCAATAACCACCTCAGCGGTAGGATTCTCGCCATGAAATTGCGACGTTCGGCGAGTCTCATCCTGTTGGTTTTCGCTTTGCTGGCAGCGTCGTGCGGCAGCGGCTCCGGCAACTCCACCACTGCTGTGGCGTCAGGGAGCGCCGCCGGTGTGCGGATCGTGTCGCCCAACGATGCCGAGTCGATAATTGAGTCTCCACCAGCCGGATTGGTGGTGCTTGATGTTCGTACCGCCGACGAGTTCGCGGCAGGCCATCTCGAAGGTGCCACCATGATCGACTTCTACGGTGACGACTTCGCGAACCAGATCGAGGCTCTCGACCCCAACGTCCCGTATCTGCTCTATTGCCATTCCGGAAACCGCAGCGGGGCGACCCGAGATTTGATGTCGAAGCTGGGGTTCAGCGACGTAGCCGACATCGATGGCGGCATCCTTGCGTGGTCCCAGGCCGGACTTCCGATAGTCGGCTGAGACGATCAGTCCGGCTGATGGGATTTCAGTCGCGACGTGATGCCGTCGAATAGCCGGTCGCGGTCGGCCTCCTCGATGGCGATCCGACCGTAATCATGAGCCAGATTGGTGACCTCGCGGGTCTCGGCCAATACGACCTCGCAGTGATTGCAGGTAGCGAGATGTTCAATCGCCGCTTCTTCGGTCTGAGGATCGAGGTCGCCCTCGAGGAAGTCGGTGAGCCGTTCGGCCAGCTCGTCACATCGCATCGGTCAACTCCCGGTCGAGCATGGAGCGAAGCGATGCCCGTCCCCGACTGACCCTCATCTTGGCCGCTGACAGGCCGATCCCGATCACCTCGGCTACCTCGCGCATCGGTAGCTCCTCGATATCGCGCAACACGACTGCGATTCTTTCACCGGAGTCCATTCGCTCGAGAGCGCTGGCAACCGCGGCAGCCAGATCCGCCGCAACCGCCAACTCATCAGGCCCACGTCCGGGAGCGATCCGATCGGGAATTGTGGCGGGGTCGACCGGCGTCTCGCGCCTCTTTCGGAGAACGGCGATTGCTTCCCGGTAGGCGATCTGCAGCAACCAGGGCCGGGCCCGGTTGTCGTCGTGGAGTTGATCCAGCCGAGTGGCGGCCTTCAGGAACGAATTCTGCACCACATCCTCAGCATCGGAGCGGTTCCACAAAACCCGATGTGCCACGTTGAATACAGCATCGAGGTTGGTCACGAACAGCAGCTCGAGACGATCGACGAGCGCGTCCATCTGCTCATCTGACATGGAGGTCACGGAAGCTCCACCGTTCA
>CAZHMP010000127.1:0-6356 GCA_964533595.1 uncultured Acidimicrobiales bacterium | reverse complement strand
CGCTGCCGGCCCTCATGCTCGCGATGAAGGTGCAAAAGCGTGCCAAATCCAGCGACGTTGAGACGGGTGGCGACCTGCCCACGGTGGCACCGGCGGAGGTCCTGGCGGCCCACCTGGCCGCTCCGGATGCCGAGTCGCTCGGCGATGTCCTGTTCGCGATTGTCGAATTGGCTGAATCCTCGGGGCTCGACCCCGAGTCAGCGCTGCGAGAGGCGGCGACTCGCTTCGAATCGCGGTTCCGTGACACGGAACGAAGCGCGCATCGCCAGCCGGATAATCCGATCTGATTTCATAGTCAGAGGGGTGCCGATGCTGCGGCGCGGCGAGCGCTACCATGGCGAACGCAACACTGATGGACGCCGACTGGGTCAGGGACGGAGAACGGCGCTTGGTCGGCGCGCTCAGGCGACGATCAGACAACTCCAGGAGGTTCGACAGTGAGCATCATCGAAGGCGTGCACGGCCGTGAGGTCCTCGATTCGCGAGGCAATCCCACGGTGGAGGTCGAGATACTTCTTGACAGCGGCGCGATGGGTCGAGCAATTGTGCCCAGCGGTGCGTCCACCGGGGCGTTCGAGGCAGTGGAGCTTCGTGACGGTGGTGATCGTCTCATGGGCAAAGGTGTTCTCACCGCGGTCGGATTCGTCAACGGTGAACTCGCCGACTCGGTAATCGGTCTCGACGCACTCGATCAGCGAACTCTTGATGCCGAGCTCATCTCCACCGATGGCACCGACAACAAAGGCCGTGTGGGCGCCAACGCCATCCTGGGCATCTCTCTAGCGGCGGCCAAAGCCGCGGCTGACGAACTGCAACTTCCTCTGTGGCGTCACATCGGTGGAGCCAACGCTCACGTCCTGCCGGTTCCGATGATGAACGTGCTCAACGGCGGTTCCCACGCCGACAACAATGTCGACTTCCAGGAGTTCATGGTGATGCCGGTGGGTGCGGCGTCGTTTTCCGAGGCGCTTCGCTGGGGCGTGGAGACCTATCACCAGCTCAAGTCGGTGCTTCACGACCGTGGGTTGGCCGGAGGCATCGGTGACGAAGGCGGATTTGCGCCCAATCTCGAGTCGAATGAAGCAGCCGTGACCTTGTTGGTCGAGGCGATCGAGCGTGCCGGCTTCCGGCCGGGTGACGACGTGGCAATCGCACTCGACACCGCATCATCGGAGTTCTACCACGATGGCAAGTACGTGTTGGCGAGTGAGAACCGGTCGCTCTCCTCGGATGAAATGGTGGCGGAGTTGGCCAAACTCGTCGACGCATACCCGATCGTCTCGATCGAGGACGGCATGGCCGAGGAGGATTGGGACGGCTGGAAGTTGCACACGGAGTCGGTCGGTGACCGGATTCAGACGGTGGGCGATGACGTCTTTGTCACCAACACCGAACGTCTGGAGCGTGGCATCGCCGAGAAGACCGCAAATTCGATTCTCATAAAGGTCAACCAGATCGGTTCACTCACCGAGACGCTCGAAGCGGTCGAGATGGCCACGCGCAACTCGATGACCTCGGTGATCTCACACCGTTCAGGAGAGACCGAAGATACGACGATTGCCGATCTGGCCGTGGCTACCAATTGCGGACAAATCAAGACCGGGGCGCCGGCACGCTCGGATCGTGTTTCGAAATACAACCAGTTGCTCCGTATCGAGGAGCAGTTGGGGGAGGCCGCCGAGTTCCGTGGATTGGCAGCTCTGGCAGGTAGACACTGATGGCCAAGGCCCGCAAACGATCGAGGTTGGTGCTCATTTTGGTTGCGAGCGCCGTGATCGTGGTCGTGGCGGTCGGGTTGGCTTCGTTCCCGGTGAGCACTTGGTTCGAACAGCGCGCCGAGCTTCGAGAATCCCAGGCTCAACGTCAGGAGTTGGTCGACCAGATCGAGTCGATCAATCGGGAGATCGAACTGAGGGTCGGCCCGGATGGTGTGGCCAAAGCCGCCAAGTGCTTCGGACCGTACGTGGCGCCCGGGTCAGAGGTGTACTCGGTGCCCGGTGTCGAGGGTTGCGTGGCCGTTCCGTAAACGGACTGGTGTGACACGTGTCGTCGGTTTCTTGATCTCGTCCTCGCGGCGGCTAAGTTCCCCGCTACTCGAATCTTGGGGAGATTACCGATGACGATCGTTGGCACGAAGGTGCTTCGCAAGGAGGACCCGAAGTTCCTCACCGAAGGAGCGACGTACACCGCCGATCTCGATGACCCGAGGTTGTCCGGCGCACTTCATGCCACATTCGTGCGTTCGACGGTGGCCAACGGTCGAATCGAGTCGATCGAAATCGACGATGCTCTGGCCATGCCGGGTGTTGTGAAGGTTGTGACCGCGGCAGATCTTCCGGAAGGAGTTCGGACCCTGCCGGGCGTCGTCCCAATATTTCCTCCCGACATTCTCAATCGGCCGGTCTTGGCCGGCAGCCACGTGCGTTTCGTGGGAGAACCAATAGCGGTCGTTCTGACCGAGCATCCCTATCAAGGTGAGGACGCTGCCGAAGCGGTGTATGTCGATATTGAACCATTGCCGGCTGTGGTCGATCTCGAGTCGGCGGTTGAGGACAAAGTCGTAATCCATCAGGACATCGGCACGAATTTGGCGTGCGATTTCGCCCCACTAGGGATGGCATCAGGTTTCTCCGGAGATGACTTCTTCGACGGTTGCGAAGTCGTGGTGTCCCAGCGAATCGCCAATCAACGAATCTCGTCGGCTTCTCTGGAGCCGAGATCGGTGGCTGCGGTCTGGGAGGGCGAACGTCTCACCATGTGGCTGTCGACTCAGGCTGTGCACGCCGACCGTGACACGGTGGCGGCTGCGTATGGGCTAGATGCCGATTCGGCGCACCTGATTGCCCCTGATGTGGGCGGGGGATTTGGCTCGAAAATTGCCATTTATCCCGAAGAGTTGGTGATGCCTTTCCTGGCTCAGGTGTCGGGGCGGCCGGTTCGATGGTTCGAAACGCGCACCGAGGCGATGTTGGCCATGGGTTGGGGCCGTGGTCAGATCCACTACGCCACGATCGGCGGTGATCGGTCCGGAAATGTCACCCACTACCGACTCGACATTCTGGGTGATTCTGGCGCATACGGCCGACTCGGTGGCTTCTTGCCGATGTTCACGGTCACGATGGCTTCAGGCACCTACGACATTCCTCACATCGAAACTCGAGCGAGATCGTTTGTCACGAATACGGTGCCTTCGGAGCCGTTTCGTGGTGCCGGTCGCCCCGAGGCTGCATTGAGCATTGAACGAAGCATGGATCTGTTCGCCGCCGAGGTTGGTCTCGATCCGGTCGAGGTCCGCAGGCGCAACCTGATCCAACCCGACGCATTTCCCGCTACCACAGCGGTCGGCACCGTCTATGACAGCGGCGACTATGAACGGTCGCTCGACTTGGCGATGGAAGCCGCCGGTATGGATGAATTACGGGCGGAGCGTGCCCGGCGCCGTGAGTCCGGTGACCCAATTGCCATGGGTATTGGTGTGAGCGTCTACGTCGAAGTTACTGCGGGCCCGGCCCCAGGGGGCAATGAATTCGCGAAGGTGGAGATCACACCGGAGGGCAAGGCTCGCGTGTTCTCCGGGGCGCTCTCGCACGGCCAAGGGCATGCCACCACATTTGCGATGATCGCAGCCGAGAAGCTCGGCATGCCGGTCGAAGACATCGAGGTTGTCCAAGGTGACACCCTCGCGGTGGCCCAAGGAACCGGCACGTATGGCAGCCGCTCCACCCAGCTAGGCGGGTCGGCAGTGTTTGAAGCGGCAGGCGCAGTTGTCGACAACGCTCGTGGGGTTGCCGCAAAGCTTCTCGAAGCGGCAACCGAGGACGTCGTGCTCGATGCCGACTCGGGCCTGTTCCACGTTGCTGGATCACCTGCATTGTCGAAGTCCTGGCCCGAAGTCGCCATGGAAGCCGATGCCGGATTGCTGGTGGCCGACGAGGACTTCAACGCCAATTGTTCGTATCCGTTCGGAACACACATAGCGGTGGTGGATGTCGACACCGAGACGGGCGGGGTCACACTCAGGCGAATGATCACTTGCGACGATGCCGGCACCATCATCAATCCGATGATCGTCGAAGGCCAACGACACGGCGGCATCGCCCAAGGCGCAGCGCAGGCGCTGTTGGAGGAAGTGGTCTACGACGCCGACGGAAACCCCGTCACCTCAAATTTCGCCGACTATGGAATCATCTCGATGGCTGAGCTTCCGTCCTTCGAGTTGGTGACGATGCAGACGGCGACTCCCAACAATCCTCTCGGAGCCAAGGGTGTTGGTGAGTCAGGAACGATTGGGGGGACTCCGGCGATTCAGAGTGCGGTGATAGACGCGCTGTCGCCGCTGGGCGTGCGTCACATTGATGTGCCCACTACACCGCAGAAGATCTGGTCGGCGATCTCGGAGGCCAACGCATGACCGACAATCCGGTATCGGCTCACGGTCTGGAGCGAACGTTTGGTGCGCTCGTCGCGGTCGACGGCATCGACCTGGAGGTGGAGGAGGGGGAGATATTCGGCTTCCTCGGCCCCAACGGCGCCGGAAAGTCGACCACCGTGAGGATGCTGGTCACTCTCTTGAAACCCACTGGCGGATCGGCACGAGTTGCCGGGCACGACGTCGTGGCCGAGCCCAACAAGGTCCGCCGCTCAATTGGAGTTGCGCTTCAGGACGCCGCCATCGATCCGCTCATGACCGGCAACGAGTTGCTCAAGCTGCAAGCGATCCTTCATGGCCTCGGGTCGAAGGAAGCCACCAAGCGATCTGGCGAGCTCTTGGAGAGGGTGGGCCTCACCACGGCGGGGGACCGTCGAGTTGGCAACTACTCCGGTGGCATGAGACGCAGGCTCGACCTGGCGTTGGCGCTGATCCACAGACCGTCGGTGTTGTTTCTCGACGAACCCACCACCGGTCTCGACCCCACGAGCCGGCAATCGATGTGGGAAGAGGTGCGAGCTCTCAACGATGAGGGCACGACCGTGTTTCTCACCACCCAATATCTTGAGGAGGCCGACCAACTCGCCGGTCGAATCGCCATCATCGACGGTGGGAAGATCGTACGACAAGGCGACCCGGCGGTTCTGAAGGACGAGGTTGGGGAGCCCACGTTGCGGATCGAAATAGGCGACGACATCATGCTCGACACCGCCAAGTCCGTGCTGTCGACCTTCGGGGAGTGGAGGCCGGCTCGTGAGGGCCGTCTCGCCATCGGCCTGGCAGATGGAGCCAAGAGACTGGCTGATGTGGTTCGTTCTCTCGATGCGCAGGGTGTGCCGGTGGCTCACATCGAACTCGACACTCCGAGCCTCGACGATGTTTTCTCCGACGCCACAGGTCGTCGACTCGAAGGCGCCGTCATGGATGACGAGGACTCGTGAGCGTGGCGAATACTTCGCCGCCCATTGAGACGATGCGCAGGCCGCGGCTTCGGGTCGTGCTCGAGCAGGGGTTCGCGTTGGCCAAGCGGTCGGTGTTGTCGACTTGGCGCACGCCGGGGGCTTGGGTTCCGGGCTTGATTCTCCCGTTGATGCTGGCGGCGGTGTATTCCGCCCAGTTCGCCGAGGCAATCAAGCTTCCCGAGTTCCCCCCGGTCGATTCGTTTCTTCAGTACATGCTTCCGGCATCGGTGCTTCAAAGCATCGCGTTTGGTGCGGGTAACGCCGGCACAGATCTGGCCACCGACATCGAGAACGGGTTTTTCGATCGACTGATGGCTTCCCCTGTGGCTCGGCAGTCGGTTCTGGTGGGCCGGATCATGGGTGCCGCGGCTTTCTCCGGGCTCGAGTCGTTGATGCTGATACTGGTTTTCTTGGGATTCGGTGCGCCGGTCAAGAGCGGCATCGTGGGGGCCGTTGCCATCGTGTTGATCGCGGCGCTTCTGTCGATCGCGGTCGGTGGATTCGGCGTGGCTGTTGCGTTGCGAACCGGTAGCCCCGAAGCCACCCAGTCGATGTTCCCACTCACCTTCGTCTTCCTGTTCGTCTCGTCGGCGTTCTTTCCCACCGAGTTGATGAAGGGCTGGTACCAAGATGTCGCGCAGAGAAATCCCTTCACTTTCATCATCGACCCGACGCGGCGGTTGGTGATCTACGGATGGTCGTGGACCGATCTGCTTCAGGCCATCGGGGTGACCATTCTCGTCGCAATCGTGTCTTTGGGTTGGTCGTATCGCATGTATCTGCGCCGGATGGAGGTGACATGACCATCACCGATCGTGTCGCAATCGGGTCCAGTGCACAGGCGTCCGCTGGGGTCTACAGCCCCAGCATTCCAACCATCATGTGGATGACTCGGCGAAATCTGGTTCGAGTGGTGCGTCTCCCATCGATACTCGTGCCGATGGCGATTCTGCCTCTCTTCTTCG